>JBOHCG010000384.1:0-7536 GCA_050698735.1 Streptosporangiaceae bacterium | reverse complement strand
CCTAGGTCGTCGCGGGCTGCTCACCGGTGCGCGGCGATGGCGGAGGCAACCGCCTCGCGGACGTGCTTGGGCAGCTCGTCGAGGGCGATGTGCGTGGTCGAGCCGGTGGCGCGGTCGGTCAGCTCGGCGGTGCCCGCGGCCAGGCCGCGCTTGCCCACCGTGACCCGGAACGGGATGCCGACCAGTTCGGCGTCGCTGAACTTGACGCCGGCCCGCACCTGCCTGTCGTCCACGATGACCTCCACGCCCGCGTTGAGCAGCGCCTGGTAGACCTGCTCCCCCGCACCGGAGACGCCCGGGTCGTCCTGCTGGGCGATCACGACCACGACCTCGAACGGCGCGACCGCGGCCGGCCAGATGATGCCCTTCTCGTCGTGGTGGACCTCGACGATCGTGGCCATGGCGCGCTCGACGCCGATGCCGTAGCAGCCCATGATCGGCCGCAGCGGCTTGCCGTCCGGGCCGGACACGCTGATCCCGAGCGCATTGCTGAACTTGTAGCCGAGCTTGAAGATGTGCCCGACCTCGATGCCGCGCAGCGTCTGCAGCGGCTCGCCGCAGCGGGCGCACGGGTCGCCCTCCGCCGCCTCGCGCAGGTCCGCCCACCGGGCCACGGCGATGTCCCGCTCGACCTCCACGCCGCGCAGGTGCATGTCGTCGACGTTGGCGCCGGTATACATGCCGCGCCTGCCGCGGAGCGCCTCGTCGGCGAGGACCGGGTGTGCCCCGACTTTGGAAGGCAGAGTGCCGACCGCGCCGAGGCTGCCAGGCAGCGCGCCGAGCGCGTCACGGATCTCCTCGGGCTGCGCGGGGCGGATGGCGGCCGCCGCGGTGGCGTCGACCAGCTTCTGCTCGTTCAGCGCGTGGTCACCGCGCAGCAGGACCAGGGTGAGGGTGCCGTCGATGAAGTAGACGAGGGTCTTGACCTGGCGATCGGCCGGGGCCTGGTACCCGGTGGCGAGGTCTTCGATGGTCCGCACGCCCGGGGTCGGGAAAGACTCGGGGGCGGGAAGCACCACCGTTCGTTCTGAAGAATCTTCTATGAGATCCAACCGGGACGTGGCCTTTTCTATGTTGGCCGCGTAGCCGCAGTTCGGGCAGTAGATGACGGTGTCCTCGCCGGCCTGCGCCGGGCAGACGAACTCGATGGAATCCGAGCCGCCCATCGTGCCGTTGGACGCCTCGGCCTGGATCGCCGGGATGCCGAGGCGCTCGAAGGACCGCTGGTAGGCCTCGCGGTGGCGGTTGAAGGACACGTCGAGCTCGTCCCAGCCCAGGTCGAAGCTGTAGGAGTCCTTCATGGTGAACTCGCGGGTGCGCATCAGGCCGGCCTTGGGCCGCGGCTCGTCGCGCAGCTTGGTCTGGAACTGGTACCACATCTGCGGCAGCTCGCGGTAGGACTCGAGCTCGGTCGCGAGGGTGGAGACGACCTCCTCGTGGGTCATGCCGAGGGCCAGATCCGCACCGCGCCGGTCCTTCAGCCGGAACATCTCCTCGCCCATCACCTGCCAGCGCCCGCTGCGCTGCCACAGCTCGCCCGGGTGCATGACCGGCATCAGGATCTCCTGCGCCCCGATCCGGTCCATCTCCTCCCGGATGACCTGGATGACCTTCAGCCTGACCCGCTGGGCGAGCGGCAGCATCGAGTAGTGCCCGGCCATCAGCTGGCGGATGTACCCGGCGCGGAGCAGCAGGCGGTGGCTGGGCGCGCCGGCGTCCGCCGGGTCGTCGCGCAGCGTCGGGATGTGCATGGTGGACCAGCGCATGATCTGCGGCTCTCGCTTTCGGGCAGCGCTTACGCCAAGCCCGTAGTTTCTCGCGGAAGCCCGTAGTTTATCGCCAGCGCAGGACGAAAACCGAACCGAATAGCTCTCCCGCTTCACCCGGCTGTCCGGGTTGGAGCCGGGTGGTCACGAACGTCCGGCGGTTATCTTCCGATCTCGGCGGCCAGGCCGACCAGGCTGGAGACGTGCCGGTGGCCGTCGGGCGCCGGGCAGTAGCCGTACGGGTCGAAGTGGACCGGCTGCAGGCCGGCGGCGAGCGCGCCGGCCACGTCGTACCTGAGGCTGTCGCCGACGTAGAGGACGGTACCGCTCGGGGGCACCCCAAGCGCGTCCAGCGCGATGCGGAAGATCGCGGGATCAGGCTTGGCCACGCCGACCACCGCGGAGTCGATGATGACGCCGACCGGGACTCCGGCCCCGTCCGCGCCGGCCTGGTCTGCGCCGGCCTGGTCTGCGCCGGCCTGGTCTGCGCCGGCCTGGTCTGCGCCGGCCTGGTCTGGGGGCGCGGCCGGTCCCGCAGGGACATAGCAGAGGCCGGCGGCGCGGAGCTGGCCCTGGACGGTGCCGTCGGAGTTGGAGACGATGCCGAGCGGCAGGCCAAGCGCGGCCAGGGCGCGCAAGCCGTCCAGTGTGTTCGCGCCGGTGTGCGCCCAGCTCAGGCCGGTGAACGCCGGGACCAGCTCGGCGGCGAGGACGTCGCGCTGGCTGCTGTCCGCGCCGCACGCGGTGACGTAGCCGCGCAGGTAGTCACGCCGCCAGGTGTGCGGGCCCGGCGGCGTGGCGGCCAGGTCCTGGCCCACCATGGCCTGGTAGTGGGCCCGCTCCAGCATGGTCAGGTCGGGCGAGAGGCCCGCGGCGCGCAGCGACGGCAGCGTGAGGTCCGGTTCCGGGAACAGCAGGACCCCGCCCGCGTCGAGCAGGATCGCGCTGACCGGCGCAGTTGAAGTCACACCGGCACTATATGAGGCGCGCCGCGGCCCGCGTCATCCGGCGTCAGCGCTTCCTGGCCACTCCGCACCAGGCTGTCACCTGGTCGGGGGCGGGGACGTCCGGGTCGGGGTGAGGGTCGGGACGCCACTGCTGGGGCTGCACGACGCCCGGGTCGATCAGGTCGAGCCCGTCGAAGAAGCGCAGGATCGCGGCCCGGTCGCGCATGGTCGCCTTGGGACCGCTCATCCGCTCGTTCACGCGCTTGGTCATCTCGGCCATGCTTGCCGCGCGGATGTCGCTGGCTGGATGGGCGAGCACCAGGTAGCTGCCCGCTGGCAGGGCGCTCATCAGCGTGGCCACGATGCCGTACGGGTCGTCGGAGTCCGGGATCAGGTGCAGGATGATCAGCAGCATCAGCGCCACCGGCGCGCCGAAGTCCAGCGTCTGTGCCGCTTCGGTCAAGATGACCGAGGTATCGCGCAGGTCGGCCTCGAGGTAGGCAGTCGAGCCCTCGAGGGTGCCGGTGAGCAGGGCGCGGGCATGGGCGAGGACCACGGGGTCATTGTCGGCGTAGACGACCCGTGCCTCCGGGGCGACCGCCTGCGCCACCTGATGGGTGTTGTTGGCCGTTGGCAGCCCGGTGCCGATGTCGAGGAACTGGCGGACGCCGCAGTCCGCGGCCAGGTGGCGCACCACCCTGGCAAGGAACGCCCGGTTCGCCCGCACGTCCGCCACGATGCCGGGGTTCGCGGCGATCGCCTGCTCGGCGGCCTCCCGGTCGGCGGCGTAGTTGTCCTTGCCGCCCAGCCAGTAGTTGTAGACGCGGGCGGAGTGGGCGTGGCGGGTGTCCAACTCAGGCGCCGCTTCCGGTGAGCCGCTATTTCCGGACATGGGGTGATGGTAGCGCGGCACGCGGGGCCAGTGCCGCGCCGGATCCGCCACGCTACCTTAGGCGGTAGGTCAGGGCGCGGGCGAGCCACACCGCGACAACGGCCTGCAGGACGCCGATGAGCAGGGTGGCCGCCACGCCGACCCCGGCGTGCGGGGGCAGGCCGGCCAGCGCGGCGACGACCCGGGCGGTCGCGCCTGCCGGAGCGCCGGACAGGGCAGGCCAGGCCAGCGCCGCGCCCCAGCCCACGCACACGGCGAGCACCACCAGGCCCAGGGCCAAACGCACCCGCCACGGCGCCACCCCGGCCAGGATCCCGGCCACGAACGGCAGGAACCACAGCCCGAACGCGGCGCCGACGCCGAGGAGCGCCGCGGTGACCGCGCACGCGGCCAGCCACCGGGTGAGCGAGCCGCGCGAGCGCCGCGTCCCGAACGACGGCTCGTGCCGGGCCCTCGCGCGCGGCGGCGGCTTGGCGGCGGACTTCAGCTCGCCGAGCCGGTAGGCGCCCTTTCGGCCCAGCCGACGGGGGTCATCCATGGTCGCCCGTCGAGGTGTGGGTGCGGGTGCCAGCAGGGGTGGGGGTGCGGCGGCGTGGATCAGGCATTTGAGGCCGCCGCAGTCAGTGTCCACTTCAGGGGGCCGGCGGGGCGGGCGGGGACGGGGACGGGGAGGTACTGGCCGTTCCACCAGAGCGGGATCAGGTTGTCATACCAAGGGGAGGCCGGGTTCTCGCTCTGGCCGCCCGGGTAGACGCCCTCGGCGCTGACGCCGGAGGGGGACAGGGTGACGATCATCCGCCAGCTAGGGCCGGCGGACGCTCTCAGGCCGCCGTCGGCGGCGTCCGGGGTGAACAGGTCGCCGCCGGCCGGGCGGGGGCCGTAGCCGAGGCCGTTGGCGCCGCTGACCGCGGGGAACTCGCGGGAGTGCAGGCGGCCCCAGGTCCAGGAGGCGGGCGTGCCGCCGAGCGTCTTTTCCAGGTGCGCGACCGCGGTGGCGAGGGCCTGGCGCATCACCTGCGGCGCCGCCCGCCGCGCACCGGACGGGAGCGAGAACGCCGGGTTCGCCGGGTCGTGCAGCGTCCACGCCTCCAGGTCCTCGTCCAGGCTGAACTGGCCGACGGAGACGTCCAGGCCCCCGGGGTCCTTGCCGGCGGCGACCTTCGCGTGGGTCCACCACGGCTGGAAGACCGCCGTGAGGTAATCATCCCAGAACGTCCACCAGACCGTGGCCGCCGCGGACTGAGTCGCCATCGTGCCGTGCCAGGTTCGCAGGAGAGATACCACGGCTCGTTCTGGATAAGAAAGAGGGGCACCAGCCAGCGCGGACAGCAGCTTTGGCACGATGCGGACGGCGAGTTGGTCGGTCAGGCTGGTCTGCAGGGCGGCGAAGCCGGCCGGGGTCGGCGGCGCGGACTCCAGCGCGGCGTAGATGGTGGCTGCGCGGTAGCCGGGGTCGAAGAAGTTGGCGCTGGTGCCGATGTAATACGGGTAGGCGGCGGTGACCGGGCGCTGGTTGGCGGTGGCGAGCACGTGCGAGGGCGGGTCGTAGACCTGCGGGATCGCGGCGTAGGGGACGACGCCCTTGATGTCGCACGCGCCGGTGCCCGGCATCGGCAGCCAGGGCTGGCAGGCCGCGGCGACCTGCGGGTAGTAGCCGGCCGAGATCGCGCCGATGTTGCCGGCCTCATCCGCGTAGACGAAGTTCTGCGACGGCGCGTACCAGCCGGCCAGCGCGGCCTTGAACTGCGCGAAGTCGGAGGACTGATTGACGGTGAGCATGGCCTGCAGGTCCGGTGAGGGGACGTTGCCCATCCAGTCGACCGACGTCCTCTGCCCGGCCTGGGTCATGACCGGGCCGTGCACGGTGAGGTCGACGGTCAGGTGCACGGCGGCGGCGCCGCGCACCGGGATGTCGTAGTGCAGCACCTGCATCGGGCGCCATTTGCCGTCCCAGTAGTACTGGTTTCCTCTGGTTCGCTCGTCGTAGAAGAAGGTGGCCTGGTTCTGGGTGTCGGTGAGCGACCAGGCGATGTGCGCGTTGTGGCCGATCAGGATGCCGGGCAGGCCGGGCACGCTGACGCCGGCCACGTCGAAGCCCGGGGCGGACATCGCGACCTCGTACCAGATCGAGGGCAGCGTCTGCGGCAGGTGCGGGTCGCCGGCCAGCAGGGCTCTGTCGTTTTTGCCGCCTGTGGCGGCGGCGCCGGTTTTGACAGCCCCGGTTTTGACGGCCCCGGTTTTGACGGCGGGGCCGTTCGCGGCCCACGCGTTGCTGTCGGGGTAGCTGTGCAGCTGGCCCGCGGGAAGCTGGCTGAGCTGGGCGAGCAGGGTGCCCGCCGCCTGCGCTTCCGCCGCTGTTATGCCAGAACGGGCCGTGGTGCTTACGCCGGGCACGGGATTCTCCGCACCGGGCGACAGCGGGGTCAGCGGGGTCAGCGGGGTCAGCGGGGTCAGCGGGGTCAGCGGGAGCTTGCGGTAGGGGCCGGGGTCGTAGGGGGTCTGGGCGTTCGGGGCGATGACCGGGAACCAGGCCATGGTCCGGGCCGTGCCGAGCGAGCGCTCCAGCAGGGCGTAGTCGAGCGGTGTCGAGGTGAAGTCAAGCACCTGGGTAAGCTCGCCCTGGATGACCAGGCTGTCGACCGGGGTCCACGGGGCGGGGTACACGCCAGCCAGGGTGAACGTGGCGGGCCACTGGCCGTCGGCGCGGACCTGCGCGATGTCGTCGTTCACGCCCTGGGCGTAGGCGATCAGCGCCTGGGCGGCCATGCCGTCCTTCGGCATCTGCGCCCATTCGAGCTGCGCGGTACGAAGCAGGCCCAGTTGCAGCTCGAACTTGTCCGAGGCCAGGTCGGACGGGCCGGCCAGCTGGGCCAGGCGGCCCTCCCCCAGGCGGCGTTCCTCGTCCATCTCGGTCAGCCGGAACCTGGCGTGCACGTAGCCGAGCGCGAGGAACATGTCGTGGTCGGTCGCGGCCTCGATGCTGGCGACGCCGTTCGCGGTGAACGTGACGGTGACGCGCTGCCGCAGGCCGGGGAGGCTAAGGGTCTGCGAGCGGACCGGCTCGCCTGCTATGGCCGAGGTCCACACGCCGCGGCCAGGATCGAGCGCGGGGCCGAGGGCGGGGATGCCGCCGTAGCCGAAGCCGAGCACGCCGAGCAGGACGACCGACACTGCGACGGCTGCGACGATGTTGACTGTCCGGCCGAGCGCGCGGCTCCGGTGCCTGCGCCCGGCACCAAAGTGCATGGGACCAGTTGTATCACCGGAGGGGCGTTCGGCCGACTGCGGCGAAAGCGGCGTCCGCTACCAGATCGGGGGGTGCCTGTCCTTCCACGGGCGGGCCTTCTCCAGTTGGGCGGACAGCGAGATCAGCGTGCCCTCGTCGCCCATCCGGCCGGCCAGCATGATGCCGATCGGCAGTCCCTCGGCGTTCCAGTGCAGCGGGACGTTCACGGCCGGCAGGCCGGCCATGTTGTAGATCGCGGTGAACGGCGTGAAGAGCTTCTGCCGCTCGAAGTTCTCCGCGGGCTCGACCTCGTCGAAATAGCCGACCGGCACCGGGGGCCTGGCCAGGGTCGGGGTCAGCACCGCGTCGTAGGCGCCGAGCACGGTGACCGCCACACGGGTGACGGCCTGCAGGTAGGCCTGGGCGAAGATGAGTTCGGCGGCCCCGGTGGCGTTCCCCTTCTCGCGCAGGTAGCGGGTCAGCGGGCGGAGCATGCCCTCCTGGGACGGGTCGATGGGGGCGAGCGTGGCGTAGCCGTACCACAGGGTCTCGAAGTACGGGACCACGTCCGGGCCGAGCGGCAGCGCGATGTCCTCGACCTCGTGGCCAAGGCTGGCCAGCAAGCTGCTGGCCTCCTCGTAGGCCGCTACGCAGTCCGGGTGGATGTCGGCGCCCGGGACGGGGCTCTGCAGGGTGCGGGCGATC
>JBOHCG010000383.1:0-7538 GCA_050698735.1 Streptosporangiaceae bacterium | reverse complement strand
GTATGGGGGGGCGGCCAGCCCCCCCATGATCAGGGGGGGTCTGGGGGGGGTCGTCCCCCCCGAGGAGGCAGAGTTATGGACTGGGTCAACGACGTCATCCAGGGGATCTTGACCGGCGGCCTGTACGCGCTGTTCGCCTGCGGGCTGTCGCTGATGTTCGGGGTCATGAAGGTCGTCAACCTCGCGCACGGCGACCTCGCCGTCGTGGGCGGCTACGTCGCGCTCGGGGTCATCGCGATCACGCACGTGCCCGTGCTGTGGTCGTTCCTCATCGTGGTGCCGATCATGGCGGTGCTTGGCTACGGGCTGCAGCGGACGCTGATCCAGGCGGCGCTCGACCGCAGCGTCCTGACCACGCTGCTCGTCACGTTCGGGTTGTCGGTGGTGATCGAGAACGCGCTGCTCCAGTTCGTCAACGCCGACAGCCACTCACTCGGGGTCAACGACTCGATCATCACCGCCTCGTTCTCCCTCGGCTCGCAGATCCAGATCGCCTACCTGCTGCTGCTGATCCTGGCCGTGGCCGTGGTCTTGCTGCTCGGCCTGCAGTACTTCCTGTCCGCGTCCAAGTACGGCCGGCTGATCCGCGCGGTGGCCGACGACAAGGAGGCGGCCCAGCTTTCCGGCGTGGACTACCGGCACGTGTTCGGCATCGCGGCGGCGATCGCGGTCGGCTCGGTGGGGCTGGCAGGCATCGCCCAGGGCCTGTACTCCCAGTTCGCCCCCACCACAGGTACCGACACCATCTTGCTGTTCGCGTTCGCAGCGGTGGTGATCGGCGGGCTGGGGTCGCTGTGGGGCACGCTGGTCGGCGGCGTCGTGCTCGGCGTGGCCCAGGAGATCGGCCAGCAGATCAATTCATCTGACGGACTCCTCGCCGGGTACATCGTCTTCCTTGCCGTGCTGGTGCTCCGGCCGCAGGGCCTGGTCGCACGGGGGGCGCCATCATGAGCGAGCCTTGGTCTGCAGGCGAGCGGGGGAACAGAGTATGAGCGAGCCTTGGTCTGCAGGCGAGCGGGATAGCAGAGTGAGCGAGCCTTGGTCTGCAGGCGAGCGGGAGAACAGAGTATGAGCGTGGCGACTGATACCACCATTCGTTCGGTAGAAAAATTCCGGGTAACCAGGTCGCGGAGGAACGTGGCCTGGACCGGGCTCGGCGTGCTCGCCGTCGTCGTGGTGCTCGCGCTGTTCCCCTACATCGTCTACTCGGGCACCACGACGATCATGGTGCAGGCGTTCATCATCCTCACGCTGGCGAGTATGTGGAACCTGCTCGCGGGATACGCGGGCCTGATGTCGGTGGGACAGCAGGCGTTCCTCGGGCTCGGGGCGTACTTCGTGCTGGTACTGGCCATGCACGGCACCTCGCCGTTCGCCGCGCTTCCGGTGGCGGCGATCGGCTGCGGGGTGGCCGCCGTGCCGCTGTGGTGGCTGGTCTCCCGGCTGCGCAGCGGGTACTTCGCTATCGCCACCTGGGTGCTCGCCACCACCATCATGCTGGTCATCGAGAAGTTCCCCGCGCTCGGCAGCGGAACCGGCGCGCCGCTGCCCGGTCTGTCCGCGATCAGCCCGACGCTGCTGGAGGCCGACACATACTGGATCGGGCTGGCCGTGAGCGTGCTCGCGCTCGGCGCGATGTACCTGCTGCTGCGCGGCAGGCTGGGCCTGGTGCTCACCGCGATCAGGGACGACGAGGTGGCCGCGCGCAGCTCCGGCGCGCGGGTCGGCTTCGCCAGGATGCTGGTCTTCATCGTGGCCGGGATCGGCTGCGGAGCGGCCGGCGGCGTGTACATCATCAGCCAGCTTGCGGTGCAGCCAAGCGCCGCGTTCAACGTGCAGTGGACCGCCGAAATGGCATTCGCGGTGATCATCGGCGGGCTCGGCACGATCGAGGGGCCGATCCTTGGCACGATCGTGTACATGGTCCTGCAGCAGACGCTGGCCTCCTACAACGTCTGGTACCTGATCATCCTTGGGGTGGTGGCGATGGGCGTGGCGATATTCGCCAGGCGCGGCCTTTGGGGCCTGATCGACGATCACCTGCACGTCCGGCTGTTCCCGGTCGGCTACTGGCTATGGGAGCCCGGCAGCAACGGCCGCCGCGGCCTGCTGCGGCGGCGTGGGGGTCAGCCCGGCTAGTCTGGATGGCTGGATGGGGCCGCGCAGTCCAGGGGAGGCCGGGTTGACGCCAGAGCGCTGGAATGACCGCGATGCCGAGCGGCGGGCCCGGACCAGGAAGGCGCTGCGCCAGGTCTGGTGGGCGCTGATACCGGTCTGGTCGATCGGCTTCCTCTCCTTCGCCCCGTTCCTCGCCTACGCGCTGATCCAGCGCAGAAGGAAGGATTGGGCGGTGTTCGCCGCGTACCTGGCGGCGACCGTGGCGATTTTCGTCGCGCTGGGAGCAGTCAACCCAAGCAGCGGCGCCGGCGCGGCTGTCGGCGGGTTCATCGTCGCGCTCGCGGGCTGCGCCGCGGTGCACGCGGCCGTGCTGTTCCGGCCCTCGCGCGCGGTGGCGCCGCTGGGTCCGGCGATGCCCCTGGGCCCACGGCAGCGCAACCAGCAGGCACTGGCGGCGGCGCGGGACAGGATCGAGCGCAGGAAGGAAGCCAGGCAGCTGCTGGCCCGCGACCCCGGCCTGGCAAGGGAGATGCGGATCGGCCGGCCCGACCTGCAGCGGGATTACGACGACGGCGGCCTGATTGACGTCAACCACGTGCCTCCTGCCGTGCTCGCGGCGAAGCTGGGCCTTGCCCAGGGCGAGGTGACCGACGTGCTCGCCGCGCGGGACAAGCTCGGCAGGTTCGCCAGCGCCGACGAGCTGTGCGCCTACACCGAACTGCGGCCGGACCGGGTGGACGAGCTGCGCGACCTCATGATCTTCGCCTGAGCGTCTAGGGGCCGGCATGTCGGTGCCGGGCTGCAGAATGTTCGTGTGCTGCTGATCCGGATCGCCGAGGTGTCCCGCGCCGTGGCCGCGACAAGCGCCCGGCTCGCGAAGATCGACATGCTGGCCGCCGCCCTGCGCGAGGCGGGGCCGCTCGAGGTGCCGATCGCGGTCGCGTACCTGTCGGGTGAGCTGCCGCAGCGGCAGATCGGCGTCGGCTGGGCGGCCCTACGCAGCGGATTCCCGCCGGCGGCGGAGGCCACCCTCACGCTCAGCGACGTGGACGCGGGCCTGTCCGCGATCGGCGCGGTCTTTGGCCCCGGCTCGGTGGCCGCGCGCAAGGCGCTCGTCGGCGAGCTCTTCGGCCGGGCCACCGGCGATGAGCAGCAGTTCCTGTTCGGGCTGCTGTCCGGCGAGCTGCGGCAGGGGGCGCTGGAGGGAGTCATGACCGAGGCGGTGGCCAGGGCCGCGTCGGTGCCGGTCGGCCAGGTGCGCCGGGCCATGATGCTGCGGGGGTCGCTGGGGGCGGTGGCCGCCGCGGCGCTCGCGGGCGGTGGCGAGGCGCTGGCGGCCTTCGGCCGTGAGGTGGGCCGCCCGGTGCGGCCGATGCTCGCCGCGAGCGCGCCCAGCATCTCCGACGCGCTCGCCAAGATCGGCGGCCCGGGGGCATCGGCCCCCGTGGAGTGCGCCGTGGAGTGCGCCGTGGAGTGGAAGCTGGACGGCATCAGGATCCAGGCCCACCTGGCCGGCGGCAGCGTGCGGCTGTTCACCCGCACGCTTGACGAGATCACCAGCAGGCTTCCAGAGGTGGTGGCGGAGCTGGCAAAGCTGCCGGTGCGCGCGGCGGTGCTCGACGGCGAGCTGATCGCGCTGCGCGAGAACGGCAGGCCGCTGCCCTTCCAGGACACGGCTTCCCGGGCCGCCAGCGCGGTCGGCGGCGCGTTCGAGGGCGGCGAGGCGATTCCGGCGGTGCCGCTGTCGGTATTCCTCTTCGACGCGCTGCACCTGGACGGCGCGGACCTGATCGACCTGGAGTACTGGCGCAGGCACGCCGAGCTGACCTGGGCGGTCCCTGCGGGGCTACTGATGCCGCGGCTGGTCACGAACTCGGCCGACGAAGCCGCCGCGTTCTTCCGTGACGCGATCGCGCGCGGGCACGAGGGCGTCGTGGTCAAGTCGCTTGACGCCCCGTACGCGGCGGGCCGCCGGGGGGCCGGGTGGATCAAGGTCAAGCCGCGGCACACGCTGGACCTGGTGGTGCTCGCCGTCGAGTGGGGACACGGGCGGCGCCGCGGCTGGCTGTCCAACCTGCACCTGGGCGCCCGCGACCCGGAGGGCGGGGGCTTCGTCATGCTCGGCAAGACGTTCAAGGGCCTCACCGACGAGCTGCTTATCTGGCAGACCGAGCGGCTACTGGCACTGGAGGATCGCAGGGACTCCTTTACCGTCTACGTCCGGCCGGAGCTAGTGGTGGAGATCGCCTTCGACGGGGTGCAGCGCAGCCCGCGCTACCCGGGCGGCCTCGCGCTGCGGTTCGCCCGCGTGCTGCGCTACCGGGAGGACAAGACCGCCGCCGAGGCCGACACCATCGCGACCGTCCGCGCGCTGTCACCGGAGTGAGCGGCCCAGGAGTGAGCGGCCCAGGAGTGAGCGGCCCGGTTACTTCTTCTTGTCGCGGCGCTTGGGGTTGCCGCCGCGGAACGCGGCGGGGATGTTGCCCGGGCCTTGCGAAGGGGGCGGGAAGTTCAGGCCCGCGAGGCCCTCGGTCAGGCTGTCGGCGAAGCCCTCGGGCAGGCCGCCGAGTCCGGGCGGCCCTCCCAGGGCCGCCGCGGCGTCCTGCGCCCCCGGCGCGGAGCGCTCCTGGGCGCCGCGCGCGATCTCCGCGGCCCGCCGCGGGTCGCCGCTTCTGGCCGGCTTCTTCTTGTTGCCCTTCTTGCCGCGCGAGCCGGACTTGGCCGCCCGCCGGGCCATGGCGCCCATGCCGGGCGGCATGCCCGGCATGGCGCCGCTGAACATCGCCTTCATCTGCTTCTGGCCCTCGAAGAAGTTCGTGACCAGCTGGGAGACCTCGCCGACCGCGACGCCCGAGCCCTTGGCGATGCGCGCCCGGCGCGAGCCGTTGATGATCTTCGGGCTGCGCCGTTCCTCGGGCGTCATGGACCTGACGATGGCCTCGGCCCGGTCCAGGTCCTTGTCGTTGACCTGGGAGAGCAGCTCCTTGTTCTTCTGCGCGCCTGGCAGCATGCCGAGCAGGTTCCCGATCGGCCCGAGCTTGCGGACCATGGACAGCTGCTCCACGAAGTCCTCGAGCGTGAAGCCCTCGCCGGAGGCGATGCGCCCGGCCAGCGAGGCGGTCTGCTCGGCGTCGAACGCCTTCTCCGCCTGCTCGATCAGGGTGAGCACGTCGCCGAGGTCGAGGATCCTGGACGCCATCCGGTCCGGGTGGAACAGGTCGAAGTCCTCGAGCTTCTCACCGGAGGAGGCGAACATGATCGGCCGGCCGGTCAGCTCCACGATGGACAGCGCCGCGCCGCCGCGCGCGTCGCCGTCGAGCTTGGTCAGCACCACGCCGTCGTATCCCACGCCGTCGAGGAACGCCTGCGCGGTGGCCACCGCGTCCTGGCCGATCATCGCGTCGACGACGAACAGGATCTCGTCCGGTTCCGTGGCGTCCCTGATCGCGACGGCCTGCGCCATCATGTCCGCGTCGACGCCGGTCCTGCCCGCGGTGTCGATGATGACCATGTTCTGCTGGCGCCGCCGCGCCTCGTCAATCGACTGCCGCGCGACCGCCACCGGGTCGCCGACACCGTTGCCTGGCGACGGCGCGAAGACCGGCACGCCGGCCCGCTCGCCGAGCACCTGCAACTGCTGCACTGCGTTGGGCCGCTGCAGGTCGGCGGCGACCAGCATCGGCGTGTTGCCCTGCTCCTTCAGCCACAGCGCGAGCTTGGCCGCGACCGACGTCTTGCCCGCGCCCTGCAGGCCCGCCAGCATGATCACGGTCGGCGGCACCTTGGCGAACCGCAGCCGCCTGGTCTCGCCGCCCAGGATGGTGACGAGTTCCTCGTGCACGATCTTGATGACCTGCTGCGCCGGGTTCAGCGCGGCGGAGACCTCCTCGCCGCCGGCTCGCTCCTTGACCCGCGCGATGAACTTCCTGACCACGGGAAGGGCGACATCCGCCTCAAGCAGGGCGATGCGTATCTCCCTGGCCGTAGCGTCGATGTCGGCGGCGGACAGCCGCCCGCGGCCGCGCAGCGCCGAGAATACCTGCGTCAGCCGGTCAGAAAGGGTGTCAAACACAAACCCAGGCTACCGAACCCCGGGTGGTACCTGTGTCCTGTCGGGCGCCGAGTCGCGCGCCGAGTCCCTTACCGCGGCGAGTACGGCGTGCACGAGCCCGCGCCGCACCTCCTCGTCGACCAGCGGCTTGCCCTGCGCGTCGGTCACGTAGAACACGTCGACCACCTCGGCGCCCAGCGTCTCCACCCGCGCCGCGCGCACGTCCAGGCCGCGGTCGCCGAACGCGCGCCCCACCCGCCACAGCAGCCCCGGCGCGTCGTGCGCGCGCACCTCGACCACCGTCGCGGTTTCGGACGCCTCGTCGACCAGCGTCACCCGGGGTGCCGGAACCACCGCCTGCGGCGGGGCCGCCCTGGCACGCCGCTCGAGCCGCTCCTCGACGTTCAGCCGCCCCTGCAGCATCCGGCACAGATCCGCGGCGACCAGCGTCGCGTCCGGCGGCTCGCCGTACTCGGGCTCGACATCGAACACGCTGACCGCGGTCCGGCCAAGGGAGCTCGCATTGGCCCCCCGCACCGTCAGCCGGTGCGAGGCGAGCACGCCGGCGGCCCGCCACAGCAGGCCGGGCCGGTCGGGCGCGACCACGGTCACCTCGGACCCGCGGACCCGGGCGGCAGGGCCGCCGTCGGCGGCCAGCGCCAGCTGGTCATCCCGCAGCGGCGCGGGCGCCGGCGCCGGCTCGCCGGCCAGCACGGCCGCCACCCGCCTGACCAGGTCGGCGACCAGCCCGGCCTTCCAGTCGTTCCACGCCGCGGGCCCGGTCGCGAGCCCGTCCGCGATGGCGAGCGCGTGCAGCAGCTCAAGCAGCGCCCGGCCCGCCACCACGTCCGCCACCTGCCGGACGGTCACCGGATCGTCCAGGTCCCGCCGGGTGGCCACCATCGGAAGCAGCAGGTGGTACCGGACGGCGGCGGAGACGAGGTCGACGTCCGCAGCCGGCAGGCCCATCCGGCGCCCGGCGTCCCTGGCGACGATCTCGCCGGTGGCGCTGTGATCGCCTGGCCAGCCCTTGCCGATGTCGTGCAGCAGCGCGGCAAGCAGCAGCAGGTCGGGCCGGGCGACCTCGCGGGTGAGCGTGGCGGCGTGCGCGGCCGCCTCGACCAGGTGGCGGTCCACGGTGAACCGGTGCAGCGGGTTGCGCTGCGGCCGGTTCCGCACCCGCTCCCAGTCCGGGATCAGCGCCGTGATCAGGCCCTCGGTGTCGAGGGCCTCCCACACGGCGATCGCGCTTCGGCCGGCCCCGAGCAGCGAGAGCAGCGCGCCGCGGGCGGCCGCTGGCCACGGGACCGGCAGCGGCGGGCATTCGGCCAGCCGGGCCAGCGTCCGTGGCGCCAGCGGCAGCCCGGCC
>JBOHCG010000382.1:0-7551 GCA_050698735.1 Streptosporangiaceae bacterium | reverse complement strand
CCCCCGGTTCACCAGCCGCCACAGCAGCGTCCAGCGCAGGTCGGTGTCCACGGCGAGGCCGTCGAGCACCACCGAGCCGTCGAGCAGGCCGGCCAGCAGCGCGAGATCCTCGACGGACCTGGCGGCGCCAGCGAACGCGCGGACGAAGGTCAGCTGGGCATCCGACCCGGGCGCCGCCTCGCCGAGCAGGTCGCGCAGCGTGTCGGCCAGCAGCCCGAGGCCCGTCTCCCGCCACTGCGGGTCGGCGAACCGGCGCACCGCTCCGCTCGCCTGCTGCAGCAGCGTCTGCATCACGCTGGTGTCCGACACCGAGGAGATGCCGGAAAGGACCAGGCGAACGTAGTCGCGCGCCGCCATCTCGCCGTCGCGGCACATGTCCCAGGCGGCGGCCCAGCACAGCGCCGCGGGGAGCAGGTCCGTGAACGCGGTGATCGAGCCGATCAGGGTGTTCAGCGAGTGGTCGTCGAGCCGCATCTTGGCGTAGGTCAGGTCCTCGTCGTTGACCAGGACCAGGTCGGGCCGCGGCTGGCCGGCCAGCTCGGGCACCAGCGTGCGCGGGCCCGCCACGTCGGTCTCGACGCGATGCCGGCGGACCAGGCCTGCCTCGGTCCGGTCGTACAGCCCTATCGCGATGCGGTGCGACCGGAGCACCGGATGCGAGGCCACCGCCTCCTGCTCCACCGCGAACTCGGCGAACCTGCCGTCGCCCTCGACCGAATAGGACGGCCGCAGCGTGTTGACCCCGGCGGTCTGCAGCCAGTCGCGCGACCACACCGTCAGGTCACGGCCGGATGTTTCCTCCAGCGCCGCGAGCAGGTCGGCCAGCGTCGCGTTTCCCCACGCGTACGCGGCGAAGTACTTCCGCACCCCGGCCAGGAAGTTCTCCCTGCCGACGTAGGCGACGAGCTGCTTCAGCACGGCCGCGCCCTTGGCGTAGGTGATCCCGTCGAAGTTCACCTCGACCGCGTGGATGTCGGGGATGTCCGCGGCGATCGGGTGGGTGGAGGGCAGCTGGTCCTGCCGGTACGCCCACGCCTTGTGCACCTGGGCGAACGTGGTCCACGCCCATGCCCACCTGGTCGCCTCCGCCTGCGCGAGCGTGCCCGCCCAGGTGGCGAAGGACTCGTTCAGCCACAGATCGTCCCACCAGCGCATCGTTACCAGGTCGCCGAACCACATGTGCGCCATCTCGTGCAGGATCGTCTGGCCGCGCGACTCGCGGGCGTAATCGGTGACCCGCGACCGGAATATATAGGCCTCGAGGAACGTGACGCAGCCCGCGTTTTCCATCGCGCCCTCTTTGAACTCCGGCACGAAAAGCTGGTCATACTTCCCGAACGGATACTTCATGCCGAACGAGCCGTGGAAGAAGTCGAAACCCTGGCGGGTCACCTCGAGGATCTCATCGGGGTCGAGGTAGGGCGCCAGCGACTGCCTGCAGAACACGCCGAGCGGAATGCCGTCGTGCTCGTCGCGAACCACGTGATAAGGACCCGCCGCGACCGCCGTGATATAGGTCGGCAGCACCGCAGTGGGCGGGAAGGACCAGCGCCTCGCTTTAAAGGACGGGGCCTCAAAGGACGGGGCCTCAAAGGACGGGGCCTCAAAGGACGGGGCCTCAAAGTCCCCAGCCTTAAGGTCCTCATCCTCGCCCTCCTCGCTGACCGTATCGACCGCCATGTTCGAGACCACCTCCCAGTCCGCGGGGGCGGTCACGGTCAGCTGGTAGCTGGCCTTCATGTCCGGCTGGTCGAAGCAGGCGTACACCCGGTGCGCGTCGAACGTCTCCAGGTCCGAGTACAGGTAGACGCGCCCGTCCGCGGGGTCGGTGAACCGGTGCAGACCTTCGCCGCTGCGTGAGTAGGCGCAGTCGGCCGCTACCCGCAGCACGTTCTCATCCGCCAGGCCGTCCAGCGTGATCCGGTCGCCGTCGAACGCGCCGGGATCGACCGGCGTGCCGTTCAGCGTGATCGACCTGACCGCAGGGGCGGTCAGGTCGACGAAGGCGGACGAGCCCGGAGTGCTGCAGCCGAACCTGATCACGCTCATCGAGCCGAACGTGGCCTCGTTCCCTTCCTTTGCGGTCAGGTCGAGTTCCACCTCGTAGGAGGCGACCTTGATGAGCGCGGAACGCGCCATCGCCTCGTCGCGGGTCAGGTTCGATGCCACCTGGTGATCCCTTCGTCGACGGCGGGCCTTGTGAGCCCTATGGAATTCATGGTCGTGCCGTGGGGTTGACGCGGCTAGGACCGCGTCGCCGCGGGCGAAATCGGTAACTCATGACAGGAGTGCGAATGACTGAGCAGGAGCCTACGCGTGTCGACTTCTGGTTCGACCCTATCTGCCCGTGGGCATGGATCACGTCACGCTGGATGCTCGAAGTCCAGCAGGTCCGCCCGGTGCAGACCGTCTGGCACGTGATGAGCCTGGCCGTGCTCAACGAGAACAAGGAAGACATGTCGGACCGCTATCGCGAGCTGATGCAGTCCGCCTGGGGCCCCGTCCGGGTGCTGATCGCGGCCGGGCAGGCGCACGGCCCTGAGGTACTCGGGCCGCTCTACACCGCGCTCGGGACACGCTTCCACCTCGAGAAGGCGCCGCGGGACCGCGAGACGATCGTGGCCGCGCTCGCCGAGGCCGGGCTTCCGGCGAGTCTGGCGGACGCGATGGACTCCACCGAATACGACGAGGCGGTGCGGGCGTCCCACGCCGAGGGCATCGACCGGGTCGGCTACGAGGTGGGCACGCCGGTCATCTCAGTGAACGGCGCCTCTGTCTTCGGCCCCGTCATCTCCCCGATCCCGCGCGGCGAGGCGGCAGGCAAGCTGTGGGACGGCGTGCAACTTGTGATGGGAACCGACGGCTTCTTCGAGCTGAAGCGCTCCCGCACCCGAGACCCGATCTTCGACTGACCCTCCCGAGGCCGCGCCACAGGGACCACGAGGCAAA
Source organism: Streptosporangiaceae bacterium (assembly GCA_050698735.1). Classification (GTDB taxonomy): domain Bacteria; phylum Actinomycetota; class Actinomycetes; order Streptosporangiales; family Streptosporangiaceae; genus Palsa-504. The sequence goes on along the minus strand of JBOHCG010000382.1, from coordinate 4,602 downwards.
CATCGACCTCTTCGGCTCACTCCTGCCTCGTCAGCCACCCATCTTTCAGGCCGACCTTCTCTTTGGCGGAAATTTCGGGCTTGACGGAAGAAAAGGTGTCAAATACGGCGCCCTTTCTTCCGCCAAGCCCCGTCGGCACCATACGTCTCGCCCGCCGCGCCCGAGTCGCCCGCCGCGCCCAAACCGTCCGCCCGAGGGCCGCTCGCCCGAGGGCCGCTCGCCCGAGGGCCGTCCGCCCAGGAACCGTCAGCCTCGCCGGCCCAGGTCGCCTCGGCCTCGGCGAGGTCCTCGGGGCGGGGCCGGGACACGTCCCTGGCCCGCATCGCGGCGCTGATCGTCACCTTCATCGCGGGCATGGCCCCATTATCGCCCGGCGCTAATCGCTGGACAGCCGCCCGGCCCGACGGCAAAGTGGGCTCGTGCCCGGGGCTGAAGCGACGACCAAGCCAGGAACCCAGGGAACCCAGGCAACGACCCTGTGGCGGCACCGCAACTTCATGTTGCTGTGGAGCGGCCAGACGGTCAGCGAGATGGGTTCCGCGGTGACCCAGCTCGCGCTGCCGCTGACCGCGGTCGTGGTGCTCAGGGCGTCCACCTTCCAGGTCGGCCTGCTGATGTCGGCGGCCACCGCGGCGTTCGCGCTGATCGCCCTGCCGGCCGGCGCCATCGTCGACAGGCGCGCCAAGAAGAGCCTGATGATCTGGTGCGACGCGGCGCGGATGGTGATCATCGGCTCGGTGCCGCTGGCCGCCGCGCTCGGCGTGCTCACCATGGGCCAGCTGTACGCGGTCGCGCTTACCGCCGGGGTATGCACCGTCTTCTTCGACGTCTCCTACCAGAGCTACCTGCCCGTCCTGGTCAAGGCCGAGCACCTGATGGACGGCAACGGCAAGCTCGGCGCGACCCAGGCGTTCGCGCAGGTGACCGGGCCGGGCCTGGGCGGCGGGCTGGTCGGCCTCGTCGGCGCGGCCGGTGCCATGACCGCGGACGCGATCTCCTACCTGGTCTCGGTCCTCACGCTGGCCGCCATCAAGAACAAGGAACAACCACGGCCAAGAACTGCCGCGGGCCTGCGCAAAGAGATCGGTGAGGGGCTGACGTTCGTGCTCAGGCACCCGATCCTGCGCAAGATCGTCGCCTGCACCGGCACCGCGAACCTGTTCGGCGGCATGGCCACCGCCCTGGAGATCGTCTTCCTCATCCGCATCCTGCACGTGCGGCCGGCCGGCACCGGCCTGCTCATCGCCGTGGCCAGCCTCGGCGGCGTGGTCGGCGGGGTGCTGTCGGTCCGGCTGGGCCGGGCCATCGGCTCGGCCCGCATCATCTGGGTCTCGATGCTGGTGTTCGGCCTGCCGCAGCTCCTCGTCCCGCTGGCCGAACCCGGCTGGCGCGTCGCCGCCTTCGTCGTCGGCATGACGGCGTTCGCCTTCGCCGCCGTGCTCTACAACGTGGCGCAACTCAGCTACCGGCAGGCGATCTGCCCGCCGGAGCTGCTCGGCCGGATGAACGCCGCGGTCCGCTGGGTGGTGTGGGGCACGCTGCCGCTCGGCGGCCTGCTCGGCGGCACCCTCGGCGCGGCGCTCGGCGTCCGCGCCACGCTGTGGATCGCGTTCGCGGGCAGCTGGGCGGCCGGCTTCTGGGTCTTCTTCTCCCCGCTCCGCCGCATGCGCGACATGACGGGCCTAGAAGATGACCGGGCACCACGGGGCGGGGTCCCAGGACATGGCGGCGGACAGCTGCCTGATCGCGCCGGATCGCCCGCCGACTAGACCGGCACCCGCCAGCGCGCCGAGCCTGGTCCCGCCCAGGTAGGCCGCGCCGAGCGCGGTCACGTCGAGCCGCACATCGGGGTCCGAGCCGTCCGCGGGAACGCACGATGCCGTATCCCCGGCCCCCGAGGCGGTCAGCCGCCAGGTCCCCGCGTTCGATCCGAACAGCGGGTCCGCCACCTCGATCACCACGTCCACCGGCGCCGCATAGGCCCGCCGGGCCAGCGCCACGGGCACGTCGGTGATCCGCGCCCACAGCGCGTCCGACAGCATCGAACGCACCCGGCGCGGATCGGCGAGCTGGTAGCGCACCGGGTCATCGACGGGACGAAGGGACGCACGGAACTCGCCGACCAGGTCCCTGCTCAGCAGGTCGCCCCACAGCGCCGCGTCAGCCTGCGGCATGCTGGACATCAGCTCGCGCACGGTGAGCAGGCCGTCCGGCAGGAACGTCGGCTCCCACCGGCCCTGGCCCGAGTACAGGGCGTACCCGCGAGGCTGGCCGCGATGCTCGGCCAGCAGGCAGCGCAGCGGGCCCGCGCCGCCCCGCTCCGCGGCCGGGTCATGGACCTGCCGCTGCCACCACGCCTCGCTGCGCGCGAACATGCCCGGCCGCGAGGCCATGACCTCCTCGTAGACCTTGGCCATCTCCGGCACCGCATCCGAGGGGTCGACCAGCCGCAGCCGAATCTCCGGGTCGACGGGAACGGCCAGCGCTCCCTCGCCGCGCTTGATCGTGTAGGACAGCGTCCAACTGGCTCGCCCGTAGCCGTACCTGGAGTAGATCGGCGCCTCGGACGCCCAAAGCACGGCCAGCGGCTCGCCGCGCTCCCGCACGTCGTCAAGCTGGCGGCGCATCATGCTGGTCAGCACGCCGCGCCGCCGGTAAGTGGGCAGCACGCCCACCAGCGACACCCCGGCGGCCGGCACCACCTGCCCGCCTGGCACGCTCAGCATGAAGCTGTAGGCGCCCGCCGCGCCGATGACGGTGCCTCCGTCGAAGGCCGCCAGGCTCCGGTCGAACTCCATCCGCGGCATGAACACCCGCCGGTCGTCCTCGGTCATCGGCCCGCCACCGAAGGCGTGCTGGTCGACCAGGTGGAAGCTGTCGAACTCCTCCGGGGTGATCGGCCGCACCGGGTACGGCTCGCGAGTGCTGGCAGATTCAGTCATGAGGCCTTCGTACTCCCGCCTACGGCCGCGGCGCGACTGATTTAGCCGGCCCGGGCCTTCATCGAATACAGTGCGCGCATCATGGTAAGCGTGCCAGGCCCCCACGGACCCCGCCGGGCCGCGGGCCAAGGCCGCGCGGCGCGTTTCGCCCGCGCCGCCCGCACCCAGCTGACAAGGCGGTTCATCACGAGGAACCGGCGGGCCGCGTTCGCGCTTTCTGCCGTGGTGATCGCCATCTCCGTCGCCGCCGTGCACGTGTCGGTGTGGTGGTTCTCGCCCGGCGTGATGATCTTGCCGATCCTGGCCGGCGGCCTGCTGCTGTGGCCGCGCGCGCTGCGCATCTTCTTCGCCTTCGTCGCGGCCGCCGTCGTCTACGACGTGGTCAAGGGCAAGGCGGGCGCGGGCATCGTCGCGACCATCGCGCTGACCGCGCTGTTCGCCGACGTCCTGGCCAGGACCAGGGAGAAGCTCGGCTTCCTTGGCCTGCGCGGCGACCAGATGCTGATCGAGCTACGGGACCGCATCAGGGCGCAGGGGAAGCTGCCCGACCTCGGCGAGGGGTGGGGCTCGTCGGTGGTGCTCAAGGCGGCCGGCGGCTCGGAGTTCGGCGGCGACTTCGTGGTGTCGTCCTTCGACGGCAAGATCCTCGAGGTGGCGCTCATCGACGTGTCCGGCAAGGGCATCGACGCGGGCACCAGGGCGCTGCTGCTTTCCGGCGCGTTCGGCGGCCTGCTCGGCTCGGTGCCGAGGGAGGAGTTCCTGCCCGCCTGCAACGCCTACATGCGGCGCGGCCCGGCCAGGGAGGGCTTCGTCACCGCCGTTCACCTGTCGCTGGACCTCGCGTCGGGGGAGTACCTGATCTCCTCGGCCGGGCATCCCCCCGCGGTGCACTACGACGGGGCGGCGGGCCGGTGGCGCATCACCCGGGCGCACGGCATCGTGCTCGGCGTGGTCGCGGACCTGCATTCGGTCGCGTCTGAGTCGGAGCACGGCGTGCTGCAGCGCGGCGACGCGCTGATGCTCTATACCGACGGGCTGGTCGAAAGCCCCGGTCGCGACATCGACGCGGGCACCGACCGGCTGCTCGGCGAGGCCGAGCGCATGCTCGCCGCCGGCTTTAAGGCCGGCGCCCCCGCGCTGGTCGCGACCATGCAGCGGGAGATCGGCGGCGGCGACGACTGCGCCCTCGTCCTGATCTGGCGCACCTGACCGCCCATTAAAACCTGGGTTTCCTAAATTACTGACACGTATGTCAGGCAGATTAGCTAGCATAACGTTGTTCGCTGGTGCAAACTATTTTCCCGCCCCCTAACCTGTGCGAACAGTAGCGAGAACGTCGCGCAGCGATCCCCGGGAAACCGACCCGGGAAACCGACCCGGGAAACCGACACGGCCGTCATGTGACGCGCGCGTCATTGTTTGCTATTAATTGCGCATTACCTGGAAAATGACTAGGTGCCCGGTAGCCGCGCTCCGGAACGGGCGGATGTCCGCCCGTCGGTCACGCGTGCCCAGGATGTAGTCGCCAACGCCTCCGGCGAGAACTTCCCCGTCGCGCTGCGCGTGCTCCCCGCGGACCACCGCCGCCACCTGACCGCCCTGTACTGCTTCGCCCGCCTCACCGACGATCTGGGCGATGAGGCCCGGGTCAGGGGGGCAT
>JBOHCG010000381.1:0-7555 GCA_050698735.1 Streptosporangiaceae bacterium | reverse complement strand
GTCGCGGCCAGCGTGGCGGCCGCGCCGCGGGTGCCGCCTTCGGCCGGCTCGCGGCTGTCCGTCATGGCTTTGCCTGCGATATAAGGTCCAGGTAGATGTCCTCAAGGGTCGGCCGGGTGACCGTCAGGCCCGGCGCCTCGCCGTCGAACTCCCGCGCCAGCTCGGCCACCAGCCGGGTCGGCGTGGTCGTCTGCACCGTCGTGCGTGTGGTTTGTCCGGGCGTGTCCCAGCTGACCCGGGCGGCGGCGGCCGCACGACCGCCGAGCGAGGCGGGATCGCCGGACGCGACGATCCGCCCGGCGGCGATCACGGCGATCCGGTCGGCCAGCGCTTCGGCCTCGTCCAGGTAGTGAGTGGTCAGCAGGATTGTGGTGCCGTCGCTGCGCAGGCTCCTGATCAGGTCCCAGAACTGCCGCCGCGCCTCCGGGTCGAAGCCCGTCGTCGGCTCGTCGAGGAAGAGCAGCTCCGGCTGCCCGACGATGCCGAGCGCGACGTCCAGCCTGCGGGTCTGGCCGCCGGAGAGCTTGCTGATCCGCGACCGCGCCTTCTCGGTGAGCCCGACGAGATCTATCACCTCCTCTGGCGCGCGCGGCCCCGGGTAGAACGACGCGAAGTGCCGCACCATCTCCAGCACGGTGAGCTCGGGTCCGGTGCTCGCGAGCTGCAGGACGATGCCGATCCTCGCCCGCCAGGCCCGGCCGCCGCGGGCGGGATCCTGGCCGAGGACCTCCGCCGTGCCCCCGTCGCGACGGCGGAATCCCTCGAGGATCTCCACGGTGGTCGTCTTGCCGGCGCCGTTGGGGCCGAGCAGGGCGAACACCTCACCGTTGCCGATATCCAGGTCGATTCCGTCGACCGCGGTCACGTCCCGGTAGCTTTTGCGCAGGTCCCTAACCGTAACGGCCGATCCGTTGTCCATGACACCAGTCTGGGTCAGCGGGAAGCCCGGCGCATCAGCCGGCGAGGCGGACGCGCTGTCCCCCATTCGGTTGACAGCCCGGCTGGCCCCTCCCCGGGCACCTCAGCGGTCTTCGGCGGTAAACAGCCGATCTGGGTCAGGTCCAGCACCGTCTCCTCGACCTTCGTCCGCGGCGGGTACGCATGCCCCTGCGCGGCCTCCAACGCGCGCGCCTTTTCTTCCGCCAGGCCCCGATCTTCCGCCAAAACGGATCTTGATTGGGAATAAGAGCCACCATTGCGCTCAATGGGGTCAGTGGGACATGGGCAGGCGATGCACTGGAGCAGAACGGGCGCGGGCCAGGGAAGGGCGCGGGCCAGGGAAGGGCGCGGGGCGCAGGAGGAGTACGGGACGGGCGGTGCGGCGGTGCGTGGGGTAGGGCGCGGGTCAGAGGTCGGGGATGGGGATGTCGGGGTTGGCTAGGCGGGAGGGGTCGATCGGGCGGCGGGAGCGGATCAGCGACTGGATGTCGTCGGAGACGTCCCAGACGTTGACGTTCATGCCGGCGACTACGGCCCCGGACGAGAGCCAGAACGCGATGAACTCACCGGTGGCCGGGTCGCCTCGGTAGAGGATCTGGTCGTAGCTGCCCGGGAGGGGAAGGCCGGCGCACTCCATGCCGAGGTCGTACTGGTCGCTGAAGAAGTAAGGCACGGGGTCGTAGACCACGGGCTGGCCGAGCATGGACTTGGCGGCGGCGGGGCCGCCGCTGCGGGCGTTGGCCCAGTGCTCGACGCGGACCCGGTGGCCGAGCAGCGGGTGGAAGGAGTTCGCGACGTCGCCCGCGGCGAAGATGTTCTCGCCGGAGGTGCGCAGCGCCTCGTCGGTCAGCACGCCGTTGGATACCTCCAGCCCGGCGCGGGCGGCCAGGTCGTCGTTGGGCGCCGCGCCGATGCCGACCACCACCACGTCGGCGGGCACTTCCGCGCCGGCCGAGGTGATGACCATGCCGGGGCGGAACTCGACCGCGTGCTCGCCGAAGCGGAACTCCACGCCGTGAGCCCGGTGCAGGTCGGCGAAGACGCCGCCGAGTTCGGGACCCACCTGGGCGTACAGCGCGGTCGACTGCGGTTCGAGCACGGTGACCGGGCAGTCGGCCGAACGCGCGGCCGCGGTGGTTTCCAGGCCGATCCAGCCGGCCCCGGCCACCACGACCCGCGTCCCGGGCTGGAAGGCCCGGCGCAGCCGGTCGGAGTCGGAGATCGTGCGCAGGTACAGCACCTCGTCCCGGTCGGAGCCGGCGAAGTCAAGCCGGCGCGGCGACGCGCCGGTGGTGAGCAGGAGCTTGTCGTAGTGCAGCGGCTCGGTGCCCGCCGGGCCGGACACGGTGACGGCGGCCTTGTCGCGGTCGATGGCGGTGACGGTCACGCCGGACCGCAGGTCCACGTTGTTCTCGGCGTACCACTCGGCGGGGTGCACGAACGCAGAATCGCGCGAGTCGTTGCCGAGGAGGTATCCCTTGGACAGTGGCGGGCGCTCGTACGGAAGCTCCTGCTCGGACCCGACGAGCACGATCTCGCCGTCGAAGCCCTCATCCCGCAGTGTCTCTGCGGCCTTGGCGCCGGCCAGGCTGGCGCCCGCAATCACGAAGGTAGGCATGGGACTTAGGCTACGACGTGCCGGGCGTGCAGAGGCGGTGATGCCAGGCGATCGCGGACGTGTCGGTGAGGCAGGCGACCTGGTCGATGACCACGCGGCGGCGTTCGGGGCCGGATCGGGCCGCGTCCCAGGACGGGCGCAGCAGCGGATCGAGGGTCTGCGGCGCACCGCGCTCGACGGCAAGGGTCAGCTCGGCCAGCAGCTCGCGCTCCCTGGCCTGCGCCTGGATCACTCCGGGCCGGGTCATCACGTAGCGCGCGGTGATCCCCTTCAGCAGCGCGCACTCCAGCCGCTGCCGCCGCGGCACCACCAGGTCCGCGGCGAACCGGGTGAGGGAGCCGCGGGTGCCGGACATTCCAGAACCGGATATTACGGATCTGGATATTCCGGGATCGGAGGTGGCGGGGTGGGCGGTGAGGGTGGCTTGCTCGGCGGCTTGGCAGAAGCGGCCTATCAGGTTGCTTGTGAGGTTCTTCAGGGCGGCCTGGGCGGCGGGGGTGGCGTCGTAGGCGAAGGGCCAGAAGTCCAGCGCCAGCAGGGAGTCGAGGACCTCCGCGAGCTCGGCGAGCTCGCCGTCATCGCCGCAGTAGGTGGTGGCGGTGGTCTGGGTTACCAGCGCTCGTTCTGCTGGAGAATTGAGGTTCTTGATGGTGATGAGGCCTGCGTACAGGCCGTCTTCGAGGTCGTGAACCGAGTAGGCCACGTCGTCGGCCCAGTCCATCACCTGGGCCTCCAGGCACGGGCGGCCGGGCGGGGCTTCCTTTCTTATCCAGGCGAACACCTCGGCGTCGTCGGCGTAGACGCCATATTTGCGGGGGGCTCCGGTGGCCGGGGGGGTCTGGGGGGGAAGGCTCTCCCCCAGGATCGGGGGGGGTTTGGGGGGGGTCGTCCCCCCCGGGGCAGCAGAGAACCACGGGTACTTGAGGGTGGCGTCCAGGGTCGCGCGGGTCAGGTTCAGGCCGGCGCCGGCGACCTTCGGCTCCAGGCGGGTGAGCAGGCGCAGGGACTGGGCGTTGCCCTCGAAGCCGCCGCACGGGGTGGCCAGCTCGTCCAGTGCGTGCTCCCCGTTGTGGCCGAACGGGCTGTGGCCGATGTCATGGGCCAGGCAGGCGGCGTCCACGAGGTCGGGGTCGCAGCCGAGCTCGCGGCCGAGCTCGCGGCCGATCTGCGCGCACTCGAGCGAGTGCGTCAGCCGGGTCCTGGGGAAGTCCGCGGAACCGGCCGCGACCACCTGGGTCTTGGCGGCCAGCCTGCGCAGGCCGGCGCTGTGCAGCACGCGGGCGCGGTCCCGCTCGAAGTCGCTGCGCCCGGCCCGCTTGGGCGGCTCTTCCACCCAGCGGGCCGTGGCGCTTCCGTCATAACCGGCCCTCATCTGGCTAGCACTGTATTTACCTGCTGTCTGAGCCGCCGCTGGCCAGCGCGGCGCGGCCCGCCTCCAGGCGGGCGATCGGGACGCGGAACGGCGAGCAGGACACGTAGTCCAGGCCCACCTCGTGGAAGAAGTGCACCGAGTCAGGGTCGCCGCCGTGCTCGCCGCAGACGCCGAGGTGCAGGTCGGGCCGGGCGGCCCGGCCTTCCCGCACCGCGATGTCGACCAGCCGGCCGACGCCGTCGCGGTCGATGGTCTCGAACGGGGACACGCCGAAGATGCCCAACTCGATGTACCGGCTGAAGAACGCGCCCTCCACGTCGTCGCGGGAGAAGCCCCAGGTCATCTGCGTAAGGTCGTTCGTGCCGAAGGAGAAGAACTCCGCGCTCGCGGCGATCGGGCCCGCGTTCAGCGCCGCCCGCGGCACCTCGATCATCGTGCCGACCAGGGTCTCCACGTGAGTGCCCGTTTCCGCCTCGACCTGCGCGAGGACCTTCTCGGTCTGCTCGCGGCTGATCTCCATCTCCTGCACGGTGGCGGTGAGCGGGATCATGACCTCCGGATGCGGGTCCTTGCCCGCCTGCTTGAGGTCCGCCGCCGCGTGCGCGATCGCGCGGACCTGCATCTCGGGCAGGCCGGGGATGACCAGGCCGAGCCGGACGCCGCGCAGGCCGAGCATCGGGTTCTGCTCGTGCAGCCTGCGCACCGCGGCGAGCAGCTTGTGGTCCTTCTCGGTGGCGGCGTCGCCGGCCAGGGCGATCTTGACCGAGAGCTCGGTCAGGTCCGGGAGGAACTCGTGCAGCGGCGGGTCGATCAGCCGGATCGTCACCGGCAGGCCGTCCATCGCGTCCAGAATCTCCGTGAAGTCGCCGCGCTGCAGCGGCTCGAGGGCGTCGAGCGCGTGCTGGCGCTGCTCGTCGTTCTCGGCCAGGATGAGGTCCTCGATCAGCTGGCGGCGCTCGCCCAGGAACATGTGCTCGGTGCGGACCAGGCCGACGCCGCCCGCGCCGAACCTGCGGGCACGGGCGCAGTCCGGGCCGTTGTCGGCGTTGGCGTGCACGCCGAGGCGGCGCTTGTGATCGGCGTGCACCATGATCGAGTGCACTGCCCTGATCAGGTCGTCGGCCTCGCCGGAGTGCGGGTGCAGCTCGCCCTCGAAGTAGCGCACGACTTCGGAGGCGACGACCGGGACCTCGCCAGCGTAGACGACACCGCTGGTGCCGTCGATGGAGAGCATGTCGCCCTCGTTGACGACGACGCCGCCTGGGGCGGTGAACTTCTTCGCCTTGGTGTCCACGTCGAGTTCGTCGGCGCCGCAGACGCAGGTCTTGCCCATGCCGCGGGCGACCACCGCCGCGTGGCTTGTCTTGCCGCCGCGGCTGGTCAGGATGCCCTGGGCGGCGATCATGCCGTGCAGGTCGTCCGGGTTGGTCTCGCGCCGGACCAGGATCACCTTCTCGCCGCCGGCAGCCAGCTCGACCGCGCGGGCCGAGTCGAAGACGGCCTTGCCGACCGCCGCGCCCGGCGACGCGCTGATCCCCTTGGCGATCTTGGTGACCTGGCCACTGGTGTCGAACCTGGGGAACATCAGCCGGGCGAGCTCCTCGCCGCTGACCCGGGACAGCGCTTCGTCCTCATTGATGAGGCCCTGGTCGACCAGCTGCATGGCGATGCGGAACGCCGCCGCGGCGGTGCGCTTGCCCACCCGGGTCTGCAGCATCCACAGCTTGCCGCGCTCGATGGTGAACTCGATGTCGCACAGGTCGCGGTAGTGGTTCTCCAGCGTCTGCATGATCTGCATGAGCTGGTCGTAGGAGGCCTTGTCGATCTGCTCAAGGTCCTGCAGCGGGACGGTGTTCCTGATGCCGGCCACGACGTCCTCGCCCTGCGCGTTCTGCAGGTAGTCGCCGTAGACGCCCTGCGCGCCGGTTCCCGGGTCCCTGGTGAAGGCCACCCCGGTGCCCGAGTCCATGCCCAGGTTGCCGAACACCATCGCGACCACGTTCACGGCCGTGCCGAGGTCCGCGGGGATGCGCTCCTGGCGGCGGTACAGGATGGCCCGGTCGGCGTTCCACGAGTTGAACACGGCCTTGATGGCCAGGTCCATCTGCTGCCTCGGGTCCTGCGGGAAGTCGAGGTTCGCGTACGTCTTGACGATGTCCTTGTAGGTCGCCACGAGGTTCTGCAGGTCCTCGGCGTCTAGGTCGACGTCGTTGCGGACGCCCTTGGCCTTCTTGGCCTCGTCGATGGCGTGCTCGAAGTGCTCGCCGTCGATGTCAAGCACGGTCTTGCCGAACATCTGGATCAGCCGCCGGTAGGAGTCCCAGGCGAACCGCTCGTTGCCTGCCTGCTTGGCCAGGCCCTGCACCGACTCGTCGGACAGGCCGATGTTCAGGACGGTCTCCATCATGCCCGGCATGGAGAACTTCGCCCCGGACCTGACGCTGACAAGCAGCGGGTCGGCGGGCTCGCCGAGGCGCCGGCCCATCGCGCCCTCGAGCCGGTCCAGGTGGGCGGCGATCTCCTCGTCGAGGCCCTCAGGCGTGCTCCCCCGCTGGAGGTAATAGCGGCAGGCCTCGGTGGTGATGGTGAACCCGGGCGGGACCGGCAGGCCGATATTGGTCATCTCGGCGAGGTTGGCTCCCTTACCGCCGAGCAGATCCTTCAGGTCCTTGTTGCCCTCTGTGAAGTCATAAACGAGCTTCGGCACTTCCTGCTCCTCGCAGCGCACATGTTTTAACAGACACCGTGTCTTGTATCCACTCGGGACTCTACCGGGTTCGGTCTATATGGTGCGGCCGCGCAACCAACGGGGGCCGGCGGCGTCTTTGGAATGTGGAGACCAACGCCGCCGAGGTGAGTCAGCCGGATAGCCGGCCCGCGTCGCCGCCGGACGACGAGCCAGCCAGGGCGGTAACCGCGCTGTACGAAGCGCACGCGCTCGGCCTGGTCCGCCTGGGTGTGGTCATGCTCGGCGACCGGGGCGCCGCCGAGGACGTGGTGCAGGAGGCGTTCTGCGGACTGTACCGGCGGTGGCACGTGCTGGCGGACACCGAGAACGCTCAGCGTTACGTCCGGTCCAGCGTGATCAACGGCTGCCGGACGGTGCTGCGCCGCCGCGCCAGGCAGCGCGGCGCCCCACGCTGGGAACTGCTCGAGGAGTCCGCCGAGTCGGCCGCGCTGGTCAGCGAGGAGCACCACCAGGTGCTCGAGGCGATCCGCAGCCTGCCCAGCAGGCAGCGGGAGGCGCTGGTGCTCCGCTACTACCTCGACCTGGACGAGGGGGAGATCGCCGCCTCGATGCAGGTCAGCAGGGGCACGGTCAAGTCCACTACGTCTCGCGCGCTCGCCGCGCTCGGACGGATGCTCGGGGAGGGCTGATGAATACGATCGAGGAGCGTGTCCGCGCGGCCACCCGCGCCGCAGGCGACACGGTGACGCCGGACAGCGTCCCGCCGCTGCGGCTGCCGGCTCCGGACCGGGCGCGCAGGCGCAGGGGCCCGCGCGCCCGGACCCGGGCACGGTGGACGGCCTTGCTGGCGCCGGCCGCCGCCGCGCTGGCCGTCGTCGTGATCGCGAGCGCCGCGGTGAACGCCGACCGGGGCGCGCACGCCCACGCGGAGAACGGC
>JBOHCG010000380.1:0-7582 GCA_050698735.1 Streptosporangiaceae bacterium | reverse complement strand
GTGGGCAGGTGGTGCGCCCGGTCGGCGAGCCCGACGCTGTCCAGGGCGGCGAGGGCACGCGCCCGCCGCTGCGCGCCCGTCAGGTGCCGCCGGGGCACGAGGGCGGCCTCGACATTCTCCTGCGCCGACAGGGTGGGGATGAGGTTGAAGGTCTGGAACACGAAGCCGATCGTGGCGGCCCGGACCCCGGCGAGCCGGGGCTCGGGCAGCCGGGCAAGGTCCTGGCCGCCGAGGCTGACCGCGCCGCGGTCGGGGCTGAGCATGGCGCCGAGCAGTTGCAGCAGGGTGGTCTTGCCGCTGCCGGTGCGGCCCTGGACGGCCAGCCACTCGCCGTCGGCTATCGTCAGGTCCACGTCCCGCACCGCGATGACGGTGCCGCCGCGCTTGGGGTAGGTCTTGGTCACGCCGGTGAGCGTGTACATGGGAGTTCCTCTTCTCCTAGTTCTCAGGGGCTATTCGACGCTGGCCAGGGCGGCCGCGGGCCGCAGCCGCGCCGCCCGCCAGCCGCCGAGCGCCCCCGCGACCAGGCCCCCGGCCAGTGCCAGGACCACGGCAAGGACGATCACGGTGAGCGTGACCGGCGCGGTGAGGTGCACCGCCACGGTGTGGTAGTAGCCCGCCGGCGTACTGCTGGTCCTGCCGCCGCCGTTGAAACCGACGTTCTGCGGCACGGGGCCGCCGGGATTCGCGCCGACGGTGGCGGACAGTGCCGGCGCGATCGCGCTGATCACCGCGGCGCCGCCAAGGCCGACAGCGACGCCCAGCACGGCCCCGGCTATGCCCATGACCAGCGACTCGCCCAGGACCTGGGCGACGATGCGGCGGCTGCGCCAGCCGAGCGCCTTGAGCGTGCCGAACTCACGGGTCCGCCGGCCGACCGCGGCGCTGGTCAGCAGGCTGGCCAGCGCGAACGCGGCGATCAGCACGGCGATGGCGAGCCACCGGCCCAGGTCGTTGGCCAGGCTCGCGGTGCTGGCAAGCGAGCCGGTCACGGCGCTTGCCAGGCTGGAGGAGGTGCTCACGGTGGCCGACGGCAGCAGGGCGGAGATCTCCTTCTGCACCGCCTGGATGTCAGCGGAGCTGGCCGCCGCGACGTAGATGGTGTTGACCTGGCCGTGCAGGCTCGCCCCGTACGGGCCCATGCCGATCTGCTGGTCCACCGCCAGCGGGATGTAGACGTCGGCCGGACCGCCGCCGCCCTGCGGCTGGCTGATGATCCCGATGACCGCGAAGGACTTGCCCGCCACCGTGATGGTCGAGCCGGCCTTGAGCTTGTTCGCCTTGGCGTAGTTTGAATCGGCCACGGCCACCCGCGCCGTGGCGTCGGAGGCCCGCAGTCCCCGGCCGGAGCTGATCGTGCCCGAGGCGTAGGGGCTGAGCCGGGTGTGGGCGGTGTCGATGCCGTCGACGAAGAAGGTGACCGGGTTCAGCGCGCTGGCCGGCGGCTTGCCGCCTGGGCCGAGCTGTGAGAGGGACGGGATCGTGAGGCTGGTGTCGGTCTGGCCGGCCAGGCCGCCGGTGGCGGCCGCCACGCTGGGCAGGCGGGCGATCCGCGCCACGAAGGACTCATTGATCAGGCCCAGGTTCCCGCCCGCCAGCTGATCGACGACCTGGGAGTTCTTGCCCGGGCTGAAGGCGCCGGAGCCGTGCGCGGTGCTGGACGGCTTGCCGGGCGACGTGGTCACGGTGATGTCGGTGCCGATGCCGTACAGCGCGTGCAGCACGGCGGCCTGCGCGTTCTTGACCCCGCTGGCGGCCGAGGTCACCACGACGACCAGGCCGATCCCGACGGCCAGGCCGACGGCGATGAACGTGGCCTGGCGGATCCGGTGTCGCAGTTCGCGCCGCAGGTAGGTCAGGAAGAACATGCGTGCTCCTTTTTCTCTGTGGATGAGGATGAAGCCCCTACGGGGGCGGCCGGTCAGCGCGTGACCGGGCCGGACCCCGTGTTAAGCCAGCCGGGAGGCGCCAGTGACTTGCACGGCCCGTTGAGCGCTGCCTGGAATCGCGGCGAGCTCGGATCGATCCCGCTGGCGGGGCCGAGCTGGCCGGCCTGGCCATTGGGATCAGGGAAGTTCGGCACCCCGTGCGCGCGCATGCACCTGGCGAAGGCGAGGCTGAACGTGCCCGAGGATCGTTGCCCGGATCCGCCCGATGCCGTGCCGCCCGCGGTAACGTTCCCGGTCGCCCCGGACGCACCAGGGCTCGCCGGGCCGCCTCCGCACGCCGCAGCGCCGAGAGCGAGGCCCGCGGACACCGCCAGCGTGAGCACGGTGCGCCGGAGCCGGGCACTGTCCCTGCCGGGAGCGGTGGCTGTGCTGTGTACGGTCTGCTGCATGTCGTCGTTCTCCGCAACTAGGCGAGACGGTCATGCCGCCGTTCTACTGAAACGGCTGTTGCAGCAGCGCAACGCAGTAACGTTTTTGCAACACCCGGCCGAATAACGTGGGGTCATGCGGATACTGCTGGTCGAAGACCACGCCAAGCTGGCCATGGCGCTCGGGGCCGGGCTGCGCCAGGCCGGGATGGCGGTCGATGTGGTCTTCGACGGCGACGACGCGCTGGAGCATGTGGCGGTCACCGACTACGACGTGGTGGTGCTGGACCGGGACATCCCCGGCGTGCACGGCGACGACGTCTGCAAGCAGATCGCGGCCGGGGGATCACCCAGCCGGGTGCTGATGCTCACCGCCGCCGGCGCGGTCGAGGACCGGGTCCAGGGCCTCGGCATCGGCGCCGACGACTACCTGCCCAAGCCGTGCGACTTCTCCGAGCTGGTCGCCCGCGTCCGCGCGCTGGCCCGCCGCCTCGGCACCTCCGTGCCCCCGGTCTTCAGCAGCGGCGACATTGCCCTCGACCCGTCCCGCCGGGTTGCCACCCGGGCCGGCCGCCCCCTGCCGCTCAACCCCAAGGAACTCGCCGTCCTCGAAGTCCTACTCGCAGCGGACGGTGCCGTAGTGTCCGCCGAGGAGATCCTCCAGCAGGTATGGGACGAGTTCGCCGACCCGTTCAGCCAGGCCGTTAGGACCACCATCAGCCGCCTGCGGGCCAAGCTCGGCGACCCGCCGGTGATCGAGACGGTATCCAAAGCCGGGTACCGGATCAGCAGATGACCATGGCTGCCCGGCACCTCAGGGCGGTCCGCCCGCCGATGCCCAGGCACACGGTGCGGCTGCGCCTGACCCTCTTCTACGGCCTCCTGCTCCTCGCCTCAGGCGCGGCCCTGCTCGCCATCACTTACGGGCTTGTCGACAGCCGGCTCTCTGCCAACCTGGTCAGCCAGGGGCCAGGGCGCGGCAGCACCACGGGCAGCGGACCCGTCACCGCCCCGCCATCCGTCGCCGGCAGCATGCGCGCCCAGCAGGCAGCCGACCTGCACCTGCTCCTCATCCAGTCCGGCACCGCACTGGCCATCATGGCCGTAGCCGCCCTGACCCTGGGCTGGCTCACCGCTGGCCGCACCCTGCGGCCGCTGCGCGCCATCACCGCCGCGACCTGCCGGATCTCCGACCGCAACCTGCACGAACGCCTCGCGCTCACCGGTCCTCGCGACGAGCTCACCGACCTGGCCGACACCATCGACGGCCTGCTGGCCCGCCTGGACGCCGCGTTCAGCTCCCAGCGGCGCTTTGTCGCCAACGCCTCCCACGAGCTGCGCACCCCGCTCATGCTCACCCAGACGCTGCTCCAGGTCGCCCTGGCCGACCCGGCGATCACCCTCGGCTCGCTGCGGACCGCCTGCCACGAGGTCCTGGCCGCCTGCAAGGAACAGGACCGGCTCATCCGGGCGCTTCTCACCCTGGCCCGCAGCCAGCGTGGCCTCGACCACCGGGAACCGCTTGACCTGGCCGAGATCAGCAGGCACGTACTGCACGCTCGCCAGCAGGAGGCAGCATCAAGAGGGCTTCGCGTCGATGCCGCTCTCGACCCCGCCCCGGCCGCCGGAGACCCCTGGCTGGCGGAGATCCTGATCTCCAATCTCCTGGAGAACGCCATCCGGCACAACATCCCCGGCGGACACATCCATATCACCACCGGCACACACGACGACCAGCCCACGCTCACGGTGGTCAACACCGGACCGCACGTGCCCGCAGACCAGGCCCGGCGGCTGCTGGAGCCCTTCCAGCGCCTCGACGGGAAACGAGGACACGACCAAGAGGGACTCGGCCTCGGCCTGTCGATCGTCGCCGCGATCGCCGACACGCACGATGCCACCCTGTCGCTGCGCCCCCGCCCAGCCGGCGGCCTGGCGATCGAAGTGGCGTTCCGCCTTACCGCCAGCAAAAGCGCTGCGTCGAAGCCCGACAACAACGAATCCGACAAGCGGCTTGCCTAATGAAGATGGCACACCACGTAAGAGCCGGCGTCGAGAACCTGCGGGTCTGTCAAGTTAACGGTGTAACTTCTTCCTCTGTTGTTACTTGCGTCCCGCGCTGAGGCGGCCGTCGAAGGTCATGTCGAAGGCGTTCAGCGCGGCCTTCCACCGGTTGGTCCACCGCTTGCGGCCCTTGCCGGTCGGGTCCAGGCTTATGATCGCCAGGTACAGGTGACAGCAGTGCTGAGCAGTTCCCTGCCGGCCAGGGAGCCGGCTACTGCCCCACGTAGGCGGCGAGTTTCGCCAGGGAAGAGGCGAGCCCTGCGGCGTGGTCCTCGGCAGCGATGCCGTCCGGAACGTCCTCGGCAACGATGTCGACGCGCGTCCCCGCATCAACGGCGGTGACCGCCCAGGTCATGGTCATGGTGCCGGCGTTGGCGGGGTCATCGGAGATGAAGTCCACTGCCTGCACGACGCGCTGGCCGGGGACGATGTCGATGAAGCGGGCCTCGACGACGTCGGAGTCCGCGGTCGCCTTCCCTGGTGCGCCGGACGCGTCGGCATAGGTCAGCACCATCCGGTACGAACCGCCCGGCCGGGCATCGAACCGCTCGAACCTGCCAGTCATCCCACCGGGAGGAAGCCATGCCAAGAGCGCCTCGGGGTCGACGAGAGCGACCCAGACGCGCTCGGGTGGCGCAGCCACCACCCGCGACCCCTTGTCAGTGCGTGGCATGGCGTCATTCTAGCGCCGTAGCACGTCACGCTTGCCCCGGGCAGGCCAGCATGATCCGCCGCCACATTATCTGGCGCAACAGCCACGCCTGCGACGAACGACTCCGCCACATCGTCAACCGGGCAAACGTAGCCCGACGCGGCCCAGCCGATGACAAGACCTTCACTAAATTGGGGCCAGATCCCAGATCTCAGTTCCCACGAACCAAGCCAAGCCTGGATGAGAGCGTGTCCGCTGGCCGGGTTCAGGCTGATGCCCGGGGGGGCCACGTGCCAGGTGCGGGGCCGGGACAGTCCTCGGCGGGGATGGCCGCCAGCATATGCTGAAGGTCGCGGCGGAGTCCGGTGAGCCGGGTGATCTCAGTATCGACCTCTTCGATGTGGCGGCGCAGGAGGTGTTCGGCGGGCTCGCAGGGACATGCGCCGGTGTCGCGGATGGCCAGCAGTTCGGCGATCTCCTCCAGGCGCACGCCGAGCCGCTGGGCGCCCTGGATGAACTGCAGCCGGTCCAGGGCGCCCGGGGCCGTAGCGGCGGTGCGCGCCGCTGGTGCGGTCCGGCGGCGGGAGCAGCCCGATCCGCTCGCAGTAGCGGATCGTGTCGGGCTTGACGCCCGCGCCGCCGGCCAGGCGCGTGATCGTCCACATCCCGGGCATCTTGTCAAGGGACATTAGGAAGTGCCCGGTGGCGGTCATGAGACCCCAGCAGAAGATCAGCGGACGCCTCCGCTCCGAAGCCCGCACGAGCAACCGGTACGCCATCCGCGGTACACGCCCCTAGCCACCGCCGCAATGCCCGCTCAGGCAGCGCGCCGGACCCGCTGAACGCCAGCCCCGGGATCACCGCCCAGCACCCCGTGTCATCGGGCCAGTCAACCCGCGAGAAGGCCCGAGGCCGACCGATACGCTTCCCAGGCTGGTTCGTACCGACATCATGACCGCCATCCGCGGCGCCCGCGCCGGAAACCCCTCAGCTTCGAAGATGAGAATGCTAGATCGTTGACCGGGGATTCGCCGCTGGCCAGGCTGTCGTCATGACGCCTATGCGCCGCGTCCGTGGCGGCTGCGCCGTTCCCTGGCTGCGGTCTGTACGTCCGGCCAGGCCGGCAAGAGGGCGTCGCGGAGTACTGGCTGCCGGAGGGCGGTGTCGCCGAGGATCCGCATCAAGTTGGTGATTTCTGGCTCGCGCTGCCCGGCCCGCACGATCATCGAGGATGACGAGCCGGAGTAGGCGGCCACTCCGGACAAGAACAGCAGGTTGGCGGCGATGACCCATTCCGTCTCGATCCCGTCCGGGTCCTCGCCGCCGTCGTCATCTGACGGATCCGGGGCGATGAAGATGACCGCGCCCACGCCGGTGAACTCACACGCTGCCGCGCACATCAGGCAGGGCCGGTGCGATGACCACAATGTCATGCCGCTGAGATCGGTCCCGGTATCGATGCCGGCCAGCGCGTTCATCTCAGCATGCGCGATGGGCGTGCGTTGCAGCCGGTCAGCCCCGCCGGCCGGATCGTAGGCCCGGTTCCGGCCCTCGCTGACCTTTTCGCCGCCACGTGCGGCGATCACGGAGCCGACGGGCAGCCCGCCCGCGAGGAAAGACTGATGCGCGAGCTCCAGGCACCGCACCAGCGCGGCGTCCGCCTGACGCCACATCGCATCCAGGTCAGGCACAGCCGGAGTATCCCAGAGATGCAACGGTCCCGAAGGCGGTTCAGCTGAGCGTCAGCAGGCGTCACGCGTGCCGCGACACGCCGCATGGGTCCGTGACTTGTACGTGAAGAGTGTCCAGGATCGGCGTTCTCACACACGTCCGGACCCTGGAGCCCGCCATGATCGCCGACCTGGACACCCTCCTGACCGCACTGTACGTGGAACTGACCGACCGGATCA
Organism: Streptosporangiaceae bacterium; assembly: GCA_050698735.1. Taxonomy (GTDB): domain Bacteria; phylum Actinomycetota; class Actinomycetes; order Streptosporangiales; family Streptosporangiaceae; genus Palsa-504. The sequence continues at coordinate 639 of JBOHCG010000380.1, read as the reverse complement.
TCCCCTCCCGCGGGTTCACCCGGTCCGGGCCGGGCCAGCCGCCGGAAGTGACCGGCGCCGAGCTCGTATGCATCGCGGTGGCGCAGGTCCTGCTGCGCTATGACGACGAGCGGCACTGGCTGCGGGCCGCGCCGAAGCTGATCGGGCACCTGTTCCCGCGGCTGCTGGGCCAGTCGGAGTACAACAGCCGGCTGAAGGCGGCGGCCCCGCTGATGGAGGCCGCGCTGCGGTGGGGCCCTCGAGGAACAACGGAACGGCCAGCGGCGGTGTGGGACCGAGAACGGGCGGCACGAGGTTGGCCGTCTGCCGGCGGTAGTTCGCGGCCATGCAAGGGTCATCACGTTTCCGCAGTTCACGAGCGTGACGCGGCCCGCGTGCCAACCTCGCTGATACTCAACCCGGCCCGCGGGAATCCGGGCGGCCTGCCGGCCGGGGCTCAGCTGAACACTGCCTCTGAGCTGGCCGTTCGCACGCTACCGCCACTGGCCGTTCCGTTGTTGCTCAACCCCCGAGACGCAGGCGATGGCCGCCGAGGCCCTGGCCATCGAGCGGGGCGTGGCGACGGAGCAGATCGCGGCGGCCGAGGGGCTGGCGCTGCACGCCGCCGCGTTCAACGGGATGCCGGACCCGGTGCTGCAC
>JBOHCG010000379.1:0-7637 GCA_050698735.1 Streptosporangiaceae bacterium | reverse complement strand
CGATGATGTCGTCGGGCGGGCGGTAGCGGCCGGGCTGGCCGTCGATGGGGACGGTGCGGTCGAGGGCGCGCTGCTTGAGTTCGAGGTCGGCTTTCAGGTAGATCATTGTGGTGCGGGTTGATTCGTGACCCATCCACAATGCGATGACGGCGATGTCGATGCCTGAGCGGAGCATCCTGACCGCGCAAGAATGCCTCAGGACGTGGGGTGTGATGTTCTTGCTGGTCAGGGATCGGCAGGTGAGCGCGGCGGTGGCGGCGTGGCGTTTGACGCAGTCTTCGATGGCGTCCTGGCTCATCGGGGTGCCACGCCGGGTCGGGAACACCGGGCTGCCCGGGCTGCCGGGGTTTTCTGCGAGCCATGCGGCCAGGACGGCGACGGTGTCGCGGAGCAGCGGTGTCACCCGGTCTTTCCTGCCCTTGCCGTGACATTCCAGGTGAGGGCCGTCGCCCAGGTGGGTGCCGGCGCGGGTAAGGCCGGTCAGTTCGCTGGCGCGCAGGCCGGTGGTGACGGCGACCAGGAGCAGGGCGTGGTCGCGGCGGCCTGTCCAGGTGCCGGGATCGGGTGCCTGCAGGAGAGCGGCGATTTCCTCCTCGCTCAGATGGGTGACGATGGTGGTCCGGAATCGCTTGCCGGGGACGGCCAGGACGCGGGCGATGTCGTCGGCGTGCTCGGGATGCTGCGGCGCGGCGTAGGCGAACATCGAGTGGATGGCGGCGAGCCGCAGGTTCCGGGTCCGGGCAGTGTTGCCCCGCTCGTGCTCGAGATGGTCGAGGAAACTGATGATCAGCGGCGCGCTGAGATCGGCGAAGTCGAGTTCCGAGGGCGCCTTGGCCTTCCGGGCGGCGGCGAAGAGCAGCAGGAGCCGCCAGGTGGCCCGGTAGGAGCGGATGGTGTGGCTGCTGGCGTGGAGCTGCCGCATCAGCCGGTCGGTGAAGAACGCCTGGAGGGAGGGAGCGAGGAGCGTCATGACTGCCCGGCCCGGTCGATGTGGGCCTGCAGTCGCTGCGCTGCCAGTGCCATCAGTTCCGGGGACGCGGACAGGTACCAGTAGGTCGAGGCCGGCCCGGAATGCCCCATGACGGTAGACAGCCACGGCAGCCGTGCGGGGACGTCGGCGCCGTCGCGATACCAGCCTGCCAGCATGTTCACCGCGAAGGAATGTCTCAGCCCGTGGATGGTCGGGCGGCAGCGCCCGGTTCTGGGCCCGAGCCCGGCTGCGGAGACCAGGCCGGTGAATACTTTGTGGACGGCGTTGTAGGTGAGGCGGTCCCTGGTGCGGGAAACCAGGACCGCGGGCGCGGCCCGTCCGGGGAGCACCTGGTCGCGGCGGTGCCGGTAGCTGGCGAGCGCGGCGAGGGCCGTGGGGTGGAGCGGGACCAGGCGGAAGCTCTGCGCCTTGTCCTGCCGGACGATCAGCATGCCTTCCCCCTCGTCGATGTCGCCATCGTCGAGCGCGAGCGCCTCGCCGATCCTCAGCCCGGTCACCGTCAGGAGCGCTATGAGGACGGTATAGGTCTCGGCGCGCAGCGGGCCCCGAAGCCGCCCGGCCGCGGCCTGCAGCGCGGCGATGTCAGCAGGCGAGTAAAGGTAGGGCACCGCCCGCACCCGCCGGCGGGGAAACAGGCCAGGCGGCGGGATCTGGTGGGCCGGGTCGTGGGCGTGGAGGAAGACGGCGAAGCCGCGGACCGCTTCCATGCCCAGTGCCGGGGCATCTGACCCGTGCCGGGACCGGCGCACCCAGTCCGCTGCCGCCTCGGCAGTGACCGTGTCCTGCTCGCGTTCGCCGAGGTAGTCCAGGAACTGCCGCAGGTACCGCTCGGCTCTGGTGAGCTTGCAGCCGAGCGCGCGGCGCAGGGTCAGGTAGTCGTCGAGGCAGCCGGCGAGCGTACGGCCCGGCGGGTTCACTGCGCGCCGCCCGGGAGCAGGGGCGCGGACGGCGCGACGGGCCAGGCAGGGGCCAGCGGCCGCAGGGCGGCGACGTCAACCTTGGCATACAGCGACGTGGTGCGCTCGTCGTCATGCCGCAGGACTTGGCCGATCTCGGCCAAAGGCGCGCCGGCTGCCTGCATTGCCGTCGCGGCGAGATAGCGGAGCTGATGGGGCTGCACCTTGTCCATCCCGGCACGGGCCGCGGCCCTGGCCACCGTGTGCCCGACGCCGTAACCGGTCAGGCCGCGGTGCGGTGCGACGCTGCGGACGAACACGGCGCGGTCAAGCGCGGCTGCCGTCCGCCCGTCCCGCAGGTAAGCGATGATCGCCTCGGCGACGTCGACCGGAAGCGGAAGCTGGTCACGCCGGCCGCCTTTCCCGCTGACCACCACGATCCCCGAGCGCCAGTCCATGTCCTCCAGCGTCAGCGCGGCTACCTCCCGGGCCCGCAGGCCCATCCGCTTCAGGGCCAGCACGATCGCGTAGTCGCGAAGCCCCTGGGCGGTCGTGCGGTCGCAGGCGGCCAGCAGGGCGGCAGCGTCCGTTTCGGTCACCAGCGCGGGCATCCGGATCCGCCTCCTGCGGTATGCCCCCGGCACCGTCCCGGCGAGCGGCGCCACGACAAGCCCTTCGGCATACAGCCAGTTCAGGAGCGTCCGCATCATGCTCGCAGTGTTCTGCGTGGTGCCCGGGGCCTGGACCCGTGCCCGGCCGGCCAGGAAGGCGGTGACGTCCGGGGCCGTGAGGGACTCCAGCGGCGGGCTGCTCTCGCCGTCCGGGGTGACTGCCGCCAGGAACCGGCGTGCCGAGTCCAGGTGAGCGCTGCGCGTCTTGGCTGCCAGCCCGCGCTCGTCCGCCAGGAACGAGCCGAACCGCTCCAGCATCAGCCCGGTGCCCGCCGGCCTGGAAGCCACCACCGGCCGGATGGCGCCGGCGCAGCGCAGGTAGACGAGCATCCAGGCCAGCGACCGCCCGGTCAGCTGGCTGGAGTATCCGGCAGCCCGCCGTGCCGCCACGAACTCGCCGATCGTCTCCGTCCCGATGTCGTCCGCGATCATCCCGCGTCCGGCGAGCCAGTGGCTCAGGTGCGCCACGACCTCAAGCTTGCGCCTGGTCCCCGCCGGCGTGTAGCCCAGCCGGGCCAGCTCCTCATCGAACCCGGCAGCGAACGGCTCCAGCGGCCCCGATAACCGCACTTGCGACTTACTGTGCATAACAAACCACCTTCCGTGATGGAGTCTTCGTCAGGATCACCCCGCGGAAGGCCAGCTCACAGAGCCAGGACAGCCGAAATTATCCCGGCATCCTTGGCAAGATCAGGCATTGCATCCGGCACGGTCACATGAACCACGGGATAATCGCGGCAGCGGGATTAGATCTGCTATCCCGACGTCGGGATAGCAGATCCAGGCGGCGCCGTCACCGAGGATGGTGAGCTGGCGGACGTGGTCCGCGCCGCGGCGGATGCCCTCGGCTTTTACCATGTCGCCGAAGACGCTGGCGGGCTCGAAGGTGGCGATGTAGCTGGCCGAGCCGGGGTCGCGGACCGGGTAGCCGTCGTCATCGACCTGGTCTTGGGTGAAGAAGACGCCGAGCTTGACCTCGCGGGTGCGGGCGCGGCCGTCGGCGCCCTTGCCCTGGCGGCCGGCGGTCTCCTTCGCGGTCATGGTCACGCCGGTGCCGTCGATCGCGCCGTAGAGCATGTCCGGCACCGGCTGCGGCGGCAGCGGCACCAGCTTGCGGGCGGTGATCATCGTGGCCCGCTCCCGGACGGCGGCGGCCTGCGCGGCGCCACTGGCCTCCGCGGCCCGCTCCACCCGCTTGACGGTCAGCCGCACCCCGGCCAGGTCCTCCAGCAGCCCGGCGGCCTGCGCGAACGGCCCGGCCGCCGCCGCCTTGTCGTTCATCGCCGTCAGCCCCGGGGACATGGACGTGCCCGCCATGCCGAGCCCGGCATCGCGCGGCGCAAAGCCATGCCCGCAGGCCGCGCAGTGATACCAGGCGCGGGTAAGCGTGACCGGCCCGAGCACCGTGTCGATCACCTTGTCCCGGTAGGCGACGAATTCCGCCTCATGCCCCCGGCCGCACGGCACCCGCGGGCCGCGGTGCCCCGGATCGGCGGCCAGCAACTGACCGAGCATGCCGCCGCCCAGCTTCAGCATCCCGGCGCGGATCACGGCCTCGGCGGCCTCCAGGCCCGCATCGCATCCCAGCGAACGGGCCGCTTCGGCAGCCAGCCTCCCTATCTCGGCGGACTTCTCCTGCGCGAGCGCCTCGAAGAGCCCCTTTTTTCGCCCTCCGGGGCGCAGTGCCCACCCGTGCCGGCCACCGGCCTGGCCTCGCAGATCCTCTCGCTCACCTCCGCGATCTGCTCGCTGATCGCCGCGAACTCGCCATGCCGGGCCACCTCGGCGCGCACCTTCTCCACCTCCCCGGCGGCCAGCTGCCGGCCTACGGTGCCGCGGCCCCGCGCGGTCCGGGTCCACAACAATCGCGGCCCGTGGCCAGGATGATCCGGGCCGGCACACGCGCAGTTCGGCTTGCCGCACTTGCGGTAGTTCTCGGTCACCGACCCACGGCGGAAGTCACCGACCGCAGCGAGCTGCGCATACAGCCGGTCCCGCTCGCCCTCCAGCTCCGGAAGCGACGGCTCGGTCACGGGCACTCCTTATCTGGTTGTTAATGAACAACCAGACTCCCGTGATAACCAGCCAGGATGTGGGACCCCTGTGAGGTAGGCCCGCGGGCGCGGTGCCGGTGTCGCCACCGGTCGTCTCCCGCGAGCCCCCTCCCGCACCCGCCGTGCGACTCTCACCGCAACGGGCGCTCCGCGTGTCTTGCCCGCTGGTCAGCCGCTGCTGGCTGCCGATTTCGGGGTCCACGGGGCCGGGATGTTGCTGCCGCGGTAGCGGTAGCGTTCCACCTTGACGCTGGAGGCGCCGGTGAACACGGCCCCGTTGTGGGCGAACCGCCACCCCTGGTCGCAGAAGCGGCGGCGGAGTTCTTTCATCCCGAGCCGGTGCTTGCCCGCGTACTTGGCGCGTATCCAGCGCATCAGACGGCCCCACGCGTGGGAGTCGACCGAGCTGAACACGGCCTTGGACACTCCGTACCGGAAGTAGTTCGCCCATCCCGCCAGTGACCGGTTCAGGCGAGTTATCATCTCGTCTAGGTCCATGTGGCGGGTTGACCTGTACGTCCTTTCCCTCACCCTGTCCTTGATCGATGCGATGGCCTTCGTGGACGGCTTGGTGTAGACGCAGTACTTCTGGGTTCCCCGTTTCCGCTGGCGGCGGATCATATGGCCGAGGAACACAAAGCCCTCGTCGATGTGGACCACGCGGGTCTTTTCCGGGGCCAGGTGCAGCCCCAGGGGGGCGAGCACGGTGGCCACCTCCTCGCGCAGTGCCTCGGCGTGGCGGCGGTCGCCCGCCACCATCAGGACGAAATCATCCGCGTAACGGATGATTTTCCAGTTGCCGTGGCCGTTTCTCTTGCGCTTGGACCGCTGGTACTCTGTTGCCATGTCCTGCTGCCATTGCCGGGCGAAATGGTCGTCCAGCGCCGACAGCGCTATATTGGCGAGCAGCGGCGATAGTATCCCGCCTTGCGGGGTCCCGGTCGGTGATTCCTCCCGGTCTCCGAGCTCCGTAAGGACCCCGGATTTCAGAAAGGCTTTCACCAGCCCGCAGACACGCTTATCTTTGACCCGCACCCGGAGGCGGTCCACCAGAGCCGTATGGGAAATTTCATCGAAACAGGCTCTGATGTCACATTCCAGCACCCAGTGGTATTCTCGGTTGCCAGACGCCAGGTGGTGGATCTCGGCGATCGCGTCGTGCGGGCGCCGGATGGGGCGGAACCCGTATGAGCACGGCTGGAAATCCGCCTCGAAAATGGGCTCGAGCACCAGCTTCAAGCTGGCCTGGACCACGCGGTCGGCGATAGTGGGAATTCCGAGCTTCCGGAATTTCCCCGTGTTTCTCCCCTTGGGGATCATCACCTGCCGCACTTCGGCCGGCCGGAACTCCCCAGACTTCAGCAAGTCCCGGATCTGGCCCAGAAACGCCCCGACCCCGATCGCAGCCTCGACCCAGGCCGCGGTGACTTTATCGATCCCCGCAGTCTTCGCGCCCTTGTTGGCCGACACGCGCTCCCACGCTGCCACCAAGAACGCCGGGTCGTAGACGAGGTTGAACAAGTCACCGAAACGGCGGGACGAATCCTCGCCCGCCCAGCGATGCAATTTGGTCTGCATACTCCGTACCGTGATACCCGCCAGAACAGGATCCGGCCAGCGCACAGCGCCGCTATTCACCAGCGCACCTTCGGACATTGCATTCCCTCCTTAAACTGACACGCTGCCGCCCTTCCCCATGCACGCGGCTTTCCCGCGCTCGGAGTACTACGGCGGCTCCGCCCCACCCGCGCCTTCGGCAGGCGTCGCGCCTATCCCTCCCGGTCTCCCTGGGCGGGAGACCGGTCATGGAACGCACGCGGATGGTTCCCACGTTCACTGCTGTCCGGTCGACGGGTCCGGCACCCGGCTATACCCCTGCGGCATCACCACGGCTACGCCGTAGTCCTTCACCGTGGCCTCCAGGCCCGGGCAAAATAGACCCTGCCCGGAGTTCCCGCCCGTCATGAGGGGCGGGCACGCACCGCAATCCAGCCCACATCCGCCGGGTTCGAGCTGGCGCGACATCAAGAGGCGTAACGCAGCCGGTTCCTCGCGTATACCATCCCGTCTCGCTCACCGCGCCCGGCCCGTCCGGCAGTCCCGAACCGGCGCGACTTTGTCAAGGCTGCTCCCGCCCTCCCCGGCGACCCCCGGATCAGGCTGCCTTCAGCTTCACCCCGCCGCTACGACGGCGAGGAGATGGACGGTCTCTCACCTCCATCCGGAACAACAGCGCCTCGTGGCGCACACATATGTGTCGCACACCCCGTTTGTGGGGTCCGCCCCGAAACTGTCACAGCCACTGCGTAATCTCACCCATGAAGCTGGGCGGGCCAGCGGGCTGGGCGCGGCCGGAGAACGAAGTTACGCCAGGTGCACGTAGTCGTAGTCGAACGGCTTGCCGTTGATGCCGTTGCGCGGCGGGGCGATCCACGCCGCGATCTTGCCGCGCTCGTGGACCGGCTGCATCAGCGAGCGCACGTGCGTCTTGTCCACGTCGGTGGGCAGCCACTCCCCCTTGCGGCGCTCCCATTCATCGGCCGTGAGCAGCTGCCCGTCAGGCCTGGCCTCGATCGCGGCGAACGCGCCGACCTTGCGGTTGAACGCGACGTGCGGCAGCTTCAGCCCCGGCTCGAGGCCCGCGCTGGACAGGATCCGGTTCCACCGCTTGACGCCGCCCTGGCAGTCCGCGATGTACTCGCGGCGCAGGTCGGTGTTGAGCCCGACCAGCGCGGCCACCTCGGTCTGCCCGACCTCCCCGTCGTCGAGCGCGTCCACCATGATCGACTCGCCGGTGAGCCTGTGGTCGTCCCGCCTGCGGTCCTCCAGCCAGCGGCCCTTCAGCCCGGCGGTGTAGTAGTTGGCCACGTTCGTCGACGTGTCGCCGCCGAACAGGTCCAGCGACACCGAGTAGTGGAAGTTCAGGTACTTCTGGATCACCGGCAGCGGGATGACGCCGAGCGCGGCCACGTCGTCGGTGTCGTTCTCCACCATCACCTGGGCGGTCCGCTCGACCACCCGGTCC
>JBOHCG010000378.1:0-7658 GCA_050698735.1 Streptosporangiaceae bacterium | reverse complement strand
GGGCGGCGGCGGCCGGGGCGGCGGCGAGCGTCGCCATCGGGCCGATGATGTCCAGCAAGTTCGTGTCGGCCAGCCAGCCGCCCAGCGAGGACCAGTGCGTGGCGGCCTTCACCGTGCCGTGCTACCAGCCGCCCCAGATCCAGACCGCGTACGACGAGCAGCCGCTGTTCAACAGCGGGATCACCGGCAAGGGCCAGACCATCGTGCTCGTCGACTCGTTCGGGTCCCCGACGATCAAGTCGGACCTGGCCATCTTCGACGCCGAGTTCGGCCTGCCGGCCCCGCCGTCCTTCAAGATCATCCAGCCGGCCGGGAAGGTCCCCGCGTTCGACCCCAACAACTCCGACATGACCGGCTGGGCGGGCGAGACCACCCTCGACGTGGAGTGGGCGCACACCATGGCCCCCGGCGCCAACATCCTGCTGGTCGAGACCCCGGTCTCGGAGACCGAGGGAACGCACGGCATGCCGCAGATCGTCAGGGCCGAGAACTACGTCATCAACCATCACCTCGGCCAGGTGATCAGCCAGAGCTTCGGCGCGACCGAGCCCACGTTCCCGAGCGCCGCGTCCATCCGCTCCCTGCGCAGCGCCTACATCAACGCGAACGCGAACGGCGTGACAGTGCTGGCCGCGACAGGCGACGAGGGAGACACCGACTACTCGAACGTGGCCGGGACGCTGACGTATACGCATAAGGCGGTCGACTGGCCGGCCAGCGACCCGCTGGTCACCGCGGTCGGCGGCACCCAGCTTGCGCTGTGGGGCAACGGCCAGCGGAACACGCCGGATGTGGCGTGGAACGACACCACCAACTACGCCCTGAATGACGCGTTCAACGGCAGTCCCGATCCGGTCCCCAGCTCCACCGGCGGCGGCCTTTCGGCGGTCTTCGCCCGGCCGTCGTACCAGAACGGCGTTGCCAGCGTCGTCGGCAACCACCGCGGCATTCCGGACATCGCGATGAGCGGCGCCTGCTCCGGGCTGGTCGTGACCTACGACGGCTTCGGCGGCGAGCAGGCTGGCTGGTACGTGGATTGCGGCACGAGCGAGGCGACCCCGATGTTCGCCGGGATCGTGGCCCTGGCCGATCAGCAGGCAGGGCACTCCCTCGGCCTGATCAACCCGGCGCTCTACTCCATGCTCGCCAGTCATGCTCCGGGGATTGTCGACGTCACCCAGGGGAACAACACCGTGTCGTTCTGGCAGGACAACAAGCTGAACAAGGTCTGGGGCTACCGGGCCGGCCCGGGTTACGACCTGGTCTCCGGGGTCGGTACCGTGAACGCCGCCCTGTTCGTCCCCGAACTGGCCCAGGCCGCCGGAGGCGGCTACCAGTAGCCGTCCCGCGCTGGTCGCTTAACCGGGTTGGCAATTCGCGCTAGCGGCAAGGGGCCCGGTGCCCGGTAGCGCTGAAGGTGCTGGCGGCGGGGCTGGCGGGAGATGCGGAGTTCCGTGCCCGGTTCCTGCGCGAGTCGCGGACCGCGGCGGCGGTCGACGATCCGCACATCATCCCGGTGTACGACGCGGGCCAGGACGGCGGGGTGCTGTTCCTTGCGATGCGGTTCGTGTCGGGCGGGGATGTGCGGGGGTGCTCGCGCGGGAGCTACGACCTGCTCGCCCCCAGCGTTGCGCAGGTGTTCCGGCGGATGAGCGTGTTCGCCGGCGGATGCGATCTGGACGCGCTGGACGCGGTGGTCGATGGGGGTGATGCGGCCGGATCCGACCCGCTGGAACTGGTCGCCGAACTGCAAGACGTCAGCCTGATCACGGTGGCCGAGGGCATCGACGGCGAGCCGAGGATGGGCATGCTTGAGACGATCCGCGACTACGCAGCCTGGCCATCTGGCGCGAACTCGGCGACCGGGACCTGCAGGCGCGGGAACTGAACAGCCTCGGCATCGCCCACCACCACCTCGGCGACCTGGAGGCGGCGCGACCCATGCTCGAGGAAAGCATCGCCATCGCCCGCGACCTCGGCAACCCGGTCCGGCTCGCCGCGGGGCTGACCAACCTCGGCCAGCTGGAGAGCGCAGCAGGAGACTATGACCGCGCCGCCCAGGTCCTCCAGGAGGCGCTCACCATCGACCGTCAGCAGGGGGACCTTCTCGGGATTGCGATCGACAACCAGTCACTCGCGCTGGTCAGCCTCCGCGCGGGCCGTCCCGCCGAGGCCCGCGACCTGCTCACCGGCACATTCCGATCTCGAAGGCATGGTCGCCTTCTTCCGCCACATCGGCGGCAGCGCCGGCATCTATTCGACGACCAAGCAGTGGGATCCGATCGTCGGAACCGTCGGACCCGCCAGCCCACTGTACCGCCTGCCGGAGTGGCGGCCGGGCGCCAAAACACTCGCGCAAGCCAAGAAGAACTGCCGTCTCGCGCCGCTCACCACCGGAGGAACCGTCAGCGTCACCCAGTGGGCCACGCCATCGGCCAACAGCGACCTCTCGTGCCGCACTTTGCCTTGAAAGGCGACAGGCGGGATTCCCGTTAAAAACCTTTTTATTCAGAACGGGACGTGGTTACTCGCTAGCCTAACGCTTCCGAGGCGACGCTGGTCGGGTTCGTGGTGAAACCCGCTACCACTATCTCGAGGCGATGCACAGGTTCGCGACCGATACGCTCCCCCCGGCGACGCAACGCCGGCAATTTGTGGGCGACTGGGTCGTTTCTGTACCCAACGTAGTCCGTGCGGGACACGCTGGGAGCGTAAGTCAACGACGATTTGCGACCTGCAGGACGGATCCCTATGCGCGAGAGCACGACGCTGCCCCGCGACTGCGGCGTGAACGGCGACGGCAGTGGCCGCACGGTCTGGTTCCGCATCGGCCTTGGGGCCACGGGTGGATGAGGCCGAGGCCCGGGCCATGCGCGAGCTGGCCGAGGCGTTGCGGGCCCGTGGGCTGACGGTCACCGAATGGGTGTCAGAGGACGACCTGGTCGAGCTCGCCATCACGAATCCGGCTGATCCCCGTCGCGGATGGGCCCACGTCGGCTACCAGGGTTACCTGATCTGGGAGCGCTGGGCACCCGGTGATGTCGGCTCGGATCGGGAGGCGGTCGTCGCGGCGGTGACGGGCATGCTCGCTGGCGGCACGGGGGACCGTGAAACCGGACCCGGGGGAGATACCACTTCTCGTTCGGCATAAAGGTTGTTGAAGGTCGGCAACGGGGTGCGGCGTCGATGAGACGGTAGCGTCGGTTGGGTGACGGCGGAAGCTCTGGGGCAGCGGTTCGCCAAGCTTTGGACGGCCAGCACGACGTCGGCGCTGGGCAGCGGGCTGGCCACGATCGCGGCACCGCTGTTTGTCGCGGCGCACACGCGGAACCCGCTGATCGTGTCGGCCACGGCCGGGGTGGCCTGGCTGCCGTGGCTGCTGTTCGCGCTGCCGGGCGGGGTGCTTGTGGACCGGGTGGACCGGCGGCGGCTGATGGTCGTGATCGACTGGGTGCGGGTCGCAGCGATGCTGGTGCTCGCCGTCGCGCTGCTGGCCGGGTGGTCGAGCATCGTGCTGCTGGACGCGGTGCTGTTCGTCATCAACACCGGCGAGGTGGTGTTCCGGTCGGCGAGCCAGGCGATGGTCTCGGCGGTGGTGCCGCGGGCCCGGCTGGAGCGGGCGAACGGGTGGCTGATCGGCGGGACGACGCTGATGCAGCAGATGATCGCCGGGCCGCTCGCGGGGTTCCTGTTCACGGTGGCGGCGTGCGTGCCGTTCTTCGTCAACGCGGGCACGTACGCGGCAAGCGCGGTCCTTGTCGGCCTGGTGGCGGGCGTGTACCGGGCGGCGGCGCGGCCGGAGGCCAGCGGCGGATCGCGGTCGGTGCGGATCAGGGCCGAGCTAGGCGAGGGTTTCCGCTGGCTGATCCACCAGCGGGTGCTGCGCACGATGACGTTCCTCATCGGGCTGCTGAACCTCACCCTCACCGCGGCGACCGCGGTGCTCGTGCTGCTGGTCAAGGAGCGGCTGCACCTCGGCTCGGTCGGCTACGGCACGCTGTTCGCCTGCGAGGCGGCGGGCGCGCTTCTCGGGGCCGCCTTCGGTGACTGGCTGGTCAGGAAGGTCACCGCGACCTGGACGATCCGGACCGGGCTGCTGGTGGAGGCCGGGCTGCACCTGACCCTGGCCGTCTCGCGCAGCGCGTACGTGGTCGGCTTCATGCTGTTCGTGTTCGGCGTGCACGCCGCGCTGTGGACGATCGTGGGTACCTCGCTGCGGCAGCGGCTCACGCCGCCGGAGATGCTTGGCCGGGTCGCGAGCACCAGCCTGTTCATCGCGGCCGGAGGCAACTGCATCGGCGCCGTGCTCGGCGGGGTGATCGCGTCCGGCTTCGGCATCACCGCGCCGTACTGGGCCGGGTTCGTGGTCGCGGTCATCGTGTCGGCCGTCACCTGGCGGGTGTTCAACCGGGCCGCCGTCGCCGAGGCCTACGCCGAGCCGGCGCTGGACGGATAGGAGATCAGGGTGGGGTACCTGCCGGAGATGTGGCATGACTTCGCGGTCACGGTTGCCGGGCTGGCCGGCGCGCTGACCGGGCTGCTGTTCGTGGCCGTGTCGATCAAGAGCGAGGTGCTGGCCCGGTCGCGCAGCCTCGCCTCCCGTGCGGCGCAGACGCTGACGCTGTTCATGATCTCGGCGCTCGCCGCGATCGTGCTCGTGGCGCCGCAGCCGGCAGCGGCCCTCGGCGCGGAACTGGTTGTCGTCGCCGGAGCCGGCGGGGCGGTCCTGTTCGTCCTTGACCAGCGGGCCGGGCACGACCAGGAAACCGGTGTGGCCCGGTACTTCGAGGTGGCCTCCCCCAACCTGGTCACCGGCGTGCTCGTCGGCGTGGCCGGGGTGACCTTCCTGGTCAAGGCGGGCGGCGGGCTGTACTGGATGATCCCGGCCGTGCTGGCGAGCCTGGTCGGCGGCGTGATCAACGCCTGGCTGTTCCTGATCAAGGTGCCCGCGGAGCCGGCCGCCGCGGCCCGGGATCGGGGCTCGGGTTAACCTGCGGCGATGATCTCCCTGTGCAGGTCCAGCAGCGCCGCGACGTCGGCGCGGTCCACCCGGCCCATGCCGCACTCGGTGCAGACGCCCCAGTCGCGGCGGCCGCCCGGGCTCGACGCAAGCGCCTCGTCGATGAGCCGCACCTGGTCATCGGTGGTGCCGGCGGCCTGCTCGGCCGGGTGATAGGGCACAAGCGCGAAGTTGAGCTCGATGCCGTGATCGGCCAGGTCGGCGAGCGGCGCGAAATAGGCCCCGCCGCGCTGATACTGCGGCACGGTGAAGGAGACGAAGCTGACCGGGCGGCTGGCCGCGGCGGCGACCGCGTTCAGCACCCGGACCTGCAGGGCCAGCGACTCGGGCTGCTTGAAGTGGGCGTGCCCGTAGTCGCCGTAGCACAGGTGCAGGCCGACAGGGACCTCGGCGGGCACCTGGTCGATGCACCGCACCAGGGCCGCGACGATCATGTCGAGGGCCTGCGCGCCGCCGGGCCCGAACGCCTCCTCAAGGACGCCGAACTCCACCGCCACGTCCCACTGCACCGCCACCTCACCCGGCGGGATCGCCGCGAGCACCCGGTCCAGGTCGGCGAACATTGCCTGCTCGTAGGAGGGCAGCAGGGTCGCCTGCTGATCCGCGACGATGTAGGCGCCGATCGAGGCCATCGGCGTCGGGTACTCCACCTGGAAGCGGACGCCTTCCGGGACGATGCCCTGCTCGCGCAGCGCGACGAAGGTCTTGTGGGAGGCGAGGTAGGCGTCGGCGTAGCCGAGATTGGGCCAGGTCATCTCGGCGGGGTCGACCCCGTCGGCCAGTTGCAGCTGCGGGGGCCGCTCGTAGTCTCCCTGCCCCCCGTCGCCGGCTTGCGCCGTGGTCAGCGACGGCCACTGCATGAACCTCTGCAGCTGGAAGAGGATCCAGTTGCCGCGGTCTCCGGTCTCTCCATCCGGCAGGCGCTGGAGGCCTGACGGAACACGCGACGCTATCTCGCGCATCACCGACTCGGTGTCGGCTAGGTTGACGCTGCCATTGAAGTGAACGTGGGTCGGCGGCATGGCACGGCTCCCCTCTCGCGGCTCCATCAAGATCATCTATCTATCAGAGAATCTTGCGCAATTGCACCATGCGCACCATATCCGGATCCCGGGGGCCGCTGGTTCCCGTTGCGGGCGCGGCGGCAAGGATGGGGGCATGGACACTCTCGATCATGTTCTGCTGCCGGACGGCCGGCGGCTCGACCTGCTGGTCAGCGGGCCCGCGGACGGGCTCACGCTGGTGTTCCACCACGGCACGCCGGGGGCGGCCACCCCGGTGCGGGAGATGGAACGGGCCGCGCACGCGCGCGGGCTGCGGCTGGTCACCACGTCCCGGCCAGGGTACGGGGATTCCACCCCGCAGCCGGGCCGCAGCGTGGTGGACGTGGTGGCCGACACCGAGGCGGTGCTCGCCGCGATCGGCGCCGAGCGCTGCCTGGTCGCGGGCTGGTCCGGCGGCGGCCCGCACGCGCTGGCCTGCGCCGCCCGGCTCGGGGCCGCCGCGGCGGTGCTCGTCATCGCCGGGGTGGGCCCATACGGTGCCGAGGGGCTTGACTTCACGGCCGGAATGGGAGAGGAGAACGTCGTCGAGTTCTCCGCCGCGCTGCGCGGCGAGGACGAGGTGCGGCCTCTGCTGCTGAGGGAACGCGAACAGCTCAAGGACGTCACGCCGGACGCCATCGTGGCCTCGATGGAGACCATCCTGCCCGAGGTGGACCGGGCGGTGCTGACCGGGGAGTTCGGCGAGGACCTGACGGCCAGCTTCCACGAGGCGATGCGCAACGGGATCGAGGGGTGGCTCGAGGACGACCTGGCGTTCACCCGGCCGTGGGGCTTTGACCTGGCTGAGATCTCGGTCCCGACCACGATCTGGCAGGGCAGCGCCGACCTCATGGTGCCGTTCGCGCACGGCGAGTGGCTCGCCGCCCGGATTCCCGGTGTCACGGCGCACCTGGAGCAGGGAGAGGGGCATCTCTCCGTCGGGATCGGCGCCCTTGACCGCATGCTCGACGAACTCGTGGCGGCGGCCCCAGATTGACCGATATGACCCTCGTTCCTCGCGGCATATCCTCGGGGTGAGTGGCGCCGTCTGCGGGCGAGGGGAGACGCTGTGGCCGTGCTGCCTGCGTCAGGCCTGGAGGGCGGCGCCGCAGGCGACCAGGTCTTGCGCGTCGGGCAGGCCCCAGTCGGTGAGGGCGGCGATGGTGTGCTGGCCGGGGGCGGGGGGCGGGTCGGACAGCTCGCCCGGGGTGCGGGAGAAGCGGGGGGACGGGGCGGGCTGGGTCAGGCCGTCTTTGGTGAGGTAGGTCTGGCGGGCGGTCAGGTGCGGGTCGGCGGCGGCCTCGGTGAGGGACAGGACCGGCTCTACGCACGCCTCGGTGCCGGCGAAGGTGGCCGCCCATTCGTCCCTGGTGCGTTCGGCGAACCGGGCGGTGAACCGGGCGCGCAGCTCGGGCCAGTTCCGCGGGTCGGCGCGGTCCGGCAGGTCGGCCAGGCCGAGCCCGGCAAGCAGCGCGGCGTAGAACCGGGGCTCGAGGGCGCCGACGGCCAGCCACTGTCCGTCGGCTGCCTGGTAGACGTCGTACCAGGGCACTCCCCCGTCCAGCAGGTTCACGCCCCGCTCGTCGCGCCAGGCG
>JBOHCG010000377.1:0-7660 GCA_050698735.1 Streptosporangiaceae bacterium | reverse complement strand
CCCGCGCGCCGAGATGGGCCCGCTGGTCACCGGGCCGCACCGCGACAAGGTGGCCTCCTACCTGGACACCGGCGTCCAGCAGGGCGCGACGCTCGCTGTGGACGGCCGGGCGCACCCGGTCATCGGCGGCGACGCCGACGGGTTCTGGCTCGGGCCCAGCGTGCTGGACCACGTGACCACGCAGATGAGCTGCTACTCCGATGAGATCTTCGGGCCGGTGCTCAGCGTGGTCCGCGCTCCGGGCTACGACGCCGCCGTCGAGCTGGTCAACTCCAGCCCGTACGGCAACGGCGTGGCCATCTTCACCAACGACGGGGGAGCGGCGCGCCGGTTCGTGTCCGAGGCCGAGATCGGCATGGTCGGAGTGAACGTGCCGATCCCGGTCCCGATGGCCTATTACTCCTTCGGCGGCTGGAAGGCGTCGCTGTTCGGCGACACCCACGTGCACGGCACCGAGGGCATCCACTTCTACACCCGAGGCAAGGCCGTCACCTCCCGCTGGCTCGACCCGAGCCACGGCGGCGTCAACCTCGGCTTCCCCGTCAACACCTAGCGGCTTTCCGGGGGTGGGGCTAGCCCCACCCCCATCCGGGGGGTACGGCTTATGGCCACCCGGTGGGCCATGTCATAGCGTCGGTGCCATGTTCCTCCTCCGCGACCTGGTGTCCGCCAGGACCTGGCTCGCCATGACCCAGCACCTGGTCGGCCTGTTCTTCGGGTTCGCGGCCATCTTCGTGTTCACCTTCGGGCTCGGGTTCGGCACCGCGTTCGTCTTCCTCGGCCTCGTCGGCATCCCGATCCTCGGCGTGACGCTGCGGCTGGCGGACTGGTTCGCCCGGGCCGAACGGGCCAGGTTCGCGTTCCTGGCCGGCGCGGCGATCCCGGCCTGGCCCGCGCAGAACCGGGCCGGGTACCGATGGGGTGTCGTCCCGCGGCTGCGGGCGTTCACCGAGCGGGCGACCTGGGCCGAGATCGGCTACGGGATGCTGCGGCTGCCGTTCAGCGCGGTCGCCCTGACGCTCAGCGTCGCCGTCTGGGCGGCGGGCCTGGCCGCGGTCGCCCTGCCGGGCTACGGCCATGACATGCCCAACGGCGGCCCGACCATCGGCAGCGACGTATACCGCAGTACCGCCGACCTGGTGGTCTCAGTGATCATCGGCATCGTGCTGCTGCTCGCGGCGCCGCAGCTGACCAGGGGCCTGGCGAAGGCGGACGTGAGGTTCTCCCGTCGCCTGCTCGGCCCGCGCAGCGACCTTGCCGCTCGGGTAACCGAGCTGGAGCGCAGCAGGGAGCGGGTGGTGGACGCGGCCGAGGCGGAACGGCGCCGGATCGAACGCGACCTGCACGACGGCGCGCAGCAGCGGCTCGTCGCGCTGGCCATGGAACTCGGCCGGGCGAAGACGAAGTTCGCCGACGACCTCGACGCCGCGAGGGAACTGGTCGACCAGGCGCACGCGCAGGCCAAGGAGGCCCTGATCGAGCTGCGCAACCTCGTCCGCGGCGTGCATCCGCCGGTGCTTACCGACCGCGGCCTCGACGCGGCCCTGTCCGGCCTGGCCGCGCTCTGCCCGATCCCCGTGGACGTGCACGTCGACGTGCCGGTGCGGCCCAAGCCCGCGGTCGAGGCGGTCGCCTACTTCCTGGTGGCGGAGGCACTGACCAACGTGGCCAAGCACTCCCGCGCCAGCCACGTGAAGGTCGTGGTGGAAGGCCACGGCTTCCCTGGCGCGCTGACCGTCGTGGTCAGCGACGACGGGATCGGCGGCGCGGACGCGCACGGGCCGGGGCTGGCCGGGCTGGCCGACCGGGTGTCCGGCGTCGACGGCACGCTCTCGGTGGAATCCCCTGTCGGCGGCCCGACGATCATCGCGGCGGAACTGACATGCGGCTGAACAGGACGGCGGAACCGTCATGAGAGTCGTCATCGCGGAGGATTCCGTCCTGCTGCGCGAGGGGCTGACCCGGCTGCTCACCGAGGCGGGCCACGACGTCGCCGCCGCCGAGGGCGACGCCGAGACGTTCCTGCGCGCCGTCTCCGCCCAGGAGCCGGACGCGGTCGTCGTCGACGTGCGGATGCCGCCGACCTTCACCGACGAGGGCCTGCGTGCCGCGCTCGTGGTCCGCGACCAGTGGCCCAAGGTCGGCGTGCTTGTGCTCTCCCAGTGGGTCGAGGAACGGTACGCCACCGAGCTGATCTCCGGCCGCCCGCACGGCGTCGGCTACCTGCTGAAGGACCGGGTTGCCGACGTGGGCGAGTTCCTCGACGCGCTGCAGCGGGTGGCCGAGGGCGGCAGCGCGCTCGACCCGGAGGTCGTCGCCCAGCTGCTGGCGCGCAGCCGCCACCCGCTCGGCGAGCTCACCCCGCGCGAGCGCGAGGTGCTCGCGCTGATGGCCGAGGGCCGCTCCAACTCCGCGATCGCGCAGGCTCTCGTGGTCGGCGGCGGCGCGGTGGAAAAGCACATCAACAACATCTTCACCAAGCTCGGGCTGGCGCCTGGCGACCGCGACCACCGCAGGGTGCTCGCGGTCCTGCGCTACCTCGGAACCGGATGAACGGGGTATCACCATGACGCTCACGTCCACCGTCGGCGCCTCGCGCGCGGCGGGCAACGCGGCGATGACGCCGGGCCGCTGGGTCGCGCTCCTCTTCGCGGTGCCGGTGGCCCTAGCCCTGATCGGCTGGACCGCCTTCGACTTCGTCAGCCTGGTCGCCCGGGGCAGCTACTCATTCAGCCTCCCCGTCCCGGTGCACGACGGCCAGGCGACGGTCAACGTCAACGGCAGCAACGTCACGCTGCGGCAGACCCCGGGCGGCGCGGCCCAGCTGACCGGGACCGTTACGTACGGCCTGTTCCGCCCGGGCCTTACCCAGACCGTCAGCTCCAACGGCCTCAGCGCAGGCGTCAACTGCGACGGCATCGCCATCAGCTGCGAGACGAACGCGACCCTCAACCTGCCGGCCCAGACCGCCCTGTCGCTGTACACCCTCGGCGGCGACGTCCAGGCCGGCAGCTACCTCGGGCACCTGATGCTGTCAACAGACGGCGGCAACGTGAACGCCGACAACCTCGGCGGCAGCCTGGTGATCTACACCGAAGGCGGCGACCTGAGCGGCAACGTGCTGACCGGCACCATCCAGGCCAGGACCGACGGCGGCAACGTCAACGCCTCCGACCTGTCCGGCACCGTGCAGGTGAGCACCGATGGCGGCGACCTGAGCAGCAACGTGATGTCCGGTAACCTGCAGTTCTTCACCGCGGGCGGCAACGTCAACGGCAACTCCGTGTCCGCGCGGCAGGTTTACGTCCAGTCCCAGGGCGGCGATGTCACGCTGGTGTTCACCGTCCCGCCGACCAGCCTGCAGATCCTCACCGGCGGCGGCAACGTCAACGTCGTGCTCCCCCGTGGCGGCACCAAGTACAACCTCGTGACCAGCCCCGCCGGCGGCAACGTGAATTACCCGGCGTCCCTGGTCAGCGCCACGTCCCACAACGCGATCACGGTCGACAGCGCAGGCGGGGACATCACCGTCACGCAGGCCGGCAGTTAACTAAGCCGCAGCGAGCCGACGAGCGTGCTGACGTCCGACGCGCCGAGGTTGCTCGGGACGGAGACGTAGAAGACGGCGGGAACCTGGCCAGGGCCGCGATCCGCGACCACCACCGCGCCGGACTCGCTGGACCAGGCCAGGCCCTGGCTCGCGGCATCCGGGTATGTCATCAGGAAGCTGACCTCCCACGCCTGATGACCGCTGATCGTCAGCGCCGAGCTGCCCTCCAGCGTGCGGTAATGCACCAGCCCGGAGTAGTAGGCCGGGTCGAGCGCGCCGACCAGGCCCATCGCCGTGGGTTCAAGGTCGGCCGGACTTGAGTAGGCGAACTGCTGGCCGAGCAGGCCCGAGCAGGCGGTGCCGTACCACGATGTGGAGGCGCCGTTGACGATGGCGCGTCCGGCCACCGCGTTCTCGCCCGCGCTCCAGCTGAACATCGGCGTGTTCAGCTGCAGCGGGCATTCAGCCCGCCATGGGGAGGCGAGCAGCTGGTAGGAAAGCCCGGACGATGCATCGATCACCTCGTGGGTGATCCGGATGACGGCCGGCGAGGGCGACGCCTTGGTCCGCGGCGACGCCGTCGCTCTCGGCGAGGCGGACGAGGACACCGGCGAGGAGACGGCCAGCGCGGCCGGCCGCGTCACCGTCGGCTGCTTGCTGAAGTTCTTGATCATTACCACCATGACGACCAGCACCGCCGCCGTGCATACAGCCAGCAGCGACAGCATGATCCTTGCCCGCCGCCGGCGCCGTCGGCGCCGCATGGCCAGGTCGTAACCTGCCCACGGGTCCCAGGCCTGCTGGGATTCCCCGGGTTCCCTCTTGGGAGGAACCGCGATAGGCATTCCCATGCTGCCAGCCTAAACGTCACATACCCCGCAAAAAACCCCTTCGTCGGCGCCGAGCCCCGCTTGCCCGCCACCGCGATGAACCCGCAGGCCAGGTCATGGCTACCTCCCTTAAGAATCCATGATCGCCTTGCGCTGCGCCCCGTCGACAGGGATGTGGGCGCCGTTGATGAAGCTGGCAAGCGGCGAGGCGAGGAACGTCACGAGCGCGGCGACCTCGTCCGGCCGGCAGATCCGGCCGAGCGGAATGGAGCGCTGCGCCAGCTCGTGCGCGCGGTCCTGGGTGACGCCCTTGTCCCGGGCGAAGGCCTTCTCCAGCGTGTCCCACCTGTCGGTGTTCACCGGCCCCGGGTTGACCGTGTTGATGCGCACCCCGTACCGGCCGTACTGCTCGGCAACGGAGGAGGCGAAGTTTATGTCGGCGGCGTTCGCCACCCCGGCGGTCATCTCCCAGTAGCTGGGCTTGAGGCCGTCGTTGCCGACGACGAGCACGATGGCGCCCTCGCTCCGCTCGCGCATGTGGCCGATCACCGCGCGCACCGAGCGCACGTAGCCCATGAACTTCAGGTTCAGGCTCGACATCCACTGCTCTTCGGTCAGGTCCTCGAGCAGCCCGCCCGGCGAGCTGCCCGCGCAGGTGACCAGGATGTCGATCCGGCCGAACCGCTCCAGGGTGGCATCGACGCAGCGCCGGATGTCGGCGGTCACGCTCATGTCGCCGGCGAGCGGCAGCACGGCGCGCCCGGTCTCCGCGGCGATCTTCTCCGCGGCGGCCTCGAGCGGCTCAGCGGCCCGCGCCGTGATGACGACGTCGCAGCCCTCGCGGGCGAGATGCTCGGCCACGCACCGGCCGATGCCCTTGCTCGCCCCGGTGACGAAGGCCACCTTCCCGTCCAGCCGCAGGTCCACCGCAACCCCTCCGCCCAGCCACGACGTCACGCCCCGGTTAGGCCGGATGGTATATCAAATATCAAAGTGATGGAAGATCTAGGTTTGTGGTCAGCGGAGTGCGGTAGAGCGCGGGGCTTGTGGTTCGGGGGCAACGGCGAGATTGACCCCTTCCCTGGCTGCCTGGCTCGGAGTACGTAAGAGAGGTAGGCCGCCGAGGGTGAGGCCGGGGCGCCAGGATCCAGGGCCCAGCAACTAGGGCAGAGAGCCGCACGATGTGCGCCTGGCGTAGGCTTGTTCGCCTAGCGTAATACGCGGCCTCAGTACCATTTATAACCAGATCACACTCTCCGGGAGAGGAAGCACTCAGGTGCCGCTAGTTGTACGGAACACCCCTCGTACCGATCTTGAGATCGTCGACGGCCTGGCGCAGGCGGGGGTGGCGACGGTCCACGAGGCCCAGGGCCGGACGGGGCTGCTCCGGGCGGACATCCGTCCGATCTTCCGGCCGGTGCGCGTCGCGGGCAATGCGCTGACCTGTGAGGTCGCCCCGGGCGACAACTGGTCCATCCACGTGGCCGTCGAGCAGGCGCAGCCGGGCGACATCCTCGTGGTCACCCCGACGAGCCCGTGCGACGACGGGTACGTGGGCGACCTGCTGGCCGGGAGCCTGCGGGCGCACGGCGTCCGCGCGGTGGTGATCGACGCCGGCGTGCGGGACGTCGCGACGCTGACCGAGATGGCCTTTCCCGTCTGGTCCAAGGCGATCTCGGCCAAGGGGACGGTGAAGGAGACCCTGGGGGACGTGCAGATCCCGATCGTCTGCGCCGGCGTCTACGTCAGGCCGGGCGACGTGGTGGTCGCCGACGACGACGGGGTAGTGGTCGTGCCGCGCGGCGGGGCGAAGACCGTGCTCAAGGCGGCCCAGGACCGCGAGGCGAACGAGGCGTCCAAACGGTCCCGGCTGAACGCCGGCGAACTCGGCCTCGACCTGTACGGCATGCGCGACAGGCTCGCGGCCAAGGGCCTGCGGTACGTCGACCACGAGGACGTGACGTGACCCAGACCGCCATCCCCTGCGCCGCGATGCGCGGCGGGACCTCAAAGGGCCTGGTGTTCCTCGAGGAGAGCCTGCCGCACGACCGCGCGACAAGGGACGCGGTGCTGCTCGCCGCGATGGGATCACCCGACCCGAGGGAGATCGACGGCATGGGCGGCAGCCACCCGCTGACCTCGAAGGTCGCCGTGGTGAGCCCGTCGGCCCGCGACGAGGCGGACGTCGATTACCTGTTCCTCCAGGTCTGGCCCGACCGGGCGGAGGTCTCCGACAGCCAGAACTGCGGCAACATGCTGGCCGCGGTCGGGCCGTTCGCGATCGAGCAGGGGCTAGTGACCCCGGGCGGCAAAACGACGCCCGTGCGCATCTGGATGCGCAACACCGAGACGCTCGCCACCGCGCTGATCCAGACGCCGGGCGGGCAGGTCCGCTACGACGGGCAGGCGCGCATCGACGGCGTGCCCGGTACCCACGCGCCGATCCCGATCGAGTTCGCCGACGTCGCCGGATCCTCCTGCGGCGCGCTGCTGCCGACGGGCAACGTGGTCGACGTCATCGAGGGCACGACCGTGACCTGCATCGACAACGGCATGCCCGTGGTCTGCCTGGCCGCGTCCGACTTCGGCCTGTCCGGGCAGGAGCCGCCGGCCGAGCTCGAGGCCAACGCGGAGCTGAAACGACGGGTCGAGGCGATCCGGCTGGCCGCGGGGCCGATGATGACCCTCGGCGACGTCACCGGCAAGACCGTGCCGAAGATGAGCCTCGTGTCCCCGCCGGTAAACGGCGGCACGATCAGCACCAGGACGTTCATCCCGCATCGCGTGCACGAGGCGATCGGGGTCTTCGGCGCGGTCTCCGTGGCCACCGCGTGCGTGCTGCCCGGGTCGGTGGCGCACAAGGTAGCGGTGGTCCCGGCGAAGACCGAGGGCTCGATCGACATCGAGGTCGAGCACCCCACCGGCTTCTTCACCGTCACCATCGAGGTGACGATCGACGACGGCGTGCCGGCGGTGACGCGCTCGGCCCTGCTGCGCACCGCCCGCATGCTCATGCGCGGCGAGGTCCTCGTGCCCGCGTCGACCTGGGACGGGGAAACGCCGCGATGATCATCGACTGCCACGGCCATTACACGACCGCCCCGCCCCAGCACGATGCCTGGCGCAAGGAGCAGCTCGCGGCGTTCGCCGAGGGCCGCCCGACGCCCGCCTACCCGCGGATCGAAGACGACGAGATCCGCGAGTCGATCGAGCAGAACCAGCTCAGGCTGATCCGCGAGCGCGGCGCGGGCATGACGATCTTCTCGCCGCGGGCCTCGGC
>JBOHCG010000376.1:0-7676 GCA_050698735.1 Streptosporangiaceae bacterium | reverse complement strand
CCAGGCCCAGCCCGGTCCAGGCCCGGCTGCTGGAACTGCTAGGCGTAGACCCCACCCGCCCGCCGTAACACACAATCCAGCGCCACAGAAGTTGATCTACATCGATGTGCGAATTACCCGGCTAGCGCCCGACGGCGACCTTGTGTCGTCAACGGCGGCAACGGCAACGCCGTAGAGATCACCCCGCAGGGCCGGCAGCTGGCCACGAAGACGCTGGTGAAGAACGGCGCGGGTGACCTGTTCGGCATCATCACCACACAGGAGGGCAACCTGCTGGCCGTAAATGACGGGACCAACGCGCTCGAAGAGTTCCGCGGCTGAGCGCACACAGACCGGCGGCGGCAGCGCTCACCCCCCAGCCCCGCTGCCGCCGCCGCTCCACCTCCCGTCCTCGGCGTCCCGCCGTGCGTCAACGCTGGTTAGCTAGTAAGGACATATGTCCATAGGTATTGACAATTTCTTGTCCTAGCCTGACCATGATGGCAGCCCGCCTGGGCTGGTAGAGGCTCATGCTGACGCCTTTCCCTCCGCTGAGCACGGATCTTCCACCAAAATCAGCGGGTCTCGAACTGGTTACCGGTGGCCGACGTTGCCGATGTGAACAATATGAGAACCACGACGTCCGCCAGCACGCCGAGCGTTGAACGCCTTCTGCTCATGCTCCGAGTATGACAATATCGGCAGCTGATCATCAGCCTCGACGGCTGCGGGCGAAGACGCTTCAAAGGTCCAGATGCCGGGCGGCGAGGGAGGGCGGGGCGCAGGCTAGCCAGGCGTCGGTCACGGCTTCCTTCAGGGCCTGGGCGGAGACCTTCTGGAGCTGGATGAGGACGGCTGAGTAGCCGTCGAAGTGCGGGATCGTGAAGAAGGCGTCGGGGTTGGCGGCGAGGACGGCTTCCTTCTCCGCGAGGTTCTCGACGCGGACGGCCAGGATGGGGCCGTCCGGCGGGGCCTGGTCACCGAAGCGGCGGATGTCGGCCTTGCTGAACGGGCGGTCCCAGGCGAAGGCCTTGCCCGCGATGAACCAGGTGCGGTTGCCGTGCCGTCCGGCCTCGGTGACCTCGGGCAGTGCCGATGCCATCCCGGCCACGTCGTCTAGGGTCGCCACGCCGCTACCGTACCTGGTCAGCGGGCGAGGATGCCGCTGCCCATGACACGATGAGGAGGGTGCAGAACGACTGGGAGCTGTCGCTGCCATTCGGCGGGCGGACGCGCAGCTTCCTCGTGCACGTGCCGCCGCAGGCGGCGACGGCGCCGCTGCCGGTGGTGGTCAACTACCACGGGGGCGGCAGCAACGCCGCCCAGCAGCGGCGGTACGTCGCCACGTTCGCGCCGAGGCGCCCGGTGCCGGTGCCGGTGCCGGTGCCACAGCGTGGACGACGCACGGGCGCGCTACGGGGGCGGCGAGTCTCCTTCTGCGCGCCGCGGACGCCCCCCGGAGTTCCCTCCGGTCGAGCAGGGCCTCGCGCGGTGGGCCGCGCACAACGGATGCCCGGTCGTGCCGGTCGTCAGCCCGACGATTACTGGTACGAGGGGGACGATGAACGATGGCCAGACCCTGACCGTGCTCAGCTACGGACCGGGCCGAGGCGGGGCCGAGGTTGTCCTGCACAAGTTCACCGGCGTGGGACACGTATGGCCGGGGTCGACCCAGTCACTGCCGGTGCTGCTGGGACGGCCCACGACCCTGGCTGACGCGAACGAGGTCATGTGGAGGTTCTTCGCCGCTCACCCGCTCGTGCAGCGGGCGCGTCGGCGGGCGCGCGGACGATGGCGATCACGGCGAGCAGCGCGGCCAGCGGGGCGACAAGAGCGACGAAGTCGGCGGAGGACAGATTCCCAAGGGCGGCGAGAGCCCCGGCGGATCCGACGATCACGACGGCGACGACGACAAGCCCCCACATGTGCATGGCCAGCCGCGGGGCGCCTGGCAGCGTGGCGGCCATCTCGTCGGGCACCGCTGTGACCGCCTTGGTCTCGCGGCGCTCGTTCAGGCCCTCGCGCAGCCGGACGGCGACGGTCAGGTTGCCAGGCCGGTCGGCGACCAGGAGCAGCTCGTCGGGGCGGGCCGGGTCGGCGGACTGCGACACAGAGCCGCCGCCGACGGCCCACGACACCACCTGCTGGGTGCCAGAAGACCGGACCCGGTAGCGGGCCTGCTCGCCGGTGACCACGGTTTCTGGCCCGTCGATGGCCGCGGGCGGCGCCGGCCTCGCGCGGGCAGGACCGTTCTGCCTGGGCACCGGGTGCTCCGACTTCCCGTTGCCGTTCCCGTTCGCCGACGGGGTTTCCGCGGCGGGCGGCTCGGCGGTCAGCGGGAGCGGGTGACGGCCAAGCAACTCGGCCAGCCGGATCTGGCGGGCGTGAACGTTCCACACCATTGCCACCACGGCACCCCCGAGGCCCGCCGCGCCGAGCCCGAGCAGGGCGGCCACCGCAGGGTGGCCAGCGCTGGCTGTTGCGGCTGCGAGCACGTCATCTCCCAGATCGAGCGGTCTTCCTCTATTAAAACATATAATCGAACACGACGATAGGATGCGCGACAAATTCGAAACGAGGTGGAATAATGCCGGGCCGGTTCAAGTCGGCCGGAAGAGCGCCTCGCAGGCTCGGACGAGGCGGAAGCGCACCTGACGGTTTCGGGTCGAAGCGGATCCGGCCGGATCAATCCTCGCGGATCCGACCGGATCAATCCTCGGGGACGAGGGAGCCCGACTGGTAGACCGGCGTGCCGCCGAGGACCGTGGCAAGGACCTTGATGTCGGTGATCCGCTCCGGATCTGCGTCGAGCGGGCTGGTGTCCAGGACCACGAAGTCGGCGAGCTTGCCGGGTTCTAGCGTGCCGATCTCGGTCTCGCGGCGCGCGGCGTAGGCGGCCTGCGTGGTGTACAGGTCGAGTGCGGCGAGGGCGGACAGGCGCTCGTCCGGGCCGAGCAGCCGGCCATCACCGGTGCGGCGCAGGATGGCGTCGCGGATGCCGAGCAGGGGATCGGCGGTGATGACCGGGGCGTCGGAGGACCCGGCCACGGTCAGGCCGGCCCGCCGCCAGGAGCCGAAGGCGTAAAGCTGGTCTGCCCGGTCGCCGAAGGCGGCGGCGAACCCGTCGCCCAGGGTCGACATAAACCCTGGCTGGCTCACCATCACGATGCCCATGGATGCGGCCCGGGCGGTCAGCGCCGGGTACATCGCGCCGCCGTGCTCGATGCGGTGCCGGCGGTGGTTGCCCGCCGGGCCGTCGACGACCGCGGCGTAGGCGTCGAGGACCGTCTCGATCGCGCGGTCGCCCTGGGCGTGGATGCAGACCTGGAAGCCGAGGGAGTCCAGGCGGCGGACCATATCGGTCAGCACGCCGCGCTCGAAGTACAGGATGCCCGAGCCGTACGGCGGGACCGGGTAGGTGCCGTGGATGGCCGCGGTACGGCTGCTCATCCCGCCGTCGGCCCAGATCTTCACGGCCTCGGTGGCCAGCTTGTCCGAGTGCCGGGCCCGCGGGATCCAGTCCACCTGGTCGTGCACGATCATGCCGTAGACCCGCAGGCCGAGGGCGCCGTCCGCGTCCGCATCGGCGTAGGCGGCAAACGTGTCGCGGCGCATGTCCGCGTCGCAGGCGGTGGTCAGGCCTAGGGCGGCCAGCCGCTGGCTCGCCCCCTGGACCAGCCTGACGCGCGCGGCGGCGTCCATCCTGGCCAGGTCTTCGCGCACATTGCGCTCGAAGAGCGCGAACATCGGAGCCTCGAATACGACGCCGTCGAGTCGGCCCTCGCTGTCGCGGCCGAGCGCGCCTGCAGGAGGGTCCGGCTGCCCGTCGTAGAACCCGGCCTGGGCCAGCGCGGCCGAGTTCAGCACGCAGGCGTGCAGCGAGGTGTGGTACAGCACGGCCGGGCGGTGCGGCACTGCCTGGTCCAGGTCGGCGCGGGTCGGGTGCCGCCTCTCGCGCAGCTTGTACTCCACGTATCCGCCGCCGGTGACCCAGGAGGCCTCGGGGGTGCGCTCGGCGGCCTCGCGCAGGCGGGCCTGGATCGCCGGGATGTCGGGCGCGGACGGCTGGCTGCAGTCGGCGGCCGTCGCGAGGTAGCCGACGTCGGCGACGTGGCAGTGCGCGTCGATGAGACCGGGGATGACGGTGGCGCCGTCCAGGCCGACCACCCTGGCGCCGGGCGCGGCCGCCGCGCGGACCGCATCGGCTGAGCCGACCTCGGCGATCCGGCCGTCCCTGACCAGCATGGCCTCGGTCGGCGTGGCGCTCGCCGCCATCGTCACGAAGACGGCGTCGCTAACGATTACGTCCATCGCTGCCCTCCGTCTTGCACGGTACCGCTAGTACTCAAGCCGTGCAGGCCGCCGCGTGGCTTCACAGCGCAGGCCGTCGATGAGGACCGCCACGGTGCGCTGGTTGTGTTCGATTCCTCGCCCGGGGACGGGCTGGGACAGCTGAGTGAGGGCGTGCAGGAGATCTTCGGCGCTGATGTCATCGCGAACCGTGCCGTCGGCCACTGCGGCGTCGAGCAGCGCTGCGAGCGCGGCACCGAGTCGCTGCAGGAAGTGGCCGGGCAGCCCCGAGAATGCCGGATCGCCCGAGTGCAGCGCCGAGGAGGCCGGGCTCCCGATGACCCACCTCGCGATGGCGTTCACCATCGCCCACCCCGGCGTCACCAGCGCACTTCTCGGCGCCCGCACCATGGACCACCTCGACGGCCTGCTCGCCGGCCTGGACGTCGCCCTCACCGACGACATCCTCGACCGCATCGACGAGATCGTCCCGCCCGGCACCGACATCGGCGCCCTCGACCAGGCCTTCCAGCCCCCGGCCCTGCAGAATCCGGGCCTGCGCCGCCGCCCGCTGACCGCATGCGCCGCGGCCTGACCACAGATCCCCCGTACAGCAAGGCTGCAGATCAGATCACGGGGTCCGACTCCCGTCTTGAGGCGTCGTTCCGGCGGCTATCAGGCGGCGGGCAGCCTGGACGTCGGGTCCGAGCCGGGCCAGGCGGGCGATCAGGTCGCCGGCGGCGGCGTCGAGCTCCTTGTCGGTCACCGGGTCGAGCGCGTCGAGGATGAACAGGGCCGCGGTGGTCTCCTCGCCGAGCTGGGTACGGCGTGCCTGGCGCCAGTTCCAGCGCCGGCAGGTCACGCCGGCGTCGTCGCACCACACCACCTCGCCGGGGTCGGGGTGGTGTGTCACCGCGTTGCCGTCGGCCATGGTGTCGAAGGGCTCATCGCCGGCGGCGCGGATCAGCCGCGGCGGACCGGTGTAGCGGCTGAGGTCCTCCCCGCCGAGCGGGATCTGGTGCAGTACCGAGACCGCGTTGTAGAGGTCGGTGAGCCGGTTTACGCGGGGCAGCCCGGATTCCGCTCGGCGCAGCAGCGCTTCCAGGCTGTTGCGGGTGCGCTGCGGCTTGGCTCCGAACGCCCGGTAGGCATCCCGCCACGCCGCCACGTGCGGGAGATCATCCGCCTGCCGGCCTCTGAGCGCCTCGCGGGCCGCGGTCTCGGCTGCCTGGAGCAGCGCGTCGCCCGCCTGGTCGCTCGGTCCCGGCACGATCCCGTCGACGGCCAGCAGCATGGCGCGGTAGTCCGGCCGCAGTGCGAATACCGCGGCGTCGACATGACCGCCCGCGAGGAACTCCTGGAGCATCACTCCAGAACACTAGTGGGGCAGCCGGACGCCGAAGCCGGTGGCGGCCAGCTTGAGCAGGACCTTGCCGGGAGCCTGCAGCGCGGTTACCTTGGCCGCGCTCAGCTTCTCCAGCTGGGCGAGGGTCACGACGTAGGCATCGGGTCCTTGCTTGCGGGCGCGGTTGAGCGCGATCGCGTTGGCCCATACCTTCTCCCGCGCCTCGCGCAGGAAGCGCTGGGTGCCGAGCCTGTTGAACGGGCGCAGCAGCCGGTCGAGCAGCGGGGCCGGACCGGACAGCCTGGTCAGCTCGTCGTCCTCGGCGGCGACGCGGGAGGCGAGGACGTTGTCGATCACGCGGTGATCGGCCTCCCCGCGGGCCAGCAGCGCCGCGTCGTCGAACTGCTCGGTGCTGATCACCTCGATCAGCGCCTGCGGCAGGTCGTAATTGATGTGGGCGTTCATGCCGAGCAGCACGTGCCGGAGCGGGGGCAGGTCGGCGGGTGCGCTGAAGGCGATCTGCCACGGCCGGGCCGGCGACCGGCCCGCGAGCGAGGCCTCCAGGGCGTCCAGGTAGAGGTTGGCAAACGCGACGTCCCAGCGCTCCACCCATTCGGGGTCGGTGAAGCCGCCGCGCTTCAGTTCCCCGGCCACCGCGATCGTGGTGCGCTGGTAGGTCGCGTGGAAGTACCGCCGCCGGTCGCCCTCGGCCTCCAGCGGCTCGAGCAGGGCCGCCATCCGGTCGATCAGCTCGTCGATCATCCGGTCATTATGGCCAGGCAGGTGTTTTTCGTTGACAGATCGCGTGCCCTGGCGCGACAACCAGTGCGCCCGCCCCGCCGACGGCGAGCAGCGGAACCACGGTGGCGGTAGCATCCGGCGCGGCCATCAACCCAGCCGCGACGCTGGATACCTGATAGGGACGCCGCCATCCAGCTACCAGGCTGCCTACCAGGCCTGTTAGCCGCCGGGCGCACCACGGCTCGTTCTGGATAAAAATGGCTGGCTTAGCTGGGGCGGCGGGTCAGCTTGGGGAGGGCTCCGGGGCGCGGTGATGGGGGAAGCTGGTGGTGAAGGCGTAGCGGGAGGCGCGGTAGAGGTGCCTGGCGAACTCGACCGGGCGGCCGGCCTGGTCGTAGGCGATGCGCTCCATGGTCAGCAGGGCGGTGCCGCGGGTCTCGTTCAGGGTGCGGGCCTCGGCGGCGGAGGCGTTCTTGGCGCCCATCCGCTGGGTGGCGGAGTACAGGCCGATGCCGGAAGCGCGCAGCAGCTCACACAGGCCGTGCTGCTCGAGCATGTCGATGTTGAGCTGGACCAGGCCGGCGGGCAGGTAGTTGTGCATCAGGGCCATCGGCTCGCCGTCGGCAAGGCGGATCCGCTCCAGGGACATCACCAGGGCGCGCTCGGGCAGCTGGAGGGCCTCGGCGACCTGATCGCCCGCGTGGCTGACCTCGGCCTTCAGGACCCGGGTCTCCGGCTTGCGGCCGCTGGCGGCCAGGTCGTCGTACAGGCTTGTCAGCTCGACGTTGCGGTCCATCCGCTCGTTGGCGACCAGGGTCCCGGCGCCGCGCTTGCGCACGACCAGGCCCTTGTTCGCCAGGTAGAGGAACGCCGCCCGGACCGTGGGGCGGGACAGCCCGAGCATCTCCGCCAGCTGCACCTCGTTCTCCAGCCGGGCGCCGACCTTCAGCGCCCCGGACCTGATGGCCTGCTCGAAGTGCTGGGCAAGCTGGAAGTACAGCGGCACCGGGCTGGTCCGGTCGATGGTAATCGGGCCGCTGCTCGTGACTTGGGGTGCAGGCATCATGCTCGTCATCCGGGCTGTTCACTAGACTCATTTGTGTGAACATTATAACCACCGCAGGCTTAGTCCGGTACACGGATGTGGTATCCGGTTACGGAGAGCAGGCCATCATTCCGGCTTGTCTGGACATATTCACGGACTCTTGACAGGCCCGCGATCGCGGCGAACCTGGACCCGAGCCACTTCTTCTGGATGGGATCACTCGGTCGGATTCGACTCCGGCGCCTGGCGGCGGTTCGCGGCAGGCCTGGCCATGGT
>JBOHCG010000375.1:0-7717 GCA_050698735.1 Streptosporangiaceae bacterium | reverse complement strand
GGGTGAACTGGACCCTGGTGAACTCCAGCCCGAGGACGGTGGCGAACGTGCGGGCCAGCAGCGTCTTGCCCAGACCCGGCAGGTCCTCGATCAGGATGTGGCCTGAGGCGAGCACGCCGAGCAGCACCATCCGAACCGTGTCCCGCTTGCCGACGATGACGCGCTCGACCTCGGCGAGGATCCGCTCACACTGCCGGGCGGTGTCGGCGATCGATCCGGTGGGAACCTGCGTCACTTCGGCTGCTTGGCCCACATCGGTCACGGCTCCTCCAGCCCGGTGCGAATACGTTCCAGCGTAGCCATATCGAGGCCGGGCACATCAGTGCCCGCGGGTGCTGGATGGGCCAGTTCCTCGACCCAGCGGCCGCCCGGGACGGGTCCTTACACCGCGCCGAGGAGGTAGGCGAGGAGGATGACTGCGAAGACGTAGAGCAGGTACAGGTTGACGTCGCCGGATTGCAGCGGGCGGATCGCGTCGGCGAGCCATTCGACGGCGCGCACGATCGGGCGGTACAGGTAGCGCTCGAAGACCGGGGTCACCCGGGCCTCGTAGTGCACCGGGCCGGAGCGGCCGGCCGGATCGTCGTCGCTGGCGCGGCGGACCGAGACCGACGGCCGGTACAGGGCGTCGAAGGTGACCCGGGTCGGCGCGGAGAACGTCATGGCGGAGTACTGCATCCGCGGCCGGAAGCTGACGATGCCGCCGTCCCAGACGGGAACGGTGACGCTGGCGGCCCGGGGCCGCCCGGCCAGGAAGATGAGCAGCGGGACCGCGCATACGGCGGCCAGGAACACCGCCAGGTAGGTGGGCGAGAACGCGGCGAAGTCCGTGTGCGCCGGGAGGACGGTGAGCTTGCCAGGCAGCAGCAGCGGGCCGAGGGTGGTCCCTGTGATCGTGTGCGCGGCGCGGGACAGCGCGGCGAGCATGACCGGGGCACCGACGGCCAGCGCGGCGCAGGCCACGGCCAGCAGCGCGGGCCCGGCCACCGGCTGGCCCTTCTCGGTCGCGACCGCGGCCTGCCGGGTCCTCGGCATGCCTAGGTACGGGATGCCGAAGCCGCGGACGAACGCGTAGATGGCAAGGCCGCCGGTGAGCCCGAGGGTCGCTGCGGCGAGCACGATGAGGATGGCGAACAGGTGGCTGCCGGTGCGGAACCCCTGGAACAGTCCCTGGAAGATCAGCCACTCGCTGACGAAGCCGTTCAGCGGCGGCAGCGCGGCGATCCCGAGGGTCCCGGCGAACGCGATCACCGCGCTGCGCGGCAGAGCGTGGATCAGGCCGCCGAGCCGGTCCATGTCCCTGGTGCCAGTCGTGTGTTCGATCACCCCCGCCTCCAGGAACAGCAGCGTTTTGTAGCAGCCGTGGTTGGCGACGTGGTAGAGGCCGGCGATGAGCAGGAAGGCGGCCAGGGCGTTCTGCCGGTAGGCGTGGAAGATCATGGCGGCGCCGAACGCGGTCACGATGATCCCGGTGTTCTCGATCGTGGAGAAGGCGAGGAACCGCTTGATGTCGCGTTCGGCCAGCGCGTACAGGATGCCGATGGCGGCGGTGATCGCGCCGGCAGCCATGGTGACCAGGCCCGGCCACGCGCCGCCGACCGGGACCAGCCGGAACGCGAACAGCGCGATGCCGTAGCAGCCGAGCTTGACCACGACCCCGGACAGGAACGCGGACCCGTCCGCGGGGGCGACCGGGTGCGCTTCTGGCAGCCAGACGTGCAGCGGGACGAGCCCGGCCTTGAAGCCGAACCCGGTCAGCGCGAGCAGGTAGGCGGCGGCCCGCCAGCCGCCTGGGATGAGGTGACTCCGGGCGGCGATCTGGTCAAGCTGGGTGGCGTTCGTCTTCGCGGCGAGGATCACGAACGCGGCCACGACAAGCAGGAAGCCGACCTCGGACAGGGCGAGGAACCAGAACGCGCCACGGGCCGACTCGCCGCTGCTTGGATGCCGCAGGATGAGCAGGTAGCAGGCGAGGCTCATCGTTTCCCAGGCGACGAGGAACGTCACCATGCCACCCGCGGCCAGCACGGCCAGGCAGGCAAGCAGGGCCAGGTTATAGACCGCAAGGTAGATGGCCGTGCCGCGGGCGGGCTGGTGATAGCGGGGCGCGTACAGCGCGATCGCCACCGCGACGATGCCGAGCAGGGCCACGAACACCCCGGCCAGGCTGGTCATCTGCAGTTGCAGGGGTCCGCCCACGATGGTTTGGCCGCCGGGGGCGACGACCTTGGTGTCGCCGTAGATCAGCGACCATCCGCCTGCCGCCACCGCGGCGGCGCCGGCCAGGGCGGAAAGAACGCAGCAGGCGAGCATCCCCGGCCGACGGGACCCGGCAAGCAGCCCGGTCACGGCGGCGGCCAGCCACGCGCCGCCGGCGCCGTAGAGGATGTCCAGCGGGTTCACGCCTCACCCCTCCTGTTCGGCCACGAACGTCAGGTCCGGTGTCTTGGACGCCAGCCGGCCGACCGCGACGCCGAGGCCGTGCAGCAGGGCCAGCGGACTCGGCGGGCAGCCGGGGATCCATACGTCGACCGGGAGGACCTCAGACACCTCGCCGTGCACGAACGGGTCCTTACGGTACACGCCGCCGAGCGCGCACGCGCCGGTCGCGACCACGACCTTGGGCCCTGGCATGGCTTCGTAGGTCTTGCGTGCCGCCGTTTCGAATACCCGCACCATCGGCCCGGTGACCAGGAGCAGGTCCGCGTGCCTGGGCGCCGGGGTAAAGAAGAAGCCGAGCCGGTGCAGGTCGTAGTGCGGCGCGGTGAGCAGCCGGATTTCCTGCTCGCAGACCGCGCACGACCCGGTGTCCAGGGTGCGGATGTGCAGGCTGCGGCCGAACTGCGCCGCGATCGTGTCGCGCAGCCGCGTCGCGGCCGCTGCCGTGGCCGTCGCCTCCTCCGCGGGCTTGTCCGGGGCCTGGTCCGCGGGCTTGTCCGGGTCTGGGTTCACCGCTCGCCTCCGAGGATCGGGATCTGCTTGACGAGCGCCTCGCGGGTCGTGGCGGCAAGCTCGAACTGCCCGCTCGAGGTGACCGCGTCCGGTGCCGCCTCGGCGGCCGCCTGGACGCACCTACCGCAGCAGGTGCAGGCACCGACGTCGAAGACAAGGACATCGTCCTGCCTGCTCAGCGCGGTGCTCGGGCACACCGCGACGAGGCGGTCGACGGCCTGGCGGGTGAGCAGCCGCGGGCGGAACGCAGGCGGCGTCGGCAGCGCCGCGGCTGAGCCATCCGGCCTGGCCGGATAGCGCGTGGTCACCACGCCGCGTCTTAGGCCCCTGAAGAACCACAGCGGCACCGCGGCTCACCTCCTTCGGCAGGGTTGGTCATCGGGCCAGGCCGGCCGCGGTCAGCCAGAAGCTGGCCTCGATGATCGGGATGTCGGTGAACACGTTCTGGGAGCGGCAGGCGTCGTCGAATCCGCGCCAGTTGCGCGCCGACCCGGGGCGGAGCCGCGCCCGGCTGATCCGCCCGGTCTCGTCCAGTTGGACCCAGGCCAGGGCCTCGCCGCGGGCCGATTCGGCCCAGCCGAGGCCGGCGCCTCCGCCGCCCGGAAGCTCGACGCGGTCCGCCGCGGTGCCAGCGTCAAGGAACTCGCCGATAAGCCGCACGGACTCCGCCGCCTCACCGAGCATCACCTGGAAGCGGGCGAGCACGTCGCCGCCGTCAGCGGTGACGACGGCGACCGGGTGCTCGGCGTAGGGGCCGCCGACCGCGCCGGCACGGGCGTCTGTGGCCAGGCCGGTGGCACGCGCGACCGGGCCGACCAGGCCGAGGCGGCGCGCCTGCTCGGCGGTGAGGATGCCGGTGGCCTCCAGCCGGTCGACGAAGGAGTTCGTGCCCAGCAGCGCGTCGGCGGCGCGGCGCAGCTCGCCGTGGGCGCCGGGCAGGTCGCGGCGGAGCGCGTCGGCGTCCGGGGCCCGGCTGACCCCGCCGGGGGTGACCACGCCGAACAGGTACCTGTGGCCGAACGCGGCGGCGTTGAGGCGCAGCAGCCGTTCCAGCGCGATCTCGGCGGCGGACTGGCCCACCGTCAGCCCGGTCGACTGGCACAGCGCCGCGGTTGCCGCCGCGTGGTTGTACAGCCGCTCAAGTTCGAGCGCGACCGCCCTGGTCCTTGCCGCCGCGGTCGGCGGCGCGACGCCGAGGGCCGCCTCCGCCGCCGCGGCGAACGCCCAGCCTAGCGCGACGGCGCTGAGACCCTCGACCCGCTCGGCCAGGAAGGCGGCATCGAGCGGGGTGCTGCCGCGCAGCCGCCATTCCACGCCGCGGTGCTTGTGCCAGGCAAACAGGTACAGGTCGATGACTTCCTCGCCGCTGGTCACGAGGCCGTAGTACAGGCTCTCCACGCCGACCTGGCGGACCGGCCCGAACGGGAACTCGAACGCCTGGCCGCCCACGGTATGCGGGGCGTGCGCTTCGTCGGGCGGCGGGGCCGGGCGGTGCCCGAGCCGCGGGAAGTCCGGTCCCGCGTGCGGCGGCAGCATGAGCCTGTTGAGCGGCTTGCCGGTGGCCGGCCGGATGCCGAACTGCTCGTAGATCTCGCACTCCTCGACGAACGCGGCCGGCGCGACGTCGGAGAGCGGCGGGTACTGCTCGGAGGCGATCTCGGTCTCGGTGACCAGGTACCCCGGCCCGTGCGACCAGACCATGCGCAAGGTCGAGATGTCGTCGCCGTTGTCCGCGGCCCTGCCGGCCCGGGGGGGCGACCCCCCGGAACCCCCCGCGAACATGTCCGCCAGCCGAGTGCCCTCGGTGACCGCGAGGGCGTGCGTGGCGGCCTCCAGGGTCTCGGCCGGCAGGCGGACGGTGGCCGCTCCCCTGGTCGCGTCGCCGCCGGTGACCTCCTGGCCGCCAAGCCCGGTGAGCTGGCGCACCATCAGCTCCATCCGCTGGGCGGTCCTCGGTTCGACGGTGGTCACCCGATCACCGCGATCGAATGCCGGAGGACCGCATCAAGGCCGACGGGTATCCACAGGCCCAGGACGAGCAGCGCGGCCAGGCCCAGAACCAATGGCGCGGCGGTGACAGCTACCGTCGTTCGGTCCCGGTACGGGCTGGCCAGGGGCAGGGCGACCGGCTCGGTTGGCGGCGGGCCGGTCACCATCCCGGCCGTGGTCCGGGCGAAGGCCACGAACGCCAGGCCGAGCAGGGCGAGCAGGAGCAGGGGAAACACCGGGCTGCCGTGCTCGAAGCCGGCCCGCACGATGGTCAGCTCGGAGAGGAACAGGCCGAACGGCGGTGAGCCGAGGACCGCGAACGAGGCGAGAAGCAGCGCACCGCCGGTGACGGGCACCGCGGCGAGCAGCCCGCTGACCTGCGTTGCCTCCTTGGTCCGGTAGCGGAGCGACACGTCGCCGCTGGACAGGAAGAGCACCGCTTTGGCCAGCGCGTGGTTCAGCATCTGCAGCAGCGCGCCGTAGAGCCCGAGCGTGCCGCCGAAGCCTAGGGCGACCGCGATGATGCCCATGTGCTCCACGCTCGAATAGGCGAACAATCGTTTAAAGTTCCCCTTCCGGACCATGAACAGCGCGCCGATCACGATGGAGGCGAAGCCGAAGGACAGCAGCACCGCCCTCGGGTAGGTGCCGCCGAGCCGCGCGTGGGCGATCGCGAGGAACCTGATGATGGCGTACATGCCGGTGTTGAGCAGCGCGGCGGACAGCATCGCGCTGGCCGGGCTCGGCGCCTCGGCGTGCGCGTCGGGCAGCCAGGTATGCATCGGCGCCAGCCCGACCTTGGTGCCGTAGCCCACCACCGCGAGCAGGAACGCCAGCCGCAGGCTCTGCGGGGCCAGCGCGTGCGCGTGGTCGAGCAGGTACGGCCAGGTCAGGCCCAGGTTGGAACCGAGGTGCAGGGCGCTGCCCGAATAGAAGAGGAACAGCGTGCCGGCCAGCGCGATCGTGACGCCGAGCGAGCTGATGATGATGTACTTCCACGCCGCCTCGAGCGACCGCGGGTGCCCCTCAAGGCCGACCAGGGCCGCGCTGGCCAGCGTGCTCGCCTCGACGAGGACGAACAGGAGCCCGAGGTTGCCGGTCTCGAGCGCCGCGAGCATCAGCGAGGCGAACAGGCCGAAGAAGGTGAAGTAGAGCCGGACCTGGAAGGCGCTGAGCTCACCGGAGTCTTCCTGGGCGCTGATGTAGCCGACCGAGCCGAGCGCGGCGAGCAGGGTAACCGCGGCCACGGTCATCGCGAAGAAGCCGCCAAGGGTATCCACGTACAGGAAGCCGTCCCAGCCGGCCAGCGGCGGGTGGCCGTCCAGCGTGACGAGCAGCGCTATCGAGCAGCCGAGCGCGACCGCGGCCCCGGCCGCCTGGGCCAGGCCTGCCCAGCGTGCCCGGGCGCCCGCGAGCGCGGCGGCCGACCCGGCCAGCGGGCCCAGCGCGATGAGGATGGCGAGGGCGGTCATCCGCGCAGCTCTCTCAGCTCGGTGGCGCTGGCCTGCGCCAGCTGGCGGGTGAGCCCGGACACGAACACGACCATGATCAGCACCCCCGCGACGATGTCCAGGAAGATCCCGGCCTCGACGATGAACGGGAACGTCGCGACCAGCGTGATCGCGCCGAGGAAGACCCCGTTCTCCACGATCAGCCAGCCGATGAGCTGCGCCACCGTGTGCC
This sequence comes from Streptosporangiaceae bacterium, assembly GCA_050698735.1. GTDB lineage: Bacteria > Actinomycetota > Actinomycetes > Streptosporangiales > Streptosporangiaceae > Palsa-504. The sequence continues at coordinate 1,093 of JBOHCG010000375.1, read as the reverse complement.
GGCGTACCACCATCGCCAGCGAGCCGAGCAGGATCACTGCGGTAGACAGCGGCACCACGGCGGACGCGACCGTGCCGTGCGGCAGCAGCGCCGGCCGGGTCACCAGGTAGGCGAACGCGGTCAGCGCGCCACCTGCGATCAGCGAGGTGGACAGGCCGGTGGACATCGCGGCGTCGCGTTTGAGCGCCAGCCGGGTCACCAGCAGCCTGCGGGCCGCCACCGGGATCGCGATCCCCTTGACGGCCAGCGTGAGCGCGGCGAGGATCCACAGCTCGGCGCTGTGGAAGGCGACCGCGGCGGTCCCTGCCGCGAACGCGAGCAGCACCGACTGGGCGCCGTAGTAGACCACGTACCTGTTGAACAGCTTGGACGCCAGGCAGGCGAACGCCAGCAGCAGGATCAGCACCCCTGACAGGTCGAGCAGGACGCCGGCGGCGCTGGTCGCGGACAGGCTCTGCATCTCGTTCACGCTCCGATCACGTACGAGGTGGCCACGCCGACCAGGGCGAGCATGAACGCGGCGCCGAGGAACTCGGCGATCCGGAAGAAGCGCAGCTTCGCAAACGAGGTGTCGATGACGACGATCGCCAGCCCGCACAGCGCGAGCTTGCCGAGCAGCACCGGGATCGCCAGCAGCGCGCCGGGCAGGCTGGCCGCGCTGCCGAGCCCCCATGGGATCACGAACACGTTCATGAAGATCGAGGACAGCACAAAGAGCTTCATCCAGCTCCCCCACTTGACCAGCGCGTACTCACGGCCCGAGTACTCCAGCACCCGGCTTTCCTCGATCATCGAGATCTCCGTCGATCCGCCGGGCGTGTCGATCGGTATCCGGCCGCTCTCCACCAGCACGATCATGAAGAACGCGACGAGCCCCAGCAGGTGCGTCGGCAGCACCACCACGTACGGCGAGGACGCGACGGCGTGGTTCATCAGGTAGGGGTTGTCCGAGGCCGACACCGCGCCGACGGTGAAGAAGATGAGGATCAGGGCGGGTTCGGCCATGCTGCCGATCCAGCTTGCCCGGCTCGCCCCCAGGCCGCCGGTCGGGCTCGCGGTATCGAGGCCGGCCAGCGAGATCATGAAGCCGGCC
>JBOHCG010000374.1:0-7736 GCA_050698735.1 Streptosporangiaceae bacterium | reverse complement strand
GCTCGACCGGCTCGGGATACAGCCCGGCCGGCGGCCCCGAGCCGAGGACCTCCGCCAGCCGCCGCCGGGTCTGCCGCTCATACGCGGCAAAGTCCGCCACCTTGAACGGCACAAGCTCCCCACGCCCCAGCGCCAGCCACATCCACCGCGGCTCACCCCCCTGCACCAGCCCGAGCAGCCGGGAGTAGAACGCGGTCTGCAGAACGGCCCTGGCCTTCGCCGTCCGCGCCAGCTTCGCGTCCACGACCTCATAAGAAATCCCGTCCGGCCGCGCCTCCCCGTCCGGAGCAGCCAGCAGGTCCGCCCGTACCAGGAAATCCGGACGTCCGAGCAGCCCGAGCCCGCCCTCGCGGCCGGCCAGCGTCCCCTGGTAGACAACCCCGACCCCGGCCCGGACGGCGTCGGCGGTAGCGGCCGAATCCCAGGTCCCGCCGAGGTCCGCGATCTCGTGCCCGGCACCGCGGAACCGCTCGAGCACCGCGCGCTCGTGCTCCTCGCCCCGCCGCACCAGGTCATCGAAGCCGAGGTCCACGGCCTGCGGCGGCCGCAGTTCCCCCCGCGCCTTCGCCAGGTCCAGCTGCGTCACCTGCTGGCAGGCCAGGAAGTTGGCGACGTCGCTAGCCGCCACCCGCAGCCCGCCCGCCACAATCTCCATCGCCCCACCCTCCCGCTCCATACGACGCGCCACCCACCTCCTGCGTGCACAGATTCCAGCGCTTTTCCGGCGCCCCGCGTCACCCCGCCGAAAAAGGGATCGGGGCTCGTGCGTCACCTGCCCCGCAAGACGGGGCTTGTGTGCCCCGAGCCCCGTTCAGGGCAGTGCAGCTCGTGACTGATGGTGCCTGTGAGGTAGATGCCGCGACATTCGGTGGTGCTCGCCCGCCCAACGGCGCTCCCTGCAGCAGGTCCTCTTCGACGCGGCCTTCCCGTCGGCGATTCAGGCTGAGGCAACCTTTCCGCTGCCCGCGGCATCTGTGTAGGCGACGGGGCGGTGACGGAAGGGAAGGCGCGGGCCATGGCGGATGGTGACAGGCGGCGACGCGGCAGGGGACTCGCGCTCGCCGCGTCGGGTGCCGCCGCCGTCGCGGCTCTCGCCGTGATCGCGTTGCTCCTCGCCGTCAGGCCTGCCCCGCCGCCGGGCACCGCACCGGCGTCCTCGCAGATCCGGCCGGCCACCAGCCAAGCCCGGCCGGCCCGGACCATCGACGCCCCGAGCTTCGCCGTGTCGTATCGGGTCCCCGCGGGCTGGACCGCCACGCCCTACCAGGCAGACGGCCAGGGCGCCGCCGAGAGCGGCCCGGGCGGCTTCGCGGTGCTGGACGCGACCGGGGCCCCCGGCTCGTCGCTGCGGAGCACCTGTGCCGCCCTGCCCGGCGATACCGTCCAGCGCCTGTACGGCACCGGCCCCAGGACTCAGATCACCCGCATCGCCGGACGAACGGGCTGTTACATCTGGCCCTCGGCCAACGCGCCCGCTCTGCAAGAGCGGCGGGGCGGGGCGGCCTTCCGCTCCGCTGCCGCCCTCATCCCCTACCGGCGTCTGATCGGGACCGGCGGCACGTTCCAGTACCTGTTCATCACCGCCGACCCCGCCCACATCCGATCGATAGCCGAGTCGGTCCTGTTCCGGGCCGGGCACTAGAATCGACATCTGCCAGCAAGCTTCGGCCGGAGAAGTCGGAGAAGTCGCATGCACGCGCTCAAGTTCGCCATCGGCTGCGCCTGGATCGTCTTCTGGATTTACTGGCTGGCGTCGGCCAGCACAAGCAAGGAGAGCGTCAGCGGCGGGTGGCGGACCCGGCTGACCGGCGTCAGCGTGGTCGGGGTGCTGCTGATCACCGTCGTCCTGCGCGAGGGCAGCTTCGTGGTGCACAGCGTGGTCCTCGGGGCGGTAGGGGCGGTGCTGTTCGCCTGCCGGATCGCGCTCGCGGTCTGGGCCCGCCTGCACCTGGGCCGCAACTGGGGGATGCCGATGAGCCAGCGGGCCGAGCCTGAGCTTGTCACCTCGGGCCCCTACCGGTTCGTCCGCCACCCGATCTACACCGGGCTGCTGACGGCATTGCTGGGCACCGCGCTCGTCGACAACCTGCTCGGCCTGATCGTCGTCGCGGTGCTGATCGGGTACTTCTACTACAGCGGCACCGTCGAGGAGCGGAACCTCACGGCCACCTTCCCCACGGCGTACCCGGAGTACAAGCGCAGGACCAAGATGCTCATCCCGTTCCTCCTGTAGCCCGTTTCCGCGGGGTCCTTACACTATCCATTTGTGCCAGGTGTGGCGGGAATGCTGGTTGGCGGGCGGTACCTGCTGGTCGAGCCAATCGGCGAGGGCGGCATGGGCCGCGTGTGGCGCGGTCATGACCAGGTGCTTGACCGTGAGGTTGCGGTCAAGGAGGTGCTGCTGCCGCACCAGCCGCTGGCGGCGGAGCAGGCCGAGCTTGTGGCCCGCACGATGCGGGAGGCGCGTGCCACGGCGCCGCAGTACATGGCCCCGGAACAGCTGGAAGGCAGCAACGTCGACGCCGCCGCGGACATGTGGGCGCTCGGCGCCACCTTGTACGCCGCCGTCGAGGGGATCCCGCCGTTCGACGGTCCAACGCTGGCCGCCGTGATCACCGCCGTCCTGACCCGGACTCCCGCCGAGCCTCAGCATGCCGGGCCGCTGGTGCAGATGCTCGGCGCGCTGCTCGCGAAGGACCCTTCGCAGCGCCCCGACGCGCAGACCGCCACGCGCGCCCTGGCCAGCCTGCACTCCGGCCCGGCAGCAGCCGCGCCTCATCCCGACCCCGCCGGCCCCCCGCAACAGGACCCGTCGCCGGGCCAGCCCGGGGCCGGGCCAGCGCGCCCCGAGACCTCGACGGACCCGGGCCTGCCGGCAGGCGACGCGTCGACCAGGCCGGCAGCGGGCGGCATCGGCCGCCTGCCCGGTAACGCACCCCCGAGCGATACGCGATCGCCTCGGCGCAGATCCCACCTCGCCAGGATGACGGCCGCAATCGGCGGGGCGGCGATCGCCGCGCTGATCGTCGCGGTGCTCGTGCTCAGGCTGGCCGCCCCGGGCAGCAATTCGGCCTCGGACAGCAGGTCGAACCCTAGCCGGCGATTCCTGCTGCCTTGCAAGCGTCGGCGTAGGAGCCGACGCAGAGCTGGGAGGGCGACACGAACTGGTCGGCGATGACGGTCGCGTTCATGTTGGCCGTGGTGACCCACTCCGGGCTCAGCAGGACCGACGGGATCCGCTTGCCGGACGAAGAGTCGATGATGGTGCCGTTCACCAGCGAGGGCGGGGGAGTCTGCCCGTCGCGTACGTAGACGGCAACCGCGGCAGCCGCCTCGGCCTCCAGCCAGATCGGCTTGTAGACGGTGCCGCACTGATAGCCGGCCAGGACGTTCTGCAGGCCGGGCAGGCTGGCGTCCTGCCCGGTGGTCGGGAAGGTCTTCGGCCGCACACCCCGGCCCTTCAGGTAGGAGATGATCGGGGCCGCGTTCGCGTCGTCCGGGATCAGCGCCGCGTCGATGTCCGGGTGCGCAGTGGTCCCGGACCTTTCGAGCAGGTCAGCCGGCTACGTCCGGCGGGTGAGCAGGCCGCGGTTGAAGGCCTCGGCGACGGCGGCGGCGCGGTCGCCGACGCCGAGCTTGGCGTAGATGTTCAGCAGGTGGGTCTTGACCGTGGCCTCGGTGATGAACAGCCTGGCGGCCGCCTCCCGGTTCGTGGTTCCCGAGGCCACCAGCTCGAGGACCTCGAGCTCCCGCTGGCTGAGCGGCCCGGTGCCGGGGGAGCGGACCCGGCTCATCAGCCTGGCCGTCACCGCGGGCGAGAGGACCGCCTCGCCGTGGGCCGCGGCCCGGACCGCTCGCAGCAGGTCCGCGCGCGGCGCGTCCTTGAGCAGGTAGCCCGTGGCGCCCGCCTCGATCGCAGGCAGCACGTGACTGTCGGTGTCGTAGGTGGTCAGCACGAGCACGCGGGCGGCGACGCCCCTGGCGGCCAGTTCGGTTATCGCGGTCACGCCGTCCATGCCGGGCATCCGCAGGTCCATCAGGATCACGTCGGGCCGCAGTTCCTGGGCGAGCCGGACCGCCTCCGCGCCGTCGGCGGCCTCGCCGAGCACCTCGAACTCCGGGTCGCGCGCGAACATGGCGCACAGCCCGTCCCTGACCACCGGGTGGTCGTCCACCACCAGCAGCCTGATCGGGGCATCGTCGCTCACGGACTGGCCTCCAGCGGCGTGAGGGGAACCGTGAGGGGGACACGGGCCGAGATCCCGGTGCCCGCGCCCGGCTCCGATTCGATCTGCAGCGTTCCGGACAGGGCCTCGATCCGCTGCCGCATCGCGACGAGCCCGAACCCGCCGCGCGCGGGCGGGCCGGTCCCGTTCGCCGCGGGCACGGCGGCGCCCTTCCCGGCACCGGCGTCGTAGATCCTCGCCGGGTCAAAGCCCCTGCCGTCGTCGCGCACGTCGAGGGCGACCTCGTGCTCCAGGTACGAAAGCGTCACCCCGACCCTGGTCGCCTGCGCGTGCCTGGCGACGTTGGCCAGTGCCTCCTGCCCGGCCCGCAGCAGCGCGAGCTCGGTTTCCGGCCGCATCGGCCGCGTCGCGCCGGTGGTCATCACCTGGACCTCGATCCCGTTCAGCTCGGACCAGCGCCCGGCGACGTCGGCCAGCGCCTCGCCCAGCCGTCCCGTCTCCAGTGACTCGGGACGCAGCGCGTCCACCGAGCGCCGCGCCTCGGACAGGCTCTCCCTGGCCAGCCTGGTCGCGGCGGCGAAGTGGGTGCGCCACTCGGCCGGCTCACCGGTGGAGTGCGCTGCCGCGTGCTCGGCCGCCTGCAGCTGGGTGATGATCCCGGTGAGGCCCTGCGCCAGCGTGTCGTGGATCTCCCTGGCCATCCGCTGCCGCTCGTCCAGGATCCCGGCCTCCCGCGCCTGGGTCAGCAGTTGCTGGTGCAGGCCCGCGTTCTCGGCCAGCGCCGCCTCCAGTCTCCGGTTCGACTCCCGCAGCTCGCCCAGCATCCGTCCGCGCTGTTCCCCCTGCGTTTCGAGGCGGTTCAGCAGCCAGGTGACGCCGCACACGGCGAGCATGTTGCCGGCGACGATGCCCACGTAGGCGACCACGCCGATCGGCGTCGCCCGGTTCACGCCCGCCGTCTGGGACGTGCCCGCCACGACGGCGGTGCCGGCCACGCCGGCCAGCTGCCACGGCCAGGGCAGCAGGACGATCGAATAGCTGTAGCCGGCGTAGGCGTAGAACCCGAACCACGGATCCCTGAGCACCAGCGCGAACGCGATGGCGATCACCCCGGCGACGAACACCGCCATCACCGGGGGGCGCCTCCGCAGGCCCGGGCTCAGCGCGATCAGGGACCACGCCGCGGCCGCCAGGCACAGCACCAGGTTGGTCGGTTTCGACCCGAAGTGCCCGATCAGCGCGGAGGGGAGAATGGCGGCGAGGATGACCAACTGCGTGTACGTCCCCCGGGCCGGCGCCCCCTGCCGCCATTTTCCCAGCTCAAAACTGGATCCCAGGCTGCTCATCTGACCTCAATCTACTCCCAGCGGAAGAACCTCGCCGCGGCCAGGCCGAACGCCACCGCGTACCCCGCCAGGGTCACCAGCTGCAGCCAGGTCGGCCACTGCCCGAGCGTCGCGTTCTGCAGCGCGGGCACCGCGGCCCCCAGCGGGGTGGCATGGCTGATGTGCTGCAGCACCGCCGGCATGTCCGGGACCGGCAGCCACAGCCCGGCGAAGAACATCATCAGGTAGAACAGGATCGCCCCGATGCCCCGGGCCGTGCCGGCGCTCGGCGCCACCGCGGCGACGAACAGCCCGGCCGCCATCAGCGCGGCGACGGCGAGCAGCCCGGCCACCACGAACCCGCCGATCTCGCGCGGCACCGCCACGCCGTATCCGCCCCTGGCCACGGCCAGCAGCACGATGACGGTGACGGCCGCGACCGCGAGCTGGACCGCGAACTGGGCGGTCAGCACCCGGCCCGGCCCGGCCGGGGTGGTCTTCAGCCGGCGCAGGTACCCGAGCTCCCGGTAGCCGGCCAGGGTGGCCGGCATGGCCACCAGCGACATCAGGGCCATCGCGAACACCAGCAGGATCGGCACGTACACGTCGAGCACGGTGAGGCCGCCGAACTTGCTGACCGGCGTGTTGAAGGAGTGGATGCTGCCGAAGATGACGAACAGCAGCAGCGGAACGCCGACGCTCACCCCGAGGCCAACCCGCGCCCTGCCCCGGGTGAACAGCCTGAGCTCGGTGATCGTGAGCTGCGTCATCGCGGAACGGCCGCGCGCGGCCGGCGCCGTCATGGTCGTGCTCGTCATCGTCATCGCCCCTTTCCCGTGAACGCGAGGAACGCGTCCTCGAGGCTGGCCTGCTCCACCCGCAACTGCTCGGCCACGACCTGGTTGCGGGCCAGCACGGAGATGACCGCGTTCAGCGCGTTGCTGGTGCCGGTGACTACCACGACATCGCCCCTGTGGATGACGCTGGTGACCTCCGGCAGGCCTTCAAGCAGCCCGTCATCGACCGGAACGGACGGGCGGAACTGGATCCGCTGCTCGGTCTCGACCCGCTCGGCCAGCGCCGCGGGCGTGTCGAGCGCCACCACCTGGCCCGCGTCGATCAGCGCCACCCGGTCGCACAGCCGTTCGGCCTCCTCCATGAAGTGGGTGACGAGCACGATGGTGACCCCGCGGTCGCGCACGCCCTCGATCAGGTCCCAGGTGTCCCGCCTGGCCTGCGGGTCAAGGCCGGTGGTCAGCTCGTCGAGCACCGCCACCCGCGGGTTGCCGACCAGCGCCATGGCGATGGACAGCCGCTGCTGCTGACCGCCGGAGAGCTTGCCGAAGGGGGTCCTGGCCTTGGCCGAGATCCCGAGCACCTCCATCAGCTCCCGCCAGTCGGCCGGGCGCTGATAGAAGGAGCTGCAGAGTTCCAGCGCCTCGGCGACCCTGAGCTGGTCGGGCAGCCGGCTTTGCTGCAGCTGCACCCCGAGTCGCTGGGTCAGCTCGGCCCGGTCCCGCTGCGGGTCAAGCCCGAGGACGCTGATCTGGCCTTCGTCCGGCTCCCGCAGTCCCTCGATGCATTCCACGGTCGTGGTCTTGCCCGCGCCGTTCGGGCCGAGGATCCCGAAGATCTCGCCCTCGTGCACGCTGAAGGAGACGTCGCCGACCGCCACGGTGTCCCCGTACCTCTTGTGCAGATGCTGCACCTCGATCACTGACATGCCTTCAGCCTCGCCGAATGAGGGCGCCGGGCGCATCGCCCGAACGCCCGGCCCCCTGGCTGAATCGCGGGATCAACCGCTCAGCCGACCGGATCCACCGATCGGCTGAGCGGTTTGCGTCTCACTCCGCGATGGCGGTCGGCTGCGGCGTGGCGATGTACTCCCCGGGCATCGTGGGGCCGGAGCCGTGGTTGATCTGCTGCAGGTTCCAGTTGCCGTCGTACCAGCAGTCCTGGATGTTCCCGTTGGCGTCGCGGTACGTGAAGTGCTGCTGGTCGTTGTACACGCGTTCGTCCAGTCGACGGACCTGTAGGGACCGTCGTCATAGGTGAACGAGCCGTCGAGAAATCCGTCCTCCTGCATCCACGTCATGACCCAATGCCAGCGGCTTTAAGGCGAAACGGTTGAAGACCGGTTCTGTTCCTGGTTGCACTGTGTGATCGCTGCTGGCTGCTGGCCTGTTGATCAGGTTTCCTGCGAGATGGGTGAGGCCCCTGCTAC
>JBOHCG010000373.1:0-7759 GCA_050698735.1 Streptosporangiaceae bacterium | reverse complement strand
TTCGACGACTGGTCGGCCCGCAGCAGGGCCACGTCGGCGGCCTGGCCCGCATCAAGCGCCAGGGTCTGGGAGCCGTTGGTCGGCTGGGTGAAGATCGCGACCGGCATGGCGTGCTGCACGCCCGGGGTCTGGGCCAGGGCGCCGGCCTGCGCCGCGGTGAGCGGCTGGCTGGTCTGCACGCGCACGTCGGCGCCGGAGCTGAACGCGGCCTGGTCGTGATCGGACCGGATCCAGCTCTGCCGCTGGCTGAGCGCCAGCGTGCCGGTCGCCACGGCGAGCACGATCAGCAGCGCCGCGCCGCCCTGCCGCAGCGGCTGGCGGCTGATCTGCCAGCTGGCCATGGCCGCGGTCAGCCGCCGTCCGCGGGCGGCCAGCCGGTCGCCGACCTTGCCGCCGACCGGCAGCAGGCGCAGCGCGACCACCGTGCCGCCGGCCAGCGCGAGGGCCGGCGCGATCACGATCACCGGGTCGACGCCGAAGTTGCCGTTCGAGCCCGCCGACACCGCCGAATAGTCGCGCAGCTGCCAGCCCGCGAGCACCGCGAGCGCGATCAGCGCCAGGTCCACCCCGGCCCGGCTGACGGTGGAGATGGCCGCCTGCCGGCCCCGGCGGACCCTGGCCGTGCCCGGGCTGACCGTGCTGAGCGCCGGCACCAGCAGGATGATCAGCGCGCCGACCGCGACCGCGGCCGCCGCGGGCAAGGCGTCACCAGCGGACCAAGTGGTCGAGGCGAGGCCCTTGGCGAGCAGGACGCCGAGCACTCCGCCGACGGCCGCGGAGACCAGGCACAGCGGCACGGCCTCCGCCGTTGTCATCCGGAGCAGCTGCCAGCGGGTGGCGCCGCGGGCGGCCATCATCGCGGACTCGCCCTCCCGCTGACCGGCCAGCAGCCGCGCCACCGCGAGCAGCGCGGCCGCGGCGAGCAGGAACAGCAGCACGGCGCAGATGGCCAGCAGGGATCGCGCCACGTCCAGGTCGCTCGCGGTCCCGTGCAGTACCGCGGGCAGGCTGGTGGTGAGGGTCAGGGCGGGCAGCGCTATGGCGTCCTGCAGCGACTGCTGCAGCGTGGTCACGTTCGCCGCGACCGTGGTGAGCTGGCCGGCCGGGATGCTCGCGGTCTGCGGCTGGGCCAGCCAGGAGCCCGCGTCCGCGGTCAGCGGCCCGGTCGGCCCGGTCGGCCCGGTCGGCCCGGCGAAGGCCGACGCCTGCACGGTCAGCGGGCCGTAGGTGGTGAAGCCGCTGGCCGTGCTCGAGCCCGACAGCGCGATGTCGTCGAGGCTCCAGTACTCGGCGGACGCGCCGGACACCTGCGCGGGGCGGTACAGGCCGGTGACGACGAACCGGATGACGTGGCCGGACACCCGGTCCTTCAGCCGCAGCACGTCGCCGGTGCTCACGTGCATCAGCGCGGCGGCGGTGGCAGGCAGCGCCGCCTGGATGGGCTGCCCGCTGCCCGGGGCGGGGGCGGCGGCGCCCGGCCAGCGACCGGAGACGAGCGTCGCGTGCGCGGTGACGTCGCCGAGCGCGGCGGCCTCGGCGATCGGCGTGTTGCCCGCGCTGGCCGGGCTGGCGGGCAGTGAGCCCGGCACGAACCCCAGCGGGTCGGACCACACGGCCTGGTAGAAGCCGAACGGCACGTGGCCGAGCGCCGCGGCGATCTGGCGCGGCAGCGTGGCGCTGTACTGGGCGGCCTGGGCGGCGCTGACCTCGCCGCCGATCACCATCGTGGTGCCGCTCGAGCTGGTCAGGTCGTCGCGGACGGCACGCGGCAGCGCCTGCCCGCCGAACGTGGCCAGCGCGGTGGCAAGCGCGGCCGCCACGACCGTGGTGAGCGCGGCTGCGATGATCACCAGGCGGTGGGCGTTCATTCGTGGCAGCGTCAAAGAACCCCGTGTGAAACCCATCAGAATAAGAGCCTACGATTCGGGTTCGCTGATAGAAAAGGTGCGTGCGCCAGCTGGTACCGGTCTGTAACCCGGACGGAATCCCCGCACTTGCCCGGTTCTGGCCGAAAAGGGGGCCTGATAGCGGTGTCGGTCATCGTGATTACGGGAGCGGCAGGCCTCGTCGGGTCGATGCTGCGGCCGAGGCTGGCCCGGCCGGACCGGACGCTGCGCCTGCTCGACGTCGCGCCGCTGGCCGCCGGGCCTGGGGAGGAGGCGATCGGTGCGTCGGTCACCGACATGGACGCGATGACGGCCGCCTGCCGGGGAGCGGACGCGGTCATCCACCTGGCCGGCGTCCCCGGCGAGGCGCCCTGGCCGCGGATCCGGGAACTGAACATCAACGGCGGCTACGTCACGTTCGAGGCGGCCAGGCGGGCCGGGACCCCGCGGGTGATCTTCGCCTCGTCCAACCACGCGGTCGGCTTCACCCCGCGCGCGGACTTCCCGGTGCCCGATTACGCCTTTCCCGCGCCCGACACGTATTACGGCGTGTCCAAGGCGGCGGTCGAGGCGCTCGCCGCGATGTACCACTACAGGCACGGCATGGATGCGATCTGCGTTCGGATACTGTCCTGCTTCCCGCGCCCGCAGAACGTCAGGATGCTGTCCACCTGGCTGTCACCCGACGACACCGGGCGGCTGTTCGAGGCCTGCCTGACCGTCCCCGCGCCGGGATTCCGCGTCATCTTCGGCGTGTCCGCCAACACCCGCGGTGGCTGGGTCTGTCTCGCCGAGGCGGAGGCCCTCGGTTACCACCCGCAGGACGACGCCGAGGCCTACGCCGCGGAGATCATCGCCGCCGACGGCGAGCCGGACCCGGCGACCGACCCGGTGCTGCGCTACCTGGGGGGCGAGTTCACCCTCCCGGACGCGCAGGTCCCGCAGAGCTAGGGCGGCCTAGCGCCGGTCGTGCTCCTCTTCCTCGGCGTGGATGCGGTCCAGGCAGATCGCGATAGCGATCATCAGCACGATGTCCACGCCCGGGGCGACGTCCACGCCGTAGGTATCGCGGATCCGGAACCACGCCCTGGACACCTGCGCGAGCACCTGCCCGCCGTCGCGGATCTCGAAGTCCTTGTCGAAGATGTTGCCGACCGCCTCGAGCCGCGCGCCGCCCGCGAGGTCGATGACCGACCTGTGGTGCAGCGGGGAGAACACCGCCTTGTGCACCGTGGCCATGGTCGCGCCGTCCTGCTCGATCTCCATCGCGTCGGTGAAGGTCAGCAGCCGGTGCTTGATCGTGAGCAGCCTGGCTCCCGAGGCGTCCTCCAGGTTGAGGGCGTGATGCAGCGACAGGATCTTGGCGTTGACGAAGAAGACCTTGGCGCCCTGCTCGTCGGTGATCCAGAAGTCATCCTTGATGGCGAAAAGCCGCTCTCGCACGAGATAGCGCATGACTTCGTAGTCTACGGGGGGCTCGGGGGGTCGTCCCCCGGAGTCAGCAGAGCTATCGGGCCGGCCGAAGTTCGTACGCTGAGGCCATGACGACGAACGCGATCGAGGTGAGCGGCCTGCGCAAGTCGTTTGGCCGCACCCGGGCGCTCGACGGCCTCGACCTGACCGTCCGCACCGGGGAAGTGCATGCCTTCCTCGGCCCGAACGGCGCGGGCAAGCCGAACTTCGGGAACTGACATTTCTTTGCCCGGGTCCCGAAGTGGTAGTGAGCGCCCACCCGCCGCGAGCGTAACGCCACGGGGCTACACGCGGGCCGCGCGCTCGGGGCGGGTCTGTGGCGGGGTTGACGGGGGGAAGGTGACGTCGATGGACAGGCCGCCGCCGGGCCGGGGCTGCGCGGTGATGGCGGCGCCGCAGGAGGAGGCGATGGCGCGGACGATGGACAGGCCGAGGCCGTGGCCGCCGTCGCGGCGGGCGGGGCGCGGGCCGAGCCGCTGGAAGGGCTGGAACAGGCGGTCGACCTCGGCGGCCGGGATGACCTGCCCCGAGTTGGTCACCGACAGGACGGCGTGACCGCTGCTGGTCCCGGTGGCGACCTGGATGTCCCCGCCGGGGATGTTGTGCCGGGCGGCGTTGTCGATCAGGTTGGTCACCAGCTGCTGGATCAGGAGAGGGTCACCGTCGGGGGCGGCGGGCTGAAGGGCGGCGTGGACGTGCAGGCCAAGGTGGCTGATAGCGGGGCGGGCGGCGGCCAGGACGGCGCTGGCAATGGCGGCCAGGTCGGTGGGCTCGCGCTCGTCGATGCCGGCTTCGCTGCTGGCCAGGGTGAACAGCGCTTGGATGAGGCGTTCCTGCTCGGCGTTGGAGGCGAGCAGTTCCCGGCTGACGCCCTGCCAGGTGCCAGCGGTGCTGGCCGGATCGGCGAGGGTGACCTGGAGCAGGGTGCGTTCCCTGGTCAGGGGGGTGCGCAGCTCGTGCGAGGCGTTCGCGGCGAAACGCCGCTGGGCGTCGAAGGAGGCCTCCAGCCGCGCGAACATGCCGTCGAGCGTATCGCCGAGTTCCTTGAGCTCGTCGTCGGGTCCGTGCAGGGCCAGCCGCTCGTGCAGGCTGCTGGCGGAGATCCGCCGGGCGGCGGCGGTGATCGTGCTCAGCGGGCGCAGCACCCGGCCGGCCAGCAGCCAGCCGATGACGGCGGCGGCCACCGCGAAGACCCCCAGTGCGATAGCGGAGGTGATAAGCAGTACCTGCCTGTCGAAGGCGACCTGGGTGTTCCCGGCGTTGATCGCCTCTTTTGTCGCCTGCTCGATAGCGGTGGCGAGCTTAGAAGTGCCTGAGCCTGCCAGGGGACTGCCATGGGAGAGGTGGGTTACTGGGCGGGCCGCTTGCCTGAAGAGCAGGTACGTCAGGGCGAGCACCGCCGCGCCGCATACCAGGAACGCCGAGCTGTACAGGACGGTAAGGCGCAGCCGGGCGGTGCGGCGGGGGAACCGCAACCAGCGCGGGCGACCGGGGCGCGGGCGGGGTGTGCGCACTAGGTTCCTCCGATGCGGTAGCCGCTTTCCCGGACGGTCTGGATCACCGGCGGGTCGCCGAGCTTGGCCCGGAGCCGGCCGATGGTGGTCTTGACAGTGCTGGTGAACGGATCGGCTGCTTCGTCCCATACCCGTTCGAGGAGTTCCTCAGCGGGGACGGGCCGTCCGTCCGCGGCGAGCAGGCATTCCAGCACAGCGAGTTCCTTGGTGGTGAGCGGGAGGCGCCGCCCGGCGCGGACCGCGACGCGGCGGGCCGGATCCAGGCTCAGGTCGCCGTGTTCGAGGCTGGCGGGCAACGGGGCGGCGGCACGCCGGCCCAGGGCCCGGATGCGGGCCACCAGCTCGGCGAAGTCAAACGGCTTGGGCAGGTAGTCATCGGCGCCCAGCTCGAGGCCCTCGACCCGTTCCCTGACCGATCTCGCCGCGGTGAGCATCAGCACCCGGGTGTGCGATCCGCCAGTTACAAGAGACCGGCAGACGTCATCGCCGTGCACGCCGGGCAGATCCCGGTCCAGCACCACGACGTCATAGCGGTTGACTGCCAGGTGCTCCAGGGCAGCGGCGCCGTCCAGGGCCACGTCGACGGCCATCCCCTCCCGGCGCAGCCCGGCCGCTACCGCCGTAGCCAGGATCTCGTCGTCCTCGGTCACCAGAACCCGCATCGCCTGCCCGCCGCTTCGTGTGCCTCGCGGCACGTCAGCCGCCTGCGTCCCAGGATCGCAGGCCGCAGGTGACAGCCAGGTGACATTTTCCGTGAGCGTGCTGTCACCTCCCATTCTGTACAACGGTTTGAGGTGGGCGAGTCACGAGAAAGCCAGGTGTCCCACCTCTGCTTCTTGAGGAGACAGCGATGAACGAGAAGACCTGTGGTACCCGGGGCACGCGGCGCGCGGTAGCCCTGGCTGTCCTGGCCGCCGCCGCCTTGCTGACGGCGGCGTGCAGCTCGCCTCCGACGGGGGGCGGCGGAACTGCTGCCACGGCGGAGTCGGCGGCGTACCGGGCGAATATCGCCTTCGCGCAGTGCATGCGAACCCACGGCGTACCGGACTTCCCCGACCCCGGTCCAGGGACGAACTTCACAGTCCATGGGGAGCCGGTGGGCGCAGCGGCAAACACCCCGTCGGGGAAGGCTTACCTTACCTGCCAGCACTTGCTGCCAAACGGTTCGAGTTCGAGCAGCAGCTCGGTAACCACGCAGGAGCTCGCCGAGGGCGTGACGCTCGCGCAGTGCCTGCGCAGCCACGGTGAGCCGTCCTTCCCCGACCCCACAGTCGTCAACGGGCATCTTAATTTCGCCTTCACCGGCGTGAACTCATCGCAGTTCCAGACCGCGGTTAGCGCCTGCCGCTCAGTGGTACCCGCGGGGGTCAAGCTGCCGTGAACAAGACCGTTTCCCGTGACGGAGAGGTCCAGCAGGAGAACGCGACGGCGGCGGACGGTGCAGCGCGCCCGAGCCAGCGACGCCGCCGGGCGGTGGCGACCGTGCTGGTGCTCGCGGTGCTCGCCGCCGGGGCGGGGGCCGCGTGGGCGGAGGGAGCATTCCGGTCGCATGGCACATCCGGGACCGGGCAGGAGGCGCGGCCGCCGGCGACGCAGCAGGTAGTGCGGGAGGACCTGTCGTCACAGGTACCGATGACCGCGACCTTGGGATACGCGGGGTCCTATACGGTGCAGGGCCAGGGCGGCGGGACGCTTACCTGGCTGCCGTCGGCCGGGCAGGTGATCAGTCAGGGGCACGTGCTGTACCGGGTCGATAACGGCACCCCGGTGGTGCTGCTGTACGGTTCAGTGCCGGCCTGGCGGACGCTGGATGAGGGGCTGACCGGGGCGGATGTGACCCAGCTCAATCATGACCTGGTGGCACTCGGATACGCCAATAGCTCGGACATCAGTGCGCTGGGCTGGGATTACTTCTCCTGGGAGACCGCGTACGGAGTGCAGCGGATGGAGTCCGCGGCGGGGGTTTCCAGCCCGCCGGGATCGCTGCCGCTAGGGTCGGTGGTGTTCGAGCCGAACGCGCTCCGGGTCAGCAGCGTGCCGGGCAGCCTGGGCGGCCCGGGGGACGGCCAGGTGCTGGCGGCGACCTCGGACCAGCATGTGGTGATGATCCCGGTAAGCACCTCGGAGGAGTCGGGGGTGACGGTGGGCGACCCGGTCACGGTCACGCTGCCGAACGGGGCCAGCACGCCAGGGAAGATCTCCTCGGTCGGCACGGTGGCATCCGGGACGAGCGCTAACGCGACGATCCAGGTGACGGTCACGCTGACGAACCCGTCGGCGGCCGGGACCCTGGACCAGGCGCCGGTAACGGTGTACGTCACCGTCGCCACCGCCAGCAACGTGCTGGTGGTGCCGGTGGGTGCCCTGGTGGCCCAGGTGCAGGGGGATGGGGAGGCGGGTGGGGGGTACGCGGTCGAGGTCATCGGCGCCGGTAACACCCGGCGGCTGGTGCCGGTGACGGTCGGGATCTTCGACGACAACTCCGGCACGGTTCAGGTGACCGGAGCGCTGACGCCCGGCGAGCAAGTCGTGGTGCCTGCGACATGAGCGCCGTACTAGAGCTGGAGCGGGTCTCGAAGGAGTATCCGGGGC
Source organism: Streptosporangiaceae bacterium (assembly GCA_050698735.1). GTDB lineage: Bacteria > Actinomycetota > Actinomycetes > Streptosporangiales > Streptosporangiaceae > Palsa-504. The sequence goes on along the minus strand of JBOHCG010000373.1, from coordinate 294 downwards.
GGCCGCCGGTGCGTGCGCTGGATCAGGTGAGCCTGACGGTGACAGACGGGGAACTGGCCGCGGTAGTCGGCCCTTCCGGGTCGGGCAAGACCACGATGCTGCACCTGATGGGCACCCTGGACCGGCCAAGCAGCGGGATCGTGCGGATAACCGGCCTGGACGTGGCGAAGATGACCGACCCGGAGATATCCGCGCTGCGGGCGCGGCGGATCGGGTTCGTGTTCCAGCAGTTCTTCCTGGCCGAACATCAGAAGGTACTGGATAACGTGGCCGACGGGCTGCTGTACGCCGGCG
>JBOHCG010000372.1:0-7764 GCA_050698735.1 Streptosporangiaceae bacterium | reverse complement strand
GCATGCCGTCCGGCAACGGCGGCTACGACCGGACAGTGAGAGCGTGTGGGCGAGCCGACGGCACTCCGCCCGTGCCACCACTGCACCTACCTGAATCGGTATTGGCTGTCGCAGTTCACGGCGACGTCATCGCCACCTCGGTCGGAGCCGATATCGCCGTCCACCGGCCAGTGCCGCCGCGGCCCATGCGATAGCTGCCGTTCTATTGCCGGGAGCACATCGGCGGACGGAAAGATCGGATAATGGCCGGTTATTCGGTACATCGGTGGCCGAACGCTTCGACGGCTGTCAACGACAATGGTCATGGCGCGCAACGTCCATACGTCGACTCGCTTGCCCGTACCACCTCTGGTTAATCAGACAGTCCCTACACGCCCAACAGCAGGCAGCGTGTGGGATAGCGGGTCGACTTGGGCGCGTATCGGGGCCGTGATCTGGCGCCCAGACCGCCGGGTGTGCTTGCCCAAGGGCACACCCTTATGGGGAGCGGTCTGGGCGGTTGTGCGTTGCATCTGGGCGTCCCGAGCTTGCGCCGAAGGCGCGGGGCAGAGGAGGATCCCCCGGCTGTTGGTCCGGGAATGGCTGGACCGCCGTTCACATGCCTGGTTTCCCGCTCGCTGGCCGGCTGGGATTGCGTGCTTTGCGGGGGTGCGGTGCGCCATCCTGGTCCGGTGGGAGTCGATTCACGGACTGTCGCGCTGGCCGTGCTCAGCGTTGTGCTCGCGATGGTGCTCGGCTTCGAGGCTGGGGTGCATGCGGGCGCGGTGGCTGGGGTGCTGGCGGCGCTGGCTGGGTTCGTGCCTGCGGTGGTGTGGGAGCTGACGCGGGAGCGGCGGGAGCGGAATGCCCGGGTGGCGGAGGCGCGCAAGGCCGCGCTGAATGCGTTCACGTCCCTGGCGCTGCCTGATGCGGGCGACGCAGCCGCCGGTTCGGCGGGCGGGCACAGTGCGGCCTGGTATTTGCGCCCGGAGGCCGGGGTGGTGGCGTTCCGGCCGCGGCCGGAACTGGAGCAGTTGCGGCACTGGTGCGCGGCTGGGGGGCGGCTGAGGGTGCGGCTGGTGACCGGCGAGGGCGGCGCGGGGAAGACCCGGCTGGCCCTGCAGCTCGCCGCCGACCTTGCCTCGCGTGGGCGGCAGACGATGTGGGTGCAGCCTGGGCAGGAGGGGGCGGCGGTCGGCCTTGTGCGGGATGCTGGCGCGTCCGCGGTGCTGGTTGTCGACTATGCCGAGACCAGGCCAGGGCTGGCTGGCCTGCTGGCGGAGGCGGCAGCGGCAGCCGATTGCCCGGACCTGCGGGTGCTGCTGCTGGCCCGCAGTGCCGGGGAGTGGTGGCGGCAGCTGGTGGACGGGGCTGATTTCCGGCTGGGCCAGGTGCTGGAGGACGCCGGGCCGCTCGCGCTGGGGCCGCTGGCAGGCGGGCAGCAGGGGTTGTTCGCTGACGCGGTGGCCGCGTTCGCGGCCAAGCTGGGGGTCACGTGCCCGCAGTCCCGGCTGATGCTGGACGACCCGGGCGCGGTAGTGCTGGTGGTGCATGCGGCGGCGCTGCTGGCCGTGCTGGATCACGCCAGTGCGGGCGGCGGGCTCGGTCGCGTGTACTCGGCGGGAGACGTGCTCACCGGCTTGCTGGGGCACGAGGCCCGGTACTGGCACAAGAGCGCCCGGGCCCGCGGGCTCATCCTTGACTCCGGCATGGAGCGGCTGGCTGTGGCTGTCGCCTGCCTGGCCGGGGCCGACAGCGAGACCGGCGCCGCGGGGCTGCTGGCGCATGTTCCTGACCTGGCCGATTCCGCGGAGCTGCGCGGCCGGGTGGCCCGCTGGCTGCATGATCTCTACCCTGCTGCTGGCGGGACCGGCGCGGGTGAGTGGCTCGGGCCGCTGCGGCCGGACCGGGTCGCCGAGCACCTGGTGACCGGCGAATTCACTACCCGGCCGGGGATGTTGCCCGGCCTGCTGGCAGGGCTGGGGCCGGACCGGCTGGTGCGCGCGCTGACCGTGCTGGGACGTGCCGCGCTGACTGAGACGCGGGCTGGCCAGTTGCTGTCCGGTGCCCTGGAAACCGGTGTTGAGCAGCTGGCCGTTCCTGCACTCACGGTCGCGGTCGAGACGAACCCGGCTGCCGCGGACATGATCAGCGCCGCGCTGGCCGCCGGGCCGGTGGTGAGCCACGTGCTGGAACAGATCGCTGATGCGATCCCTCATCAGACGGTCGCACTCGCTGGGCTAGCCGCGGAGGTGTTGCAACGCCTGGCTGACGCAGCTGCTCCCGGCAGTGGTGAGCGGGCCAGACGGCTCAATGACCTCAGCAACCGGCTGTCGAACCTGGGGCGGCGGGAACAGGCGCTGGCCGCGATCGAGGAAGCCGTCACCACCTGCCGGGACCTGGCCGCCGCCCGCCCCGACGCCTTTCTCCCCGGCCTGGCCACGTCGCTGAACAACCAGTCGGTCTTCCTGTCGGACCTGGGACGGCGGGAAGAAGCGCTGGCCACGATCGAGGAAGCCATCACCGCCTACCGCGACCTGGCCGCCGCCCGCCCCGACGCCTTCCTGCCTGGCCTGGCTATGTCGCTGAACAACCAGTCGGGGCGGCTGTCGGAGCTGGGGCGGCGGGAAGAAGCGCTGGCCGCGATCGAGGAAGCCGTCACCATCCGCCGGGATCTGGCCGCCGCCCGTCCCGACGCCTTTCTCCCCGACTTGGCCGCGTCGCTGAACAACCAGTCGAACCGGCTGTCGGACCTGGGGCGGCGGGAAGAAGCGCTGGCCGCGATCGAGGAAGCCGTCACCATCCGCCGGGATCTGGCCGCCGCCCGCGCCGACGCCTTTCTCCCCGACTTGGCCGCGTCGCTGAACAACCAGTCGGCCTGCCTGTCGGATCTCGGACGGCGGGAAGAAGCGCTGGCCGCGATCGAGGAAGCCGTCACCATCCGCCGGGATCTGGCCGCCGCCCGTCCCGACGCCTTCCTGCCTGGCCTGGCCGCGTCGCTGAACAACCAGTCTCTCCGGCTGTCGGACCTGGGACGGCGGGAAGAAGCGCTGGCCGCGATCGAGGAAGCCGTCACCATCCGCCGGGATCTGGCCGCCGCCCGTCCCGACGCCTTCCTCCCCGGCCTGGCCGCGTCGCTGAACAACCAGTCTCTCCGGCTGTCGGACCTGGGGCGGCGGGAAGAAGCGCTGGCCGCGATCGAGGAAGCCGTCACCGCCTACCGCGACCTGGCCCGCGCCCGTCCCGCAGTATTTGCAGGCAGGTATGCCAGTTCGCTAAAGACTCAGGCCATGATCTTGTCCGCTCTCGGGCGTAGCGCTGGAGCACAAAGCGCTCGCGACGAAGCTGCGGAGATCTCCACGGAATGACCGGTGAATTGCGCGATAGCACCGGGATCAAAGGCGAATGGTTCACTAACAGGCGGCCGATCGGCCGTCCCTTGGGTAGGTATTACTGGGTGCAACGCGCCGATCTGGGCGCCTATCGGGGGGTGATCAAACACTCTTGCGCTCCGGATTGAGTGTTCTCCGCAGTGTTCACGATCATCTCGCAGAGCCGCGGACCGCACCGCTGATGAATATCGCATGCCACGCGGTCGCCGAGTTGTCACTTTCTGTAGCGAGGCGCCAGTGCGCCGAATTGCCGTTGTAGGCGCGGCGGGTGTTCTGGTCGACGACTGCGCCGCAGACAAGAAGGCATCCGGCCAGAGCCGGGATGGGGCTTGCCCGCTCGCACAGCGACATGATCTTCCCGTCTCGGCTCCTCCTTAGCCGATGTACCGGATAACGTGCCGGAGTCACGCATCCAGTGGCGGACACCTTCAGGCGTGATCACCGGCAGACGCCCACCGATCTACCAGATAACCGGCCATTATCACGTCCTACGCCCGTCGCCTTTCGTGCGCTCTAGCGACCGCTGCCAGATCTAGGCGAATGCTCGGGAGACCTCGCCGTATGGGCTATCGGCAGGTGTCCCGGCGTGCTGCTCCACTTCCAAGGATCTGGAACGAGCATCTGCCATGGGAATGCGTCTGCTAGTACGCCCGCCAGTCACCGGGCTGGGAAGCTAGCATCCCTCCATGACGACGATCTCTGAGAACGCCGACACCTTCTGCCGGATGGTTGAGGCGCGGTCACGCGAGCACCGCGAAGCCATGCAAGTCGCTCTCGACAAAGGCTGGTTGGCGATCGCCGGCAGTGTGCTGCGAATGGAGCTGGATTCCATGATCCGAGTGATCTGGCTCCTCCACCATCCAGACACGAGGGAGCAGATCCTGGCGTCCTGCATCGCCGGCGAGGGCTTCAGCGAAGGCCGAACGCGCGTCAGCGACCACAGGATGGCGAAGGATGCCACGGAGGTCAACGGCTGGGTACAAGCGGTGTACGACTTCGGAAATACATTCGTGCATCTAACGAACGCACACGACTACGCCGTCCTCGACCCGTTCCAGACATATGAACACCGAGGCGAGGTCATTAGGTTTCTCAACAACTACCACCGAGGTAAGGTCCCCGGCGTGCCCGTGAATGACAGCTCTACGCTCCGAGACCTCGCAGCGTACGCGCCGTACGTACTGGAGAAGATTACCTCTAACCTGGACTTGTATGTGAGGGAGCTACGAGAGCAGTGTGTCCGGAGGTAGCTCCTACGAACAGGCAAGCCGGCGGACGGGATCTCTGCCTGTGATAGGAAACCCCGGCCGGACCATTCGTGGCACGATGCCCGAAGCCGGAACCATTTTTCCTACAGTCCGGATGTGAGCACACCCGCCGTAACTACGAAGCTCCGGCAGCCCGTTTGCCTCGCAACCGGACGTGCGGACCGGTCCTCTGGTCGGCTCCACCGGCTCATCACCCGAGCGGTACATAAGGCGATGGCCAGGCACGTGATAACGGTCTGTTATCCGGTCTACCGACGGTCGCCTTTTTTGTAGCTCGTTGGGGCGCGCGTCCGGTGAGCCAGTGCCCAACGCACAAACGGACGCCAGAAACCATAGCTGAACCGGCGTTCGATAGCCAGAAAGAGAACCGAAATTACAAGAATCCGCTAACGGGAAGTGCCCACGCTTCCAGGGGATTGCCGACTATTATCCTGCCATGCAGGGTGGGGTGGGGATGCTGGTTGCGGGGCGGTACTTTCTAGCTGAGGCCGTGGGTCAGGGCGGCATGGGGCGGGTGTGGCGTGGTCACGATCAGCTCCTGGACCGGGTGGTGGCCGTCAAGGAGGTCATCCTGCCGCTGCAATCGCCCGGGGAGCACGCCGAGTTGCTCGCGCGAACGATGCGCGAGGCTCGGGCCGCGGCCCGGCTCGACCATCCCGGCGTGATCACGATCTACGACGTCGTGGAGCACGGGGGCTCCCCGTGGATTGTGATGCAGTTCGTTTCCGGCGTCTCCGTCCGCGGCCAGATGGACAGGGACGGGCGGCTGCCCTGGCCGCACGTGGCGGACATCGGCGAACAGGTAGCGGGGGCGCTGGCTGCGGCGCACGCCGCCGGGATCGTGCACCGGGACCTGAAGCCGGACAACATCCTGCTGTCCGGGCGCCGTGCCATCGTTACCGACTTCGGCATCGCCCGGATCATTGACGCCACGACCCAGTTGACTGGCGCCGGGGTACTGGTCGGTACCCCGCTCTACATGGCCCCGGAGCACTTGGACGGCGGTGCCATTGGCCCTCCTGCGGACATGTGGGCGCTGGGTGCCACCCTGTACTGTGCCGTGGAAGGCACCCCGCCATTCAACGGCTCTACTATGACGGCGCTGATGGCGGCGATCCTGACCAGGCTACCCGCTCACCCCCAGCATGCAGGCCCGCTGCTTGAGGTGATCAGCGTGCTGCTGTCCAAGGACCCCGGCCAGCGCCCCAGCGCGCAGGCTGTAGCCCGCACGCTAGCCGCTTGTCGATCTGGCCGGCCCGTCAGCAGTTCAGCCGCCGATGTCTCGATTGCAGCCACCGCACCACGAGATCTGCAGGGAAACCAGTTCCAGGACGGTCCGGCTGGGGAAAGGCTCTCTTCGGAAAGGAGCCGGGAAGGCCGCGCCACCATCACCACATCTGGGCCGTTCCCTCCGGTCAGCGGTCGCCCGGGCTTCCCTGGTGTACAAAATGCACCTACACCCCGGCTCGCGACGGAACTTCGGCCGCGATCGCCAGGGCGGGTCCTGGTTACCAGGAACCGATTCCGCCGACCGCGCGCCTTGGCCATACTCGTGGCAGCCATTGCAGTGGCCGCCGCCGTTCCGGTTGCCCTCCTGGCCCTGCCAGGCGGCGGCAAGTCACCAGGCATCGCGACCTCGACTAGCCCCACCCCGACCGGCCAGTACACCAGTGCGACAGCACACGCCGGGCGGCCTGCAAGCACGTCGGCACCCACCGGGCCAGTAATGGCTTCGCGTACCGCCATCCTCACCGACCCTGGCAGCGAAGGCGTGCAACAGGTGGCATTTGGGCCGGATGGCACCCTCGCCGTCGCGGACGGTAACGGCAACACGTACCTGTGGAACACCGCCATCAGGAGTCCGATCGCCACCCTTACCGACCCTCGGGGCGAAGGTCCGATGAATCTGGTGTTCGGGCCGAATGGCACCCTCGCCGTCGTGGACGGTAACGGCAGCACGTACCTGTGGAACACCGCCACCAGGAGTCTGATCGCCACCCTTACCGACCCTCAGAACGGGGGTGCGCTGGACGCGGCGTTCGGTCCGGATGGCACCCTCGCCGTCGGGGACGCCAAGAGTGGCACGTACCTGTGGAACACGACCACCAGGAGTGTCATCACCACCCTCACCGACTCTGATTGCCCATTCGTGCTCTCGGTCGCGTTCGGTCCGGATGGGACCCTCGCCGTCGCGGGCAATAACGGCCGCACGTGCCTGTGGAACACGGCCACCAGGAGTCTCATCACGACGCTTACCGACCCCCCGGGATATGCGGAGACATTGGCGTTCGGTCCAGATGGCATCTTGGCCGTGGCGAGCGAGACCGGCAACACGTACCTGTGGAACGCCACTACTAGGGATCTCATCGCCACCCTCACTGACCCTGGTAGCAAAGGCGCGTCGGCGGTGGCGTTCGGTCCGGATGGCACTCTCGCCGTCGTGGACGGTAATGACCACACGTACCTGTGGAATACCGCCAGCAGGAGTGTTATCGCCACCCTTACCGACCCTCAGGTCGTAGGCGCGGCGGGAGTGGCGTTCGGTCCGGAGGGCACCCTCGCCGTCGGGGAGTTGAAGGGCACGTACCTGTGGCGTGTCTCAAGCGGCAAATCCTGAAGCACGTTCGGCCGGAACCCTGTGACCCGGCGCAACCTAGGTCGGGAAGTCAGAAGGAAGTCAGGTCGGCCGTGCTACCCGGCATCGGTGAAGCTGACCGTGGCGCCGGAGAACTCGGTGCGGAAGAAGTCGACTTCAACAGCGTTTCGAATCAGCCCCGCCCGGGCGCCCGCATGGATGCGCGTGTGAACCGGGGGTAGCGACGGCATCTCGACCGCAGCGGGCCGAGGCGGCGGCGGCGCGCTGCCGAACCGGCGCGCGGCGGACTCGGGGTCGGCCGCCTCGGCATTCCGGTCGCCGTAGACCGCGTACTTCATGGCTATGAGGGCGTTCGCCTCGGACGCGGGCAGCGTCTTGGGACCGGGGCCTGGCCCGGCGCTGGTCCGCACGCCGACCGTCAGCTACACCTGCACCTCGGTGTGGCCGCTGAAGCTGACCCGGTAGTTGCCGGGCTCCAGGCCGTCGGGCAGGCCCTCGACCACGTCGCGCAGCTCATCATCCCTAGGAC
>JBOHCG010000371.1:0-7768 GCA_050698735.1 Streptosporangiaceae bacterium | reverse complement strand
CGTCCAGGGTGATCAGGCTGGCGCCGTCGGCGGCGGCCAGGCCGGTCAGCTGGCTGCGGCTGGTGATCAGCACCATGGAACCCGGGGTGCCGGGCAGCAGCGGCCGGACCTGGGCGGGGTCACGGGCGTTGTCCAGGACGATGAGCATCTGCTTGCCGGCCAGCAGGCTGCGGTACAGCCCGGTCTGGGCCTGCAGCCCGGCCGGGAACTGGGCCGCCGGGACGGCCAGGGCGTCCAGGAGCCACCGGATCGCCTCGGCGGGCGCCGCCGGGTCGCCGGCCGGGTCATAGCCGCGCAGGTTCACGTACAGCTGCCCGTCAGGGAACCGGCCGGCGGCCTGGTGGGCCCAGTGCACGGCCAGCGCGGTCTTGCCGACCCCGGCCGTGCCGCCGATCGCCGTGATGACCACCGCTCCCCCGGCGACGGCAGCAAGGTCCGCCAGCCCGGCCAGGACCCGCAGTTCCGCGGCCCGGCCGGTGAAGTGGGCGACCGACGGCGGCAGCTGGCAGGGCCGCGGCAGCGGCCGCTCCCCCGGCCCGGCGGCCGGGGCCGCGGCGAAGGCCCGCGCCCACAGGCCAGGCAGGTGCCCCGCCTCGATCCCGTTGACGCCGAGCAGCTCGGCCAGGTTCCTGATGACCTGGACCGGCGGGCGGGCCTCCCCGTTCAGCCAGCGGTCCCACTGCGAGCGACCGTACCCGCCGAGCCCGGCCGCGTTCCGCTCGAGCATGCGCGAGGAGAACCCGGCCAGGCTGGCCAGCCTGCGCAGCTCGCCGTAGAAGACGCGCTCGGCGTCAGTCAGCTGCTGCGGGAGCGGCTTGCGCGCCCGGGCCGAAGACTCCACGGCGACTCCCGTCCACCCTGAGCGATCCACCGCCGCCGCCGCCGGCAGAGTGTCCCGATTGCCCGTTATCTGCCCCAATTTGGCCCCACCGTGCCCCATATTGCCACACCTGGTCGTCACGGCCCGCCAGTCTCGGTATGACCGGAGAGACACCGCCGCGGGACGTTACCCGCGCGACTGCGGAAGGTGATCGCCGATGAATCCGAGGCGCTTCCTGCGCCCGCGCCGGTCCCGGCCGGCCGGGCAGGTGACTGCCGTGCCGCCGGCCGCGTGGTTCGAGGTCACCTACGCCATCCCGGGCCGCTGCCCGGACCCGGTGAGAGTGGCGGCGGAGGGCGCGGCCCTGGCCGCCGCGCGGCGCATGAGCGCCCAGGGCGACCCGGTCGACGTCACCCTTGTGCTGGACACTGGCCGCCGCCTGGTCGTGACCTACGCCGGCGGCCAGCCACTGCCCGGCGCGGCCGCGCGGGTCCCGGCGGCCGCCGACGCGGCCTGCAGGCCGGATCCCCGCCTGCGAGGCACCGGACGGTGCCCGGGCGGGATATCACCGCTGCCTGTGGCCGCCACTTCCGGTGGCCCGCTGCGGCCGCGCCGCCTGCTGTACCCGGACGGCACCCCGCTGGCCTGCCGGCCGGCCGGCCGGGCCGGGCCGTCCTGGACCGGGATCGCGGCCGGGGTCGTTCCTGCCAGCGGCCCGCAGGCGCCCGGGTGGCTGCAGGCGGTCCGGCTCGGGCCGGACGCTCCCGCCAGCCTGGTCATGGTGCATCCGGCGCTGGTCTCGCCGCGCGACGTCGACCCCTACGGGTGGCTGCGGGTCCGGGACCGGTACCGGTTCGGCGAGTTCGACGCCGCCGAGGCTGCCGGGCGGATCGCCGCCTGGCTGCCTGCGGTGCTCGTCGACGCGGGTGATTTCATCACGACCGTCCAGGGCGACATCTTCCAGGTGACCCTGGCGGCCCCGGACGCCGGGCCGTGCGGGGTCCGCGTGGCGATCATCGCCGATGGCCTGGCCGGCGGGACCGGCGTCTGGAATCACCAGGCGCACGAACTGGTCGAGGTCATGATCCCGGACTCCCATCCCGCCGACCGCGGGCCGGATGCCCGGCGGCTGTTCGCGCCGCCCCGGCCGGCGGTGACCGTCCGGGTGCCCCGCCCGGCGGTGCTGCGGGACCGCCGGTAACGGCAGCGGCCTAGCCGCCTGGCACCTGGATCCGGCATGTCATACGACCCCCGCGCCGACGACAAGCTCATCGCCTGCCTGCTCATCCGCACCTGGGCGCTGGCCACCGGGCGGACCCTGCGCTCGGACGTGAACCCGTGCGAGCTCAGCGCCGCGGAGCTGATCGACTTCTGGGCTGATGACCAGACCGCCGGGCACTGCGGCCAGGCGGCCGCCTTCTTCCCGGCCCGGCCGCCGGCCAGCCTCGCGCACCCCTGATCCCCGCGGCTGCGGCGGGAAATCCGCGCCGCATCCGGGTGCCGGGGATTCCCGGCACCGGATGCGGCAGGTGACCGTAGGACCACGAGGTGAAGGAGGGCGCCGTGATGGACGCACCCGCGGCCGCGGCCGGGACCGCTCTGGCAGGCTTGTTCGAGGACCGCACGGCGGCGGCGCGGCCGCCGTGCCCGTTCTGGCCGTATGAGGCCTGGACGGTGACCGCCGGGCGGGCGCGCAGCGAGGGCTCCTGACCGGGCCGGGCGCCGCGCCGCGGCAGGGCCCGGTGAAGCCGATGGACATGGTGTATTGCACCGGCACCCGACGGTGCCGGACGCCGGCCCGGACGCTGGAGCTGATCGGCCCGCTGCTCGCCCGGTTCGGGATCACCCGGCTGGCCGACATCACCGGCCTGGACGTCCTCGGCGTCCCGGTCGCCCAGGCGGTGCGGCCGCTGGCCGCGACCATGGCCGTGTCGCAAGGCAAGGGCGCCACCGTGGCGGCCGCGATGGCCGGCGCGGCAATGGAAGCCATCGAGCTGCACCACGCCGAGGACGCGGTGCCGCCGCCGGCGCTGTCGGCGCCCGCGGCCGATCTCGGGCTCGGCTACGAGGTAACCGGCCTGGATATGGGACCCGGCAGCCTAGTGACCGGGCACACCGTGCTGGACTGGGTCCAGGCACGCGGCGCGGTCACCGGCGCCGCGGTCATGGTCCCGCGGGACCTGGTGTGGCTGGGCCAGCGGGCCGCCGCCGACTGGCGCCTGCCGATGCTCAGCGGCACCTCCAACGGGCTGGCTGCGGGGAACACCCGGGCCGAGGCGGTCGCGCACGCCTGCTATGAGCTGATGGAACGGGATGACGGCGCGGCGCTGGCCGCCGTACCCGCCGCCCAGCGCCGTTACCTGGACCTGGACACGGTCCCGGCCGGCTGGTGCGCCGACCTGGTGGCCCGGATCCGGGCCGCCGGGGCGTGGCTGGAGGTGACGGCCGGGCCGAGCCGGTTCGGCCTGCCGTTTTTCGTCGCCTACGTGTGGGCCTCCGATTGCGCCGCCGGGCTGGCGGCCGGCGCGGGAACGCACGGCGACCCGGAGGTGGCCTTGTCCCGGGCGATCACCGAGGCGGCGCAATCCCGGCTGACGGTCATCGCCGGCGCCCGCGACGACATAGCGGGCCACCTGTACCCGCCGCCCGCCCCGGCAGGCGGGCCGCCCGCCGGGGCGGGCCCGCGGCCGGAAAGCTGGGCAGCACTGACGGGCGGGCTCGGCTGGTGCTCCGCCACAGACGAGGAGGATGCGGCCCGCGCCGCGGGCCGCATCCTGCTGGTCGCCGGCGCCGAGCCGATGATCGTCGACCTGGCCGGCCGGCCCGAGCTGGCGGTGGTTAAGGCGCTGTGCCCGGGACTGGCATTCAGCCGCCGTCACATTCCCCGCCGGGCGGCGGTGGCGGCGTGACCGGGACCCTGCACGTGTACTGCGGCACCACCATCAGCGCCGCCGAGGCGGCGGGCATCGTGCCTCAGGCCGTGATCCACCCGCCGGTCCGGCACGGCGACCTGCTGCGCCTGGACCGGGCGGCCGGGCTGACCGTGGTCATCATCGACGGCCTGTTTCATCAGGTGCCCGCCGTCCGGCACAAGGAGATCCTGTGGCTGCTCGCTCATCCCGGCGTGCGGGTCGCCGGCGCGGCGAGCATGGGCGCGCTACGTGCCGCCGAGCTGCATCCCTACGGGATGACCGGCGTCGGCGCCGTCTACCAGGCCTACCGGGACGGGACCGTGACCGGCGACGACGAGGTCGCTGTCGCCGCCGCCGGCGACGATTACCGGCCGGTCTCAGAAGCGCTGGCCGACGTGCGGGCAGCGCTGCGCCAGGCCGCCCGGGACGGGGCCGTGGACCAGGCTGAGGCGGAGGCGATCGCGGCCTGTGCCGCCGCGGTGCACTACGCCGCCCGCAGCTGGCCGGCGATCACCGCGGCGGCCGGCCCCGGCCTGGCCGCCGCCATGGCCCGGCTGGGCCGCTGGCGTGCCAGCCGCGGCGGCGGGCCGGTCCCGGCCAAGCTGGCCGACGCCCGCCTGGCGCTGCACCTGGCGGCCGCCGGGACGCTGCCGGAGCCCGGACCCGGCGCCTGGGCTGCCTCCCGGTGGGGCAGCTGCCAGCTGCAGGACTGGCTGGCCCGGTACCACGGCGACGGCAGCCAGCCGCCGCTGCAGGCCATCCTGGCCCACCAGCAGCTGTACGATCCCGGGTTCCCCCGGCGCTGGCGGCGTCACGTGCTGACCTGGGCCGGCGGCGGCGGCGCGGACGGGGCCGCCCGGGCCCTGGCCGCCGCCGACGCGGCAGGCCTGGCCGTCCGCTGCCTGTCCCGGCAGCAGGCGGAATACTGGCTGACGCCTGCGGAGCTCGCCAGCCTGGACGGCGGCGAGCAGCTGGCCCGGATCCTGGTCCGGGCAGTGCCGCAGGACCTGACCGCGCTGGTCTGGCCGGCCACCGCGGCGCAAGCCGGAGCCCTGATCGACCCCGGCATGCGCAGCGGCCAGGCCGTCGCCGACGCGGCCCGGGTCAACGCAGCCGTCGCCCGTACCGGCCCGTGCCGCCAGCCCGGCGACCTGAAGGCCGGCCTGATCCGGGCTCACCTGGCCCGCGCCTGGATGACCAGCCCGGCTGACAGCACGGCGCTGACCGCGGCAGCACGCGACCGCGGGTTCGGCACGATCGGCGCGGCGGTGGCCGCTGCCCGGCCGTTTTTCCTCCTCGAATCATCGGCGCTCGAGCATGCCGTCAGGTGACCGGCCAGGCCGCGCGAGCGGCAGGCCGCGAGCGTGCGGGCAGCTTCCTGCCCGGGTACCGGGCCGCCCAGGGGCCGCAAGCCGGCCCCGGGTGGCCTCATCTGCTGACCCGATGTCAGACCCAGGTGGTGTTACGCATATTCCGGCCCTCCTTCCCTCTCCGGCGGGGCCGCAGCGCGGCGCCACGGCGGGTTCCGGCCCGGCCCTACGCCGTGGATCATCCGTGAATCATCGGCGCTCGAGCATGCCGTCAGGTGACCGGCCAGGCCGCGCGAGCGGCAGGCCGCGAGCGTGCGGGCAGCTTCCTGCCCGGGTACCGGGCCGCCCAGGGGCCGCAAGCCGGCCCCGGGTGGCCTCATCTGCTGACCCGATGTCAGACCCAGGTGGTGTTACGCATATTCCGGCCCTCCTTCCCTCTCCGGCGGGGCCGCAGCGCGGCGCCACGGCGGGTTCCGGCCCGGCCCTACGCCCTGGATCATCCGTTCGCCGACCTCGGCACGCAAATCCGGTATCCCATGCGTACCAGGGAGTGTGACAAGATGGCATCTGTCCCATCACGCGGTGTGAGGTGCCTGCGGGAATGATCCGCCGATCAGCAGCCCGGCTGAAGCTGGCTGCCCGCCGCCGGGGCCCGGTCCGCGACTGGCCGGTGTGGAGCCTGCCGCGGGTGCTGCGCTGCTACGTCCTGGCGGTGTCAGCCGGGGGCGCTGCCGCGATCGCCGCAGCGGCAGCCGTCACGCCGTGGCAGTCCCGCGACGTGGTCGTCTACCTCATGCTGCTCGGCCTTGGCGTCCTGACCGTCGAGACGATCCGGCGGATGGGCGAGCCGGCCGGGGCGCACAAGGACTCGCACGGAGTGTGGCAGATCGCCGCGGCAGTGCTGCTTCCCCCGGTTTACGCGATGGCCGCCCCGCTCATCCTGCTGGTGTTCACGCAGGCCAGGGGACGCCGCACCATGGCCTACCGGCGGGTTTTCTCCGCGGCCGCGGTCGGCCTGTCCTACGGGGCGGCATCGGCGGCGTTCCACGCGGCCTGGGCAGGGCCCCGGCTGCCGGCCGGGCAGGCCGGGCTGGCGGGCTGGCTCGGGCTCGCCGCGGGATGCGCGGTGCTGCGGTGGGTGCTGAATAACGCGCTGGTGGCGGCGGCCATGCGGCTGGCTGACCCTGCGTTCCGGATCCGGGACGTGGCCGGCGGCGCAGAGGACCTGAAGAACGACCTGGCAGAGCTATGCGCGGGGGTGCTGGTCGCGTTCGCCGCCGCGGTCACCCCGGCGGCGCTGATCATCGCGCTGCCGTTCGGCGTGGTCCTGCAGCGGTCGGCATCGCATGCCCAGCTGGTCCGGGCCTCCCGCGCCGACAGCAAGACCGGCCTGCTCACCGCGGCCGCCTGGCAGGCCGAAGCGGCCATCTTGGTGGCCCGGGCCCGGCAGGCGGGCGGGAACGTCGCGGTCGCGATGATCGACATCGACCACTTCAAGGCGGTGAACGACACCTACGGGCACCTGGCCGGTGACGGCGTGCTGGTCGCCGTGGCGCAGGCCCTGACCGCCAGCCTGCGCGCCGGGGACCTGGCCGGCCGGTTCGGCGGCGAGGAGTTCAGCCTGCTACTGGCCCGCGCCGGAATCGGGGACGCCCTGGCGATCGCGGAGCGGCTGCGGGCCCGGCTCGGCGAGGTCACCGTCCCTGCCGGCACGGCCGGCGGGGATCCCGGCCGGATCACCGTGTCGATCGGCGTGGCCGCGCTGGATCACGGTCCCGGCGACCTGACCGACCTGATCGCCGCGGCAGATGCCGCCCTGTACCGGGCCAAGGGCAATGGCCGCAACCTGGTGGAGGCGGCCGGGGATGCGCGGCCCTGACCTGGCCGGGGCGCCGCGGATTCCCGCCGCCGCGCCCCGCAGGTCCTCGTGCCCGGCGTGACCGCCAGCCCGGCCGCCGCTGCGGGGGGATTCCGGGCGGTCTTCAGCGCCCCGGAATTCCGCGCGCTGTGGGCCGGCCAGGCCCAGTCCATCGCCGGAGACCAGCTGGCCCGGGTCGCCCTGACCGTGCTGGTCTACGACCGGACCCGGTCGCCGTTGCTGACCGCGGCGGCCTACGCGGCCAGTTACGTGCCCTGGCTGATCGGCGGGCTGGTGCTCGGCAGCCTGGCAGACCGGTGGCCGCGCCGTACCGTGCTGGTCCGCTGCGACCTGGGCCGCGGCGCCCTGGTCGCGGCCATGGCCCTGCCGGGCATGCCGCTGCTGGGCAGCGTGGCCCTGCAGTTCGCGGTGACCTCGCTGGACGGGCCGTTCGACGCGGCCCGGGCCGGGACCCTGCGCGACATCCTGCCCGGTGACCGCTACCGGCTCGGCGTCGCCGTCGCCGGGTCGACGGTCATGACCGCCGTGACGGCCGGTTACGCGGCCGGCGGGGTCCTGGTCGGCACGATCGGCGCCCGGCCGGCGCTGGCCCTGGACGCGGCTACCTTCCTGGTCTCAGCCGCCGTGATCCGGCTGGGCGTCGCCGCCCGGCCGGCCGCCGGGGCTGCCAGCCGCCTGCCGGTGGCAGCGCGGGTCACGTCCGGCCTGGCGCTGGTCTTCGCCGACCGGCGGCTGCGCACGTGCATGCTGTTCGGCTGGCTGACCGCCGTGTACACGGTACCGTCCGCGCTGGCCGTCCCGGTCGCGGCAGGCATCGGCGGCGGCCCGGCCGCGGCCGGCCTGGTCT
>JBOHCG010000370.1:0-7771 GCA_050698735.1 Streptosporangiaceae bacterium | reverse complement strand
CCCCCCGCCACTTCATCTGCCGAGGTCGTCACGGGGCCGCCAGGCGACGGCCGGTGATGGTGCCGGGCAGGATGCGGACGTAGACGTCACGGTCGCCGCCCGGCCAGGGCCAGATCGCGGTGTCCCGCCGCAGTCGGCTCAGCTCGGCGGGATGGCTGACGCGGTGCGCCTGCCCGCGCACCAGCACGCTCCAGCCCTGCCGGAGCGCCTCGTCGATGCGGTCGACCTCGAGCGCGACCGGGCCGTCGGCGTGACCCTCGATCACGCCGCCCTCGCCGGTCCTCATTACGTAGCTGTCCGACACCATGGCGAAGTTCACCGGGAGCGCGACCGGGCCGCAGCCTGTGCCGAAGACGATCCGCCCGATGCCGCCAGGTGCGATCAGCCGGCGGCATTCGACCTGCGTGAGCCTCTCCATGACCGGCGCGCGCTGCAGCCGGAACCGTCCCGGGGGGACCTGCGCGCCGGCGCCGAGCAGGGCGGCGGGGGTCGTGCGCAGCACTGCGGCGAGCCGGCGCAGGTCGGCCGCGCTCGGCCGGGCCGGGTAGCGCTCCAGGTATTCCAGGTACCGCAGGCTCAGCCCGGTCCTGGCCGCCACCTGCTCCCGGCTCAGGTACAGCTCCTCGCGCCGCTGCTGCACTCGCTTGCTCAGGTCGCCGGGGTCGGGTGGCGACGGCCACCCGTGCTGCTCCGGCTCCTTGGCGTAGATAACGGTCATCGGGATCGCGACGCCGCGGCCCATCGTGGTCTGCAGGAATGGGCAGGCGCCGCCTCACCTCCTCATGTCCATCGCTGTCATACGCGGGCTGTCAGGTCCGCATATCGCCAGCCTGAGCGGGCCGAAGCCGCGTAGGCAGTGCCTTTGAGCCTGCCGGGCCGGGACGTTGGTCCATTACAGGGAGCGGCGCGACAGTGACGGACCATGGTCCCTTCGCCGGGTGACCTCGGGCACTGGCAGCCGCGGCCCGCGCCGACGACGCTCGAATCGTGGCAGACAAACAAACTTGGCGGTGATGCCCCATGATCGAGGTCGCCACGTCATCCCTGGCCGCGCACCAGTTCCTGCATGGCATGCCGCCCGAGCAGCTCGGCGCCCTCGCGGAGGCCGCCTCGGAGGTCAGCTTTCCGGCCCGGCACCAGCTTTTCGAGGACGGCGGCAACGCCGGACGTTTCTGGCTGATCAGGTCCGGCCAGGTCGCCCTCGACCTGCAAGTGCCGGGACAGGGCCCGATGGTCATCGAGACCCTCGGGATGGGCGAGCTGGTCGGCTGGTCCTGGCTGTTCCCGCCGTTCCGGTGGGCCTTCGGCGCGGTGGCCGTCAGGTCCGTGCGGGCCTTCGAGTTCGACGCGTCCGCCGTGCGGGCGCGTTGCGCGTCCGACCCGGCGCTCGGCTACGAGGTCACCCAGCGGGTGGCCCGGGTGCTCGCGCACCGGCTGCAGGCAACCAGGGTCAGGCTGATCGCCGGGTCCGCCCAGTCGGCAGCCCTGTATGAACGGTAAGAAGGAGGTCCGGTCATGGCCGACAAGCCGGTCGTGGTAGGAGTCGACGGCTCGGAGGAGTCCCTGCTGGCCGCGGAGTGGGCTGCGCGGGAAGCGGAGCGGCGTGGAACGCCGCTGCGGATCGTGTCCGCGCCGCTGCCGACGCCGCGAGTGCACGCCTACCACGCCTCGCCCGCCGCCCAGGGAGCCGTCCCGCTCCACCCCCAGGAAGCTGGCCCGCAACAAGCCCTGGACGCGCCCATGCACGAGGCCCTGGACGCGCCTGGGCAACAGGCCACGGCTGCGCCCCCTGGCATGCGCGGGAGGACCAAGGTCCCTGGCCGCGACGGCCAATGGCCCTGACCCGCACGTATTTCCCCGCCGCAGGCTGGGCAGCGGAGCCCGGGAACTCCGGGCGCCGCATTAGGAGGCAGCGCCATGATGGAGACCATCGATGACTTCGCGGTCACGGGCCTGCGGGTGCTTGTCCGCGCCGACCTGAACGTGCCGCTCGACGGCGGCCGGGTCGCTGACGACGGCCGGATCCGAGCCAGCCTGCCCACGCTGACCGCGCTGGCAGGCCGCGGCGCCAAGGTGATCGTTTGCGCCCACCTGGGCCGTCCCGGCGGCAAGCCGGACCCCCGGTACTCGCTGGCGCCGGTCTCCGCGCGGCTGGGCGAACTGCTTGGCCAGCGGGTCGAGCTCGCCGCCGACACGGTCGGGCCCGCGGCCCGCGCCGCGGTCGCTGGCCTCCGCCCGGGTGGCGTGGTCATGCTGGAGAACCTGAGGTTCAACGAAGGGGAGACAAGCAAGGACGACGCACAGCGCGGCCTGTTCGCCGACCGGCTGGCCGGCCTGGCTGACCTGTATGTCGATGACGGGTTCGGCGCGGTGCACAGGAAGCACGCCAGCGTCTACGATGTGGCGACGCGACTGCCGCACGCGGCCGGCTACCTGCTGCAGGCCGAGGTCACCGCGCTAAGCCGGCTGACCGCCGGCATCCGCAGGCCGTACGTGGTGGTCCTGGGCGGGGCCAAGGTCGAGGACAAGTTCGCCGCGATCGGCGACCTCCTCACCGCCGCCGACCGGATCCTCATCGGCGGGGCCATGGCATTCCCGTTCCTCGTCGCCCAGGGTCACAAGGTCGGCACCTCCAAGCTCGCGGCCGACCAGATCGACGTCGCGGCCGGATACCTGGAGCGGGCGGGCGCGAAGATCGTGCTTCCACCCGACCTCGTGGTGGCCCCCGAGCCGGCCGTCGACATCCCCCATCAGGTGGTGGCCGCCGACGCGATCCCGGCGGATGAGATGGGCCTGGACATCGGTCCGGCGGCAGCCGCGCGGTTCGCCGCTGTCATCGGCACGGCGGGCACCGTCTTCTGGAACGGCCCGATGGGCGTGTTCGAGCTGGCGCCTTACGCCGAGGGGACCCGCAGCGTCGCTCATGCGCTGACCGCGAGCGACGCTTTCACGGTGGTCGCCGGTGGCGACACCGGCGCGGCCATCCGCGCCCTCGGCTTCGACGAAAGCGCGTTCGGCTACGTCTCCACCGGAGGCGGCGCCAGCCTGGAGTTCATCCAGGGCCGGGTACTGCCGGGCCTCGACGTGCTGGAGGACCGATGAGCTGCCATCGCCTTATCCTGCTCAGGCACGGCCAGAGCGATTGGAACGCGGCCGGCCGGTTCACCGGCTGGGTGAACGTGGAGCTGACCGCGGAAGGAGAGAAGCAAGCCGCGTGGGCCGGCGCCCTGCTGGTCGTGCATCACCTGCTCCCCGCGTTCGCGCACACGTCCCTGCAGCGGCGTACGATCCGCACCGCCGAACTCGCCCTGGCGGCCGCGGACCGCGACTGGATCCCGGTGCGCCGGTCATGGCGGCTCAACGGACGGCACTACGGCGCGCTGCAGGGCCGGGACAAGGCCCAGGTCCGGCAGGAGTACGGCGAGGAGCAGTTCATGGCATGGCGCCGCTCCTACGATGTGCCGCCGCCACCGCTGGCTTCGGGCGCTGCGTACTCGCAGTTCGACGATCCCCGCTACGCTGGCCTGCCGCCTGAGGCCAGGCCGCGCGCCGAATCGCTGCGCGACGTCTGCGCCCGGCTGCTGCCGTACTGGTACGACGCGATCGTGCCCGACCTGCTCACCGGCGGTCCCGTTCTCGTCGTCTCGCACGGCAACACCCTCCGCGCCCTGGTCAAGCATCTCGACGCCATACCGGACGACAAGATCGCGGAGCTGGACATCCCGCCCGGCATCCCGCTGGTCTACCGGCTCGGGCCCGACCTGCGGCCGCTGGCAACGGGCGGTGAGTACCTCGACCCGCGCGCGGCCAGCGCTGCGATCGAAGCCATCAAGGAGCAGGGTCGCTAGGCCTGCGAATAGCTGTCAGCCAACCGGATCGTCACGCGGCCGGGACGCAGAGATCGAGGCCGATCCATGCGGCGGTGTCCTCCTGCATCCCGGGCACCGGGTGTACCGCGGCGTTCGCCGCGGCCAGGGCCTGGCGTGAGGCACGGTAGTGGTGACCGCACAGCAGCAGGTCGGTCTCGCGCGGCCGGCCTGGGCTCGCCGGCATGATGACACGGACCGCGGCCTTGGCCGGGCAGCAGCAGGCGCGGTCGGCCGAGTCGACGGGTGTCTTGGCCGGGCCGATGATGTCGTCCGGCGCGGGCTGATGCGGGTAACGGTTCTTTCGCACCGACGGGTGCTGTGATTGTGCGTCCATGGCTTCAGCCTGGCCCGGCGGACGGCAATCCCAGTCCCTCACTTTGACCTCCCGCCCCGGCCATAGGTCCCCGGCCCAGCCCGGAGCCGCGAGCCGCGAGCCGCGAGCCGCGAGCCAGGAAAGGGACCTTGGTCCCCGGGGACGTGCTGAACGGCCCTACCCGGCGAAAGGCCGCATATGTCACCTTGAACAGCGGAAACGGCTTAGAAGGGAGCTGGTCCAGATGTCGCAAGAAAATGCCGCGCCAAGGATCGTAGTAGGGGTGGACGGCTCTCCGTCATCGCGGGCCGCCCTGCGCTGGGCCGTGAGGCAAGCCAAGCTCACCGGCGGCACGGTGGACGCCGTCATCGCCTGGCAGATACCGACGGTGATCGGGAGCACCGGCTGGACTCCCATCTACGTTGGGGAGGAGGGCGACTTCGCGCAGGACGCACGGAAGCAACTCGACGCGGCGATCGACGACGTGGTCGACCCCGCCGACAGCGAGCGGGTGCACGCAAAGGTGGTCAAGGACCACCCCGCGCTGGCGCTGCTCGGCGCCGCGGCCGGCGCCGACCTGCTGGTCATCGGCAGCCGCGGTCACGGCGGCTTCGCGGATGCCCTGCTCGGCTCGGTCGGCCTGCACTGCGTGCACCACGCGCACTGCCCGGTGCTGATCATGCGCGGCGAGCCGGCGCCCTGATCTAATGTGTCCCTAGCGGTTCTCGTGACCGCTGTAAAGACAAAGACATTTATCCCGAACGAACGTGTCCATTCACGGGCGTGGCTTGCCGACCTTCAGGCAACGGCTGGGAGGGCGGGCTGCGGAACGGGCAGCCATGGCGTGCCGACGAGGGCAGCGCGGATGACGTCGAGCGCGTTCAGGCCGTGGCTCGCGGCTGAGTCGAGGTAGCTGCGGGTGCGGCACCAGCGGGTCAGGGTCTGCTGGTTGTGCCAGTATCCGGAGACGGCCTGGTGCCGCTTGGGTCCTTTGACTGCGCGCTCGGAGGAATTGTTCGTCCATTCCACCTGGAATTCGGTGGTGAACAGCCACACCTGGTCCGCGTAGTCGCGCAGCCAGCAGCCCAGCGCGTAGCCGGGGTGGTTCCCGTCGCCGTCCCAGTCCCGCAGTCGGTTATGGATAATCCCGAAGGTCACGGCCTCGTCATATCGTTTGCGCAGGCCTTTCAGCAGAGCCGGGTCGAGGGCCGGCTGGCCGCGGCTGCGGGCTTCCTCGACGGCCGCGTGGGTTTCGCGCAAGACGGTGATCACGTCAGTGGCCCAGCTCTGCAAGCTGCCGGGGCCGAGCTTGATGACGGCGCGGCAGCGGCGGATGACGTGCTGGTTATGCCGATATCGGCATAACGCCCATTATTCCGACATTGCCGTTATGCCGATGACGGGCGCAGATCCCTGTTGCGAGGGTGAGTTCCTGCTGGCCGTATCGGCATAATAATGTCCTGATTACGGTTAGTGACTCCCGTGATTCTTCTGGTCACTCTTGTCTCATCGGTCCCGATCCGAGGAGGCAGTGATGGAAGACGTTCAGCTCGACGGCCCGCTCGCACCGTATGGGGGCGGGTTCGCAGAAGAACTAGCAAGACTCGGGTTCGCGCCCCGGCCCGCACGTCATCAGGTCCGGCTGGCCGCGGACCTGAGCGCCTGGCTGGCAGATGCCGGCCTGGATACGGCGGGCCTGACGGACGCCGTCGTCGCCGCGTACGCGGCCGTGCGCCAGGCGGCGGGGATGAGGCACACGACCCTGGCGGCGTTCCGGCCGCTTCTGGAGTACCTGCGGCGGCTGGGAGTGTCCCCGGAGCCTGTTCCGGCCGGGCCGCTGACCCCGGCGGAATCGCTGCTGGAGGAGTTCCGTGCCTGGCTGCTGGCCGAGCGCGGGGTGACTCCCGAGGTGGCGCGCGGTTACCGGGACCTCGTCCGGCCCTTCGCGGAACAGCATGCCGCCGGCCAGCCGGCCAGCCTGGATGCCGTGACAGCCGGCGACGTCACCGCGTTCCTGACAGCGCAGGCGCGTCGGCTCGCGCCGAAGACCGCGCAGCGGGCAGCGACGGCGCTGCGCTCGCTGCTGCGGTTCTGTCGCTTCCGGGGCCTGGCACCCGCGGGCCTGGACCAGGCCGTCCCGACGGTCGCGAACCGGCGGCCCGGGCTGCCGAGGCCGCTGGACTCCGCCCAGGTCCGGGCGATGCTGGACGCCTGCGATCCCGCAACTGCGGCGGGACGGCGGGACCTGGCGATGCTCACGCTCATGGCCCGGATGGGCCTGCGCGCGGTCGAGGTTGCCAGGCTCCGGCTGGAGGACATCAGCTGGCGGACGGGCGAGATCACGGTCCGCGGCAAGGGCGGCCGGACGGACCTGCTTCCCCTGACGGCCGACGCCGGCGAGGCGCTCGCAGGCTGGCTCGGGGACGGGCGGCCCGCCACCGCGCTGGACCGGGCCGTGTTCACTCGCCTGATGGCCCCGTGCCGCGGGCTGACCGCGACCGGCGTCACCATGGCGGCCGCTGCTGCGGCCGGCAGGGCCGGGCTGGGAACGGTGCACGCGCACCGCCTGCGGCACAGCGCGGCGACCGCGATCCTCGCGGGCGGCGGCTCCCTGGCCGAGATCGGGCAGGTCCTCCGGCACCAGCGCCCGCAGACCACCGCAATCTACGTGAAGGCTGACATCGAGGCGCTGCGGTCCCTCGCCCGCCCGTGGCCGGGGACAGCGTCATGACCGGCATGGGGCAGGCCCTGGACGGCTACCTTGACCTGCGCCGGGGCCTGGGATTCAAGCTGGGCCGCGACGAGAAGCTGCTGCGCCAGTACATTGCCTGGGCCGAAGGCCGCGGCGCGGTCACGGTCACCGCAGACGACGCGCTGGCATGGGCCGTCCTTCCCGGCCGGGACGCCTCGCGCTGGCAGCGGATGCGCCTGTCGGTGGTGCGCGGGTTCGCCCGCTACCTGGCCACGATGGACCCGGCCGCCGAGATCCCGCCGTCCGGGGTGCTGCCCGCGGGACGGCGCCGGGCCGTTCCCTACCTGTATTCCGATGCCGACATCGCCGCGCTGATGGCGCAGGCCCGGCACCTGCGCACGCGGCTGCGCCCGGCGACATTCACCGTCCTGGCCGGGCTGCTCGTCGTCACAGGGATCCGGATCGGGGAAGCCATCGCGCTCGACGATTCCGACTTCGACCCGGGACGGCAGCTGCTCCTGGTCCGGAACGCGAAATTCGGCCGGGACCGGCTGCTCCCGCTCCATCCCTCGGCTGCGGCCGCGGTCCAGGGCTACCGGGACTTCCGCGACCAGGTGTTCCCCCGCCCTGTCAGCGAGGCGCTGCTCGTGTCCAGTACGGGAACCCGGCTGCGGCACGACAACGTCAGCGTCACGTTCACCCGCATGGCCCGGCAGGCCGGCCTTGCTCCCCGTCCCGGCGGCGCCAGGCCCCGTATTCATGACGCGAGACATTAGGCGGACGGCCGGGTTATGCGCCCTGCCGTGACGTTTCCGCTGGCAGCGGCGGCGGAGCTCGTGTTGCAGTCCGCATAATCCTCCTTGGGCTGGGGTCAGCGGCCCAGCGAGTCGAGCCAGC
>JBOHCG010000369.1:0-7772 GCA_050698735.1 Streptosporangiaceae bacterium | reverse complement strand
CCCGGACACTGGGGTTTCCCGGCGCTTGCGGAGCACGATGGAAACCTGGTCGTCGGCCCCGAGCCGGGAATCGACCGTCCCGGCCAGGGCAGAGAGCACGGTCCAGGCGAAGGTGTCCCTGGCGGGTATCCGCGGCTCGGCCGCGATCACCGACACGGTGATCGTCATCATGTCCGCGCCGAGGTCGAAGGCGCATTCCAGGTTCGTCCCCGGTATCGCCTGGGAGAGCAGCATCGCGCAGGCCTCGTCCACGGCGATGCGCAGGTCCTCGATCTCGTCCAGCGTGAAGTCGAGCCTGGCCGCCAGGCCCGCCGTCGCCGTCCGCAGCACGGACAGATAAGCGCCCTCGGCGGGCATGCAGACCGTCACGTGGTCTTGCGTCGTCTCGCGATCCGCCTGCCCGGTGCCGAGATCCTGGGGGCCAGGATCCAGGGGGCCAGGATCCTGGGCACCAGAGTCCCGCTGGCCCGGCGCGGCTGTCGTCGCGGCGGTGTCTTCGGTCACGTCCCTCCTCCGGGCAGGTATACCGGTCGCCGCCCACTGAGTCCTTCTTAAAGGTTTCGCGTTATCCAGGTCCCGTGCCGGTTCTCGCCGTAGCCACGCACCGGCCGCTCGCACGGGCCTAAAGGCCCGTACTCACAGCCGGTCCTGGATAACGCTCACGGAAGCAACCTACCGCCCGGAGCCCCACGACGGGAAACGCGTCGCGCCGCCCGCCTCCCGACGCTCCGCGTCCCCTCGCTCACCCTCCGCGCCGCGGAGCTTCCCCGCACGACATGAAATCCAGGTTCCATGGCGTCGCAGCCGCCTGGAACCCGGTTTCATGCGGAACAGGGTCAGCCCTAGCCCTGCTTGGTCTCCCAGAAGATCTTGTCGATCTCCGCGATCTTGGCCAGCAGTTCGTCCGCCTTGGACGCGTCCGTGCTGCCCTTGGTGCCGGCGGCGCCCGCGAGCTTGGTGGCCTCGTTGAACAGCATGTGCAGCTGCGGGTACTTCTCGAAGTGCGGCGGCTTGAAGTAGTCGGTCCACAGCACCCACAGGTGGTGCTTGACCAGCTCGGAACGCTGTTCCTTGATGATCAGGCAGCGGGCCCGGAACCCGGGGTCCGTGTTCTGCTGGAACTTTTCGTCGATGGCCTTGACGGATTCCGCCTCGATCCTGGCCTGCGCTGGGTCATAGACTCCGCACGGCAGGTCGCAGTGGGCGTGGGCGATGGCCTTCGGCTCGAGCAGGCGTGTGAGCAGCCTCATCGGTTCCCTTTCTCCGCACTTGTAGCTTGTAGACCCGACACTACCCCCCCGCCAGGGCCGGCACCTGGAGGGCCGACACCTGGAGGGATCCGTGCACTGGCCCCTGCTCCGGGTCAAGGTCGCCGAACGGTCCATGGAGCCCGCCCTGCGCCCCGGCGACTGGCTGTTGGCCAGGCGCACCGCGAGGATCCGTCCCGGCCAGATCGTGATTGCCCGCCACCCGGACCGGCCGGACTTCCTGCTCGTCAAGCGCGCCGCCCGCCGCCTGGCCAGCGGCTGGTGGCTCACCTCGGACAACCCGGCCGCGGGCGCGACCGACAGCCGCTGCTTCGGCCCGGTCCCCGCCTCGCTGATCGAGGGCCGCGTCCTGCTGCGCTACCGGCGCCGCCGTACTGGCTGAGCCCTGTGCTCGGCCGCCCGCCCGCGCCCTTTTCTTTGCTACCGAACGGCCGGCTGGTTCCGGGTGCGCGCGACGCCGGGACGTGCCTCAGGCGGCGGCCTCTCCCGGCTCGGGGCCGGTCTCCTGCGCGGGTTCCTCCGGGGCGGCGGCTGGGGTGCCCGGGCCGGGCGGGCCGGGGCTGGACGCGCTGGTGATTTCCTGCAGTTCGTCGGTGTTGAGCCCGCTGGCGACGCCCCAGGCGAAGGCGATGATGCCGATGCCGACGGCGATCAGCGTGCCCCACGGGAACTGGATGGCGGGCACCTTCTCCGGGCCGAACTGCCCGTAGTAGGAGACCGGGAGCACCGCGATCAGCATGCAGATCAGCCACATGCAGCTCTCCACGTGCCGGCGCCCGGGGCGCTTGGTCAGCAGCCACAAGACCGCGCAGAAGAACAGGATGTCGGCGCTCTGCGCGATCCAGTACACGA
Source organism: Streptosporangiaceae bacterium (assembly GCA_050698735.1). GTDB lineage: Bacteria > Actinomycetota > Actinomycetes > Streptosporangiales > Streptosporangiaceae > Palsa-504. The sequence continues at coordinate 5,652 of JBOHCG010000369.1, read as the reverse complement.
GGAAGCCCCAGGAGCCGGACGCGGGCGGCGTGACGCGCAGCAGCCAGCCGCCCATGTCCTGGATGTAGACCCATGCGCCGAGGTAGACAAAGCCGAGGGCGATGGCGAGGTTCCTGTTCAGCGCGGAGGTGAACCAGCCGCGGGTGGGCGCGTAGTACCAGACGAAGATGGGCAGCCCGATGAAGACGGTGCCGTAGACCGAGGTGAGGGTCTTGTAGGTCGACCAGTACACGATCATCATCGCGGCCAGGAATCCGACCGGCGACCACAGCCACATCCACCTCAGCCGGAACGGCCGGGCCAGGTTCGGCGCGTACCGGCGCAGCACGGGCAGACCGACGCCGCCCATGATGTAGGTGAGTGCGGTGGTGGAGGTGATGAAGCCGACCAGCGTGTACCAGCTCGGCGCGGGGATGAAGAAGATGCACCCGATGACCGCGGCGATGACCGCCGAGACCCAGGGGATGCCCCACCGGTTCGGCCATTGCAGCGCCTTCGGCAGCAGCCCGTTCACCGACAGGCCGTAGTTGGTGCGGGTGGAGGTGCCCAGGTACACCCAGCCGGTCGCGGACGGGGAGATGCCGGCGTCGACCAGCAGGATCCAGGCGTAGGTGGCGAGCCAGCCGACCCCGGCCGCGCGCAGCGCGCTGACCAGCGGCGAACTCGCCCACGAACTCGAGCTCAGGCCCGCCCAGTCCCCGATGTGCACGCCGGCGACGTTCCAGTGCACCGCGCCGATGAAGCCGATCTGGAGCCCGACGTAGATCACCATCCCGATGACCACCGAAAAGATCGTGGCCATCGGCACGTGCCGCTGCGGGTTGCGGGCCTCGCCGGCGTAGTCCAGGGCCTGGCGGAAGCCGAGGTAGGAGAAGATGATGCCGGTGGTGGAGAGCGCCTCGAAGATCGCGGAGGTGCCATACGGGGCGAAGCCGCCCTGGCCGTGGTAGCTGAGCGAGCTGAAGTTGGCCCCGTGCGCGATCGTGAACAGGAAGATCGCGGTCAGCGAGGGGATGATGATCTTCCACCAGGTCACCCAGCGGTTGGCCTCGCTGAGCAGCCTGATGCCGAAGAAGTTCAGCACGAAGAACAGCGCCATCAGGCCGATGCCGAACAAGATGCCTTTGGGCCACTGCATCTCCGGGACGCCGGATTTCGTGACGAGTATCCCGCTGCTCGGGAACTGGCTGCCGACGTAGGTGACGACGGCCTCCGCCTCGATCGCGGGCACCGTGATCGCTGACAACCAGTAGGTCCAGCCTATCAGCCAGCCGGTATAGGCGCCGTGGGTGAGGTGCGGGTAGCGGACGATCCCGCCGCTGCGCGGCAGCATCCCGGCCACCTCGGCGTAGGTCAGCGAGATGAAGATCACGAAGATCCCGCCGATGACCCAGGAGATGATCGCCGCCGGGCCCGCCACGGCGGCAGCGGCCAGCGCCGCGAGCAGCCAGCCGGACCCGATGATGGCGGTCACCGACAGGAACAGCAGGTGCTGGAAGCCCATGGTCTTCTTGAGGCTGCGGTCGGCGGCCTCGAACTCCGCTGTACCCGCGATATGCGCCTCTTGACCTATAGCCACGACGGGTCACCTCGTTCTGCTGGCAAATCCAGCTGATCATGTTTGGGTATCGAATATCGCACGTTAGCCCGCTCGGCGATCCTGGCCTCTCTTCTCGCCTGGACCGCCGGATCCTGCCGCCGAGTCGTTGCCAGCAGGCGAGCAGCGCTCGACGGCCCGGGTTTTCTCCCTATCCGGCCCGGGCAGGCTGACATCTGCCAGCCCGGTGACCGGTACCCAGCAGTTTTCAGTTACGTGATCAATCTCGTTTTCCGATCATGCCCCGCACGGCTTGTTACCTCCATGCGAAGTGTGCCCGGCGCAGGTGAGCGTCTCGTATGCGCCGAGTAAAAAACATCGTAGAGATCATCTCGATTGCTGAGAAGTATTCCCCTGGATTCATTTTCATAACGCAGGTCACGGCAGTGACTGGCTGGCGCTGGCCTGGCGGTAACGTCTCCAGTCGGTGGGTCGCAGACATCGACTTGGACCGGTTCTTTGACCGGGTTCAGTTCGATGTGCTGATGGCGTGGGTGGCGCGCAAGATGGATGACCGCGAGGTCCTCAAGCTCCTCCGGAGCTACGTATCTGGAGGCCGGGGTGATGGTCGACGGGATCAGGCAGCCGATGGCGGAGGGTTCGCCGACCACGTCCCCAACGCAATGGATAACCCGGGTGGTGGTCACCCTCCGTATCGTGCTCGGCGGTGTGATGCCCGCTTGCGGGGTTGTGGTCCCGGATCGGGATGCGGTGCTGGATGGTGATCTGTTCCGGGCCGATGAGGACGTCCTTGATGAGCACGCGCAGCACTCGCTGGCGTTCTTTGGTGGTGGCGGTGGCGGCGCTTGTCCCGGAGCTGGGCGAGGAGCCTGTCAGCCCACATAACGCGCCTCAGACGTGCCGGAGGCTGCTGGACGGTCCGCTACGTCGGGCTATCCGCTGGCGTGGCGGGCGCGCTGTCTGTATACGCCGGTAGCCGGGCGGAGTAGATGGAGTACCCGTCGACGTGGAAGGCGACGAGCGTGGCGATCCCGGTCGCCGCCATCATGGGGACCATCAGAGCGAAGCCGCTGTGGGTGAGCTCGAGGACGAGGGCGAGGCCGGACAGCGGCGCCTGCATGGCCGCGCCGATCATGGCGGCCGCGCCGATCATCGCGAACGCTCCGGACGGGGAGCCGGGCCAGGCCAGGTTCCAGGCGATGCCGAGCGCGCCGCCGAGAACCGCGCCGGTGCTGAGCGTCGGGGTGAACAGGCCGCCGGATGCCCCGCTGCCCAGGCACCCGGCGGTGACCAGCGGCTTGAGCGCGAACAGGGTGAGCAACAGGCCGAAGCTGCCAGTGCCGAGGAACGCGTCGCGGGCCATGTCCAGGCCGTTCCCGAACAGCTGCGGGTACCAGATGCCGATGAGGCCGAGGACGCCGAAGGCCATCACCGGCGCGAACAGCGCCCTGGTTCCCGTGGCGCGGTGGTGCGACACCCAGCCGATGAGCCGGATGTAGCCGGCCGAGATCAGCCCGATGACCGGCCCGGCCAGCAGCGCCCAGGTCATCACCGGCCAGGTGAAGCGGTAGTCGGGGATGCCCTCGTAGACAGCGTGATCGGGCAGGTATACCCAGGCCGTGGCGGTCGCGATCCCGGAGCAGGCGATGGCGGGCAGCATGACGGGCAGGGTGATGCTGCCGATGAGGATCTCGGCGGTGAACAGGGCGCCGGCGAGCGGGACGTTGTAGACGGCGGCGAGCCCGGCGCCGCCGCCGCACGCGACGAGCAACTGCCGCTGCTGCGCCGACAGGCCGCCCCAGTCGGCCAGGAGGCTGCCTGATGCGCCGCCGAGCAGCTTGGGCGCGGACTCCCGGCCGATCGAGGCGCCCATCCCGATGACGACCTCGGAGATCACCGAGCTGCCCAGGCAGCGGCGGAACGACAGCCGCCCGTCCCCGCTCCAGACCGCCTCGTCGATCTCCGACGGCTCGCCCTTGGTGTAACGGCGCAGCAGGAACCACGCGACACCGCCGAACGCGCCCGCGATCAGCAAGGACCCGACCCGCCGCGCCGCGGATGCTTGCTCCACGCCGTGCTGCAGGCTACCCGAGTGGTAGCCGAACGCCGCATACTGCACGTTGAACAAGATCAGCATCATCAGCGCGCCGAGCAGGCCGGCGGCGACGCCGGCCAGGACCACCATCAGCCAGAACCGGGGGGTGAGGACCCCGGCCCCGCCGCTGGTGATGTTCGGCTGCTCCATCGCTCCGCGGCCGGACGGCATGCGCTGCTTCAGCAACGGCTGCGGGCGCCGCACGCGCTCGCTGACCCTGCCCGGCCGCCGACCGGCCGAAGTGCTGAGCCAGCGCGGCAGGCCAGGGCGGCGTTCCCGGCCGTCAGGACCGCTCATGCGAGTAGCTCCAGAGTGGCCAGGTAATCGGCTACCGAGTCCCTGGCCGACAGCCGGAACACGCGCGAAGCCGGATCGTCCAGTTCGCCGGCAAGGATCGGTTCGATGTTCTCGCTGCCGTCGCCGACAGCGACCGCAGCTGTCCAGTCCTTGGTCACTGGGCCACCAAGCCAGGCTAGTAGGCTGCCGTGCCGCCGTCAACCGAGATGCACGCCCCGGTGACCCCCGACCCGGCGTCCGAAGCGAGCAGCACCGCGACGGCGAGACCTCCTTGACGGCGACCGGCCGGCCCAGCGCGGCGTCCTGACTGTAGCGGGCGACCACCACATCCAGCCCTGACCGGCCGAGTCCCTTCCTGCCGCCCCGGCGGACCAGGCCGGTGACCACCAGTCCCGGGCAGACGACGTTCACGGTGATGCCGAGCGACCCCGCCTCCCTTGGCCACGGCCTTGGTCAGCCCGGCTCCTAACCCGCTCTACGCGATGGCGCCCGGAGCCTTGGCGTCTGGTTCGTCTTCGCCGTGTTTGCGGGCGCGGAACGCGGACACGTTCGCCCGGTTCATGCAGCGGTCGGAGCAGTAGCGCCTGGTATTGCCGGTGCTGGTGTCGACGAACACCCCCTGGCAGCCGGCCGCCTGGCAGACGCCGAACCGGTCGATGCCAAGGTCGGAAAGCCGGACGGCGAGGCCCATGACCGCCCCGGCCGCGTACTTGTCCGCGACCGATCCGCTCTCTGCGTAATGCACGTGCCAGGGCTGGCCGTCGTGCCCGGACAACTGCGGATGGACCGGGTGCTGGATGAGCAGCGCGTTCAGCCGCGACGCGGCGTCCTCGCCGTCGCCTTCGGCGCAGGCGACGAAGAAGGCGCGGAACTCAGCGCGAAGGCCCCGCAGCGAGTCAATGTCGTTGCGGGTCACGCCGGTGTTGAGGTGCTCGCGGTCGGCGACCAGGGCGCGCAACCCGTCCAGGTTGGCGAGCCTGTCACCGTCCTCGCCCCCGGCACCGGCCGTGTTCGCTAGCCGTACCGCGAGTTCAGCGTAGGAGTTGAGATCCACTCTGTACCCCTGGCTGGCGTTCCGTACCCCTGGCTGGCGTTCCCTAGCCGCCCGTCCCGAGTCACGGGGAGGTTGGTCATGTAATGGCCTGTTGCCGGTATCGAGTATTACACCATCCGCGGGACAGATGCCAGCAGCACGCCGGCGTTCTGTGGCACATTGGCTACACGGGACACCGTTGCGGTCAGTGGGCATGAGCTAGCACATGACGTGCCGCCGCCGGTTGCCCGGCGGCGGTCCCGGGCTGACCCGCGGCTGCGGTGCCGGGTTCCTGCTTCTTCCCGCTGGCGCGGGGTTGCGGCCACTGCCCGGCCGGGCCGGGTCCCGCAGGCGTAGGCCCTATCTGCGGGGTCGGCCCCGGGTCGGCCCTGGGGTTAGGCATGGTTGTGGCACCGTGCACACCCTTGTGTGCACGTTGCCACAACCATGCGCTGCCTAAGCCCGGATGACGTGGGTCGGCGCCGGGCCGGCCGCGACCGCGGGCCCTGGCTCCGGTCTGCGGTTCTGTAGGGTGTGGGTCATGTTCGCTGTGACTGCCGCGCGTATCGACGTCGATGATCCGTTGTCCGGGCTCGAGCTCGGCGAGCGTCCGGAGCCGACGGCCCCGGACGGGTGGGCGATGGTGACGGTGAAGGCGGCCGCGCTCAA
>JBOHCG010000368.1:0-7798 GCA_050698735.1 Streptosporangiaceae bacterium | reverse complement strand
ATCATGCACCGAAGCCATGCAAACCCGACGTGTCGCGATATTCGCCTGCCTGTCACCGCAGGGAACCGCCGATCCCCAAAAGTGCGAAACTCCAGGGTCCTGCGCTTCCACGTAAAGACCTCACGCTCCATGCCGCCCCTAACTCGTCATCGCATCCTCCTCGCCGCCCTACGCGTCGTAGCGACACGCTAACGGTGGCGGAACCCCACTCTAGCGGCGACCACTGACAAATCCGGGGAAGAGACTCAAGCGCAGAGTGTGAATCAGCAGGTCAGGAAGCATGTGCTGACGCAGAACGGTTAGCGCACCGCTCCTGCGGACGGTCTGCACACCGCTCCTGTCCTCGCCGTCCGTGCCCGTCCGTGGATTCGGCGCCCCCGGGTTCCGGCACGCACGGACGCATAGCGGACGGCGGCGGCCCCGAAACGCGCCTCGGACGGCGTCCATGCTGGTCATCGGCGGGTGACTCGGGCAGGAGGGACGGGCTGTAAAACCGTCGCCTCTACCTTGCCAGCAACTCCCGGTCCCGCCGGGCCAGTTGCATCCTTTGGCTGGGATGGGCTGCGTGCTGAAGTGGCTGATATGGGTGCCGTGCGTGATACTTGCACCACTCCGGCGAGGAAACGATCCCTGACACGCCGAAGGGGCACTGCGCCCGCCGCAGCGCCCGTCTGACGGCAGCCCGCTCCGGGCCGGGTCAGGCGCTCAGGACCGCTTGACCTGCCCGGCGAACCGGCGCCAGGCGGCTGCAGAGAAGCCGAGCACCGGGCCAGTCTCGGCCTGCCTGGTGTCGCGGACCAGCACGTGGCGGCCGTGCCCGGCGACCTCCACGCAGTTCCCGCCCTGAGAACCGGAGAAGCTGGACGTCCGCCAGCCGGTGATTCCAGTCGTCATGTGATCTCACTCCGTATCCGCCGGATCAGCTCTAGGGATTCGCGGGGAGACAGCGACGACGCCCGGATCAGGTTCAGCACCGTCATCAGGTGCGCTACCTCCGCAGGGGCCTCGACGATCCTGCCGCCCGCGTAGCACTCCGTATAGCAGACACTCGGAGCGGCGGCGAACTCATAGACGGCTATCGGCCCGTCGGACCCTGCGTGGTTGTCTCCCGTGAACGGCAGCACCTGGATCACGGTACCCGGCATGCCGGCCGCCCCGGCCAGCCTGTCCACCTGCGCGGCCATCACCGCGCGGCTGCCGACCACGTGCCGCAGCACGCCCTCATCGATCACGTACCACAGCATCGGCGGATGCTCCCCACCCAGGATGGCCTGCCGGTCCATCCGGGCAGCGATCAGCCTGTCCACAGCCTCACCGCTGTCGTTCGGCCGGCCCGACGTGATCATCGCCCGCGCGTACTCCTCGGTCTGCAGCAGTCCCGGGATCGCACCCAGCTCCCACCCGTGGATGCGGACCGCCTCCCGCTCGAACGGCACCACCGGAGCGAAGAACGCCGGATACGCCTCGCGCGCCACCAGCTCATACAAGGTCACGAACGTCCCCGGCATCCCGGCGGCGTCATCAAAACCCGGCGTGCCGAACGCCGCGTCGCAGGCCCTGGCGAACTCAGCCGTCGGCGGCTTGTCCAGGCTCTCCACACCGCTGATCAGCGACGCCGAGTTCCCCATCTTCTGGCCCAGCTCCACCTGAGTCCAGCCCGCCCGCAGCCGCCACGCCCGCAGCTGCGACGCGAACGCCGCCAGCGACGTGGTCTTCACCTCTGACTTCGGCGGCTTCACCCTGGACATGACACTTCACCGGAGCCTTCTGCATTTCACCGTGTCACCCGCGAACGCACGCACTCACCGTGCATCCTGGTGTACTTCCCACCGTACGCCCGGCCTGGCACGGTTGGCACCGGGAACCGCGCACCAGCCGCAACCCCGCCAGGTGCGCGTCGTCCCGCCAGGACATACCGCCGATGCCGTGAGGACCAGCGATGCCTACCGACCCAGCGGCCGTCGAACCGCCCCCGCACCCCTTGCCCGCGCTGACCACCTACGAGCTGGTCGGCTACCGCTGCCAACTGGAGCACGCGATCGGAACCTGCGAGCGTGAGCACCCCGCATCGCCAGCGCTCGCCAGCCTCCGCACCGCTCTCGCCGCAGTCAGCGCCGAGCAGGACGGCCGGGCCAAGATCGCGGCCCGCCATGCGTGAGCACAACCTCGCCCGGCTGATCGAGGACATGCCCGACGACGAGTTGCGCGCCGTCCGCCACGACGCCGCTGTCGGCCTGAGCCTGCTGCGGCCGGGCTCGGGGCCCGCACCTACCTCGGCGTGCTCGACGCCGAGCTCGGCCAGCGCCACGGCGCCGGGCAGCAGGCCAGACCCGACACCTGGCACGGCAGGCCCCCTACCCGCGCCGCGATCCGGGCAGGTCGCGACGGGGGACGGATGACGGCAGCCCCCGAGCGGACCCTCCCAGAACCCTAGCCCGCCTGGGGCTGCGCCCCCGCATCCGCCCGCCCAGCCCGCCGTACCCAGCGAGCCGAGTCGCGGAAATCTCCCCCGCCCGACAGGAACAGCCAGCCGCCCGGAAGCTAAGGAATAACCCGATGATTCACGTACCAGCCCCAGATGACGCCGCGCGGATAGCGGCGTTCCTGGACGGCCACACCGGGTGGTCCGCCTTCTGGGATAAGGCTCACGGGGTCTGGCGGGTCGCCGAAGACGACCCGCGCTCTGGCCTGTATGCCGAACACGCCGACGCCCGCACGGTGATCGCCTACGCGACGGCGCACTCGTGAACCCCGGGCCGCTACCGGCCGCACCGCGGTATGGGAGCTGCTGACACGTGCGGATGGACATGGTCATAGGCGAAAGCCACTCCGGGATTCTCTGACGACGGACCGGCCCTGACGGGCAGATCCGCCGGGCTCGCCTACCCACCCGCTGGGCCATCCTCAGGCGGCCGGCGCTTCCGGGAGCCTACGGCGCCGGACGGCTAGTTCCGCGGCGGGCTGATCGTGATCGTGTCCGGATCGGGACCGCCAGTGTTCTCGGACTTCCCGTTCACCGTCAGCTCGACCGAGGAAGGGTTGCCCAAGCTCATGTTGACTGCCTGATACTCCGTCCAGCTCATCGAGGACCCCGCCTGGACAGTACCCATGAAGATCTGCTCTCCGCTGCTGACCGTCGTGAGCTGGACCCAGCAATCCTCCAGCGCCGCGATGCGGATGACGACACGGACGGGCCTCGGCGTCGGCGACGCGCCCGGCGTCGGCGAGAGCCCGGGTGTCCGGAGCGCGGTTGCGTGCGGTGTGCCATCCGCCGCGGGAGGCTTATCGCCGCGAGAGAATCCCAGATAGTACGCGCTGAACCCGAGGACGCCGGCCAGCACGGCGATGACGATCATGGTCATGCGTGGCGGGCGACGCTGCCTGATCTTGATCGGCGTTGGCGGCTCGAAGACGTCGGCAGCCGAGATCCCGCCAGGCGCGCCTTGGGTCCGTGTCCGCACGTCCCGGTCGGCAGCGGCTGGCGCCTCGTCGCGGCTGGTGACGCGGACAGGCACAGGGCCGGCACTGGTGAGGGCGGCAAGGACGGCCGGCACCGCGGGCCGGGCATCAGGATTCTTCGCCAGGCAGTCCCCGATCAGCTGGCGGAGTCGCTCGTCAGCCAGGCCGGCCAGGTCCGGCGGCTCGGTGATGATACGGAGCAGGACAGCAGCGGCAGAATCGTCGCCGAACGGGAGTCGGCCGGTCGCAGCGAACGCCAGCACGCAGCCGAGGGAGAACATGTCGCTGGCAGGGCCGGCCGGGTTGCCGTGGAGCTGCTCGGGGGACATATACGCGAACGTGCCGATCACCGCGCCGGCCGTGGTCAGCGTGGCCGCATCGGCGGCGCGGGCGATCCCGAAATCGATGATCCGCGGTCCGTCTCCTGCCATGATCACGTTCGACGGCTTCAGGTCCCGATGCACCAGGCCGCAGGCGTGGATTGCGGCCAGCCCTTCGGCCAGCGCGGCCCCCAGCGCACATACCTGGTCCGGCGGCAGCGGCCCACCGCGGGCCACCGCCGCCTCCAGCGACAGCCCTTCAACATAGGCCGTCACCATCCACGGCGGATCCGCATCAGGATCGGCATCGACTACCAGTGCCGTGTGAAAGCCCCCGACCCGCCGCGCCGCCTCGATCTCCCGGGCAAACCGCTCCCGGAAATGCGCGCTGCCCGCGTGCACGGGAGGATCAGCTTGACCGCGACCTTCCGGCCGCCCGGGGACACTGCCAGGAATACCTGCCCCATGCCGCCGCTACCCAGCCTGCCCAGCAGCCGGTAGCTGCCCACGCTGTCAGGATCACCGGGCTGAAGATCTTCCACCGGCCGACCAGCCCCCCTGCCATCCAGCACCAGAGCAGACCTTGAGGAATCAAACGGCTACAACACGAACATATACGGCACAACACGACCGGCCCAAGAGCATCGGCCGGTCCCAGCAACCCGGCGGAGACCGGTCCGCCACGCCACCTCGATCTTCAGTTGAGGGTGGGGAGGCTGACGGTGAGGTGCGATGTCGGGACGGCCGTCCGCAGCGCGGCGGCGGCGCGGACCAGGTAGGGAGCAAGGTAGCCGCGGCCTACGATGCCCTGCTCGGTCGTGACGTCGATCAGCAACAACGGCCACAGGGAGAAGTCCCCCACCTTGGTCGCCAGCGGCCGCCGCAGCGGTACCACCACCGCCCGTACCGTCACGTCCCGCACTATCAGCCCAGCATCCCGGTCAGTCATGCCAGCCTCCGTCAAGCTCATCCTCCCGGACCGCACGTCCTGCACCACCAGCCCGGCATTCCGAGCGGTCCTGATCGCATTCCGGCGGCGTCACCCGCCTCCATCGTGTATCTCCCGCACGTGCGACGGGCGACCCATAATGAGATGATCTTGGACGTCCGATATCCAGGCATCTACCCGCAAACCTGGCGTAACCTCTGTTTCGTTTGGGTCGTAGCGTGTCCGGAACCGGGCATCATGCGGGCCGGACGAGGAGGCGCGGCGGTGACAGGAAGCAAGGCGGCCGAGGGCTCGCGCGGCGGACGCGAGTTCGACGTCAGGGTGGCGCACCCGGCCCGGATCTACGACTACTGGCTGGGCGGGAAGGACAATTTCGCCGCGGACCGGTCGGCAGGCGAGCAGACCATCGCCGCCTACCCGGAGATCCGGGCGTCCGCGCGGGCCAACCGGGCGTTCCTGGCGCGGGCCGTCCGCTACCTGGCCGCCGAGGAGGGGATCAGGCAGTTCCTCGACATCGGCACCGGCCTGCCGACGGCCAACAACACCCACGAGGTCGCCCAGGCGGCCGCGCCTGATAGCCGGATCGTCTACGTCGACAACGACCCGCTGGTGCTCGCGCACGCCCGGGCGCTGCTGACGAGCAGCCCCGGGGGCGTCACCGACTACCTCGACGCCGACCTGCGGGATACCGACCAGATCCTCGAGCGGGCCGCGCAGACCCTCGACTTCACCCGGCCGGTGGCGATCATCCTGCTGGCGATCCTGCACTACGTCCCGGACCTGGAGGAGTGCCGGCGGATCATGGCCAGGCTGACCGACGCGATACCGTCCGGCAGCTTCGTGGTGATCTCGCACGCGGCCAGCGACATCGACGCGGACCAGATGGCCGAGATGATCAGGCGGATGAATGAGTACATGGGCGACACTACCCATGTCGGGCGCTCCCGCGAGGTAGTCGCGGAGTTCTTCGCCGGCCTGGACCTGGTTGAGCCCGGCGTGCTGAAGGTCACCCGGTGGCGGCCGGAATCTGAGCAGGCGGCGAAGGGCCCGACCTCGCTGTGGGGCGGCGTGGCGCGCAAGCCGTGACGGGCGATGAAACAATCGGCTGGTGACAGAAGCCAGCCGTGAGCGCGGGGCACGCGGACCTGCCGAGCCGGCCGACGCGATGCGGGAGCGGGTGCGGGCCAGCCTCGACCGGCAAGGGATGCTGCGCACCCTCGGCGTGGAGCTGATCTCCGTCGAGCGGGGCCGGGTGCAGATGCTGCTGCGGCACGACGACAGGTTTACCCAGCAGCACGGGTTCCTGCACGCCGGGGCGGTATCCACTGTCCTGGACAGCGCGTGCGGGTACGCGGCCTACAGCGTCATGCCGCCCGAGGCCTCGGTGCTGACCGTGACCTTCACGATCAACCTGCTCGCGCCCGCGGCCGGACAGCAGTTCACCATCACGGGCTCGGTGGTCAGGGCGGGCCGGACCATAGCGGTGTGCCGGGGCGAGGCGTTCGCCGACGACGCCTCGGTGCCGTTCGCGGTCATGCAGGCAACGATGACCGCCGTGGTCAACCGGCCCGGCATCAGCGGCTGACCACGGAATTGACAGGGCCGACCGGCTGTCCCGCACCGTGGTCTGCTGCTACCCGCGCCGCTGGCGGCAGCGCTACGGCGAGGAACTGCTCGACGTGCTTGACCAGCATCGCCCGGGCCTGTGGACGCTGCCCTGACCGTCCCGTCACGGTCGCGTCTCGCCCCCGGTCAGGCCTGCTCCAACCGCTGCTGGACCGCCGAACAGAACTGTTCGAGCTGCTCGTCGAGGTCCTGCGCCAGCGGCGAGTTCCGGAAGAGCGGGTGGGTTAGCTCGGCCCTGAGGAAAGCCAGGCGCTGTGCCTGGACGGCGGTGCGCTCGCCGGGCGGCAGGGCAAGGACGGGTTCCAGGGCGCCGATCGCGGCGTCCAGCGCGCCGGAGCGGAGCCGGGCGATCGCCAGCTCGGTATGGGCGAGCATCTCGCACTTGCGGCTGTGCTGTTCCCCGGGCCCGGGTCCGGACCGGTACAGGCCGGTGGCGCGTTCCAGCTCAGCGGCCGCCTCGCCGTGGCCCGCCTCGGACAAGACGAAGCCGGCGTAGTAGCGGTGGGTTGCCGCGGAGAAGCCGAACTCGCCGCCGATCTCCAGCAGTTCGTCGACGTGGTCGCGCTCCCTGGCGTGCGCCGCGGCCGCGATCGCGTCCCGCGCGGCCTCGCTGTCGCCGCGCCGGGCGCGGGCGAGCCCGGCGAACAGGTAGAGCTGGGCAGCGTTCTGCCCGTCGGCGAGGTAGTCCAGGCCACTGCGGGCCAGGTCCGCGGCCTGGCCGTGACGACCGTGCCAGTAGGCGGCGTACGCCGCGCACAGCCGTAGCCGGGCCATCAGCGGACGGTGATCGATGATCGTCGCGTAGACCCAGCCGGACCGGGTCAGCTCCTCGGCCTCCTGCGGATAGCCGAGGTTGGTGGCCGCCGCCGCCATTAACGCGCTCAGGCAGCCCGCCAGCAGGTACAGCTCGGCCGAGTCGCGCGGCCACTGACGCCGGTCAAGCGCCTCGCCGATCCGGTTCCGTACCCGCCGCATCTGGGTGAACAGGTCGAACGTCTGACCGGTCAGGTAATCCGCGGACAACCGCGTCACGTCGGCGCGGAATTGCTCCAAGGTGGCCTCGCCGATGCCGCGCTGCTCGGCGCGCTCGGCATGCTCGCCGCCTTCGTGCGCGGCCATCAGCACCTCTCGCCTGATCGCGCCAGTACCCACATCGGGGCCCACATCGGGCTGTGGGGTACCACAGTAGGAGGCGGAGGCGGGTGTCGCAGGGCTAGGGTCGACCATGCCCGGCAGGCGCGCCGCAAGCCCGGGGCCCCCGGCCGCCTGCAGGTCGGTGCCCCGCGGCCCGAACTGGCTGAACGGGATGCCGAAGGCGGTGCAGTAATAGAGCTTGTAGCGCTCGGCCGGGGCCACCACGCCGCGTTCCCAGCGGTAGATGTTGTGGCTGATGTTGTCGATTCCGGGCACGGACGTGTCGCCCTTGTCCCGAGCGGCCCTGATC
>JBOHCG010000367.1:0-7798 GCA_050698735.1 Streptosporangiaceae bacterium | reverse complement strand
CCCCCGGGTGCCGGACATGGTCGATAGCAGGGAGCACGAACACGCGGCGGCGGTGTCGCTGGTCGCGCCGGCCAGCGACGCCGACGCGGTCGGCGCGGGCCTCCGGGTGCTGTACATCGAGGACAACTCCGCCAACATCGAGGTGGTCTCCAGGTTCGTGAAGTCCAAGCCGGACATCCGCCTGCAGGCGGTCATGTCCGGCCGGATCGGCGTCGAGATCGCGGCCCGCGAGATTCCCGACCTCATACTGCTCGACCTGCATCTGCCCGATCTGCCGGGACACGAGGTGCTCATCCATCTCAAGTCGGAACCGGCCACGGCGCGCATCCCGATCGCGGTCCTGTCAGCAGAGGCCGCACCGACGGTCATCCGCCAGATGCGCTCCAGCGGGATCATCGCCTACCTCACCAAGCCGCTTGACCTGACCGAACTCGGCGAGCTCCTCGACTCGATGGCGGCCGCACACGAGGAAACGACCGGCGTGGTCTCGGAGAAGACGCGGACATGACGAAGCGCACCGTGTTGTACATAGACGACAACGACGACAACATCCGCCTCGTGGAGCGGCTACTCAGACGCCGTCCGGAGATCGAGTTGCGTTCGGTCGGCACCGGCCGGGACGGCGTCCAGGCGGCGATCGAGGATCCGCCGGTTCTCATACTGCTGGACAACAGGCTTCCCGATACGCACGGCGAGCAGGTGCTGCGCCAGCTCGCCGCACTGCCGCAGACCGCCATGATCCCGGTGATCATCCTCAGCGGCGACACCGGCAGGGAGACCGTCGATACTCTCCTCGCGGCGGGAGCGGTCGATTTCATGGCCAAGCCATTCGACCTGCTCGAGCTGATGACCCTGATCGAGCGCTACCTCGGCTGATCGCCTTTAGGCGCAGCCGACCGCGATAGTCGTCGCGGCCTCGCGTACCAGCGTGACTAGGTCGTCCGTGTCCGCGTGTCCGCGTGTCCGCGTGTCCGCGTGTCCGCGTGTCCGCGTGTCCGCGTGTCCGCGTGTCCGCGTGTCCGGCGGACCAGGGCCTATAGGACAGGGACAACGGCCTGCCCAGGACAGGCACTACGACTCTGAGAAACCGAAAAGGAAAACGCGATGCTAGAGGCAGTTCACGGAACACCAACCCAAGGCCCGGGGCCGGGCGGGCGGCTCTTCGCTGGCCATCGAAGACTCCGGTGGTGGCGCGGTCAGCGTCATCAGCTATCCGATGGGCCAGGAGATCTACTATGCGGGCCGGGGCCGCGGCTGCTGGCATCGGATCGGCGACGGATCGCCGGAGCGGATCACGGTGAGCGACATCCGGCAGCGCCGCGGCGCAGCGGTGGAGATGATCAACCCGGCCACGTGGTCGGAGGACCTGCTCGTGACGCTGCACCGGGAGGTCCTGCTCTTCGGTGGCATGAAGGCCACCTCGGGCGTGGCCTCGGGACTGACCGACGCCATGGTGATCGCCGGGTTCGCGATGGGCTACGAGGACATCGCGCCGATCCCGGTCATGATCAGCGAGGCGGGGGGGCGCGTCAGCGACCTGGAGGGCAACGACGTGCTGACCGGAGACGGCACCGTCCTCGCCAGCAACGGGCACATCCACGACGCGCTGCTCGAGCTCGTCCGCGGCGTGCCTCGCGGCCGGGACTATCAGGAACTGCTGCGAGCCCGGCGGTAGCCAACCCGGGACTCGGGCATGAGCGGCAAGTTGAACCACCGCCCGTTCTGCATAAATGGAGACGTTCGGGAGCTCAGCGGGGCGGGACCGGTGCCGGGGGCTACGGGGCTGACAGGACGGCGCGGACTCGGCGGAGGACTTCTTCGGTGCCCAGGGCGGCGGCGACAAGAGGCAGGTCGGGGCTGCGCGGGGTGCCGGTGAGCAGGATGCGGATTATCTGGGAGACCTCGCGGATCGAGCCGTGGTAGTTGGCGGGGTCCTTCTTGTAGACCTTCTGGCTGGGGGCGAAGCCCAGGTCGGGGGCCAGGCTGCGGATCTGGTCGAACCACGCGACGTCGGGGGCCGGCGGCTGGTAGGCGTCGGCGAACGCGGTGGCGACGGCGCGGACCGCGGCCGGGTCCTGGGGTGGGTCCAGGGCGGCGAAGCGGGCGTCGGCGGGGTCGGTGACCGGGGCGAACAGCTCGTTGAAGAAGTACCCGTAGACGGCGCGGAACTCGCCCCACTTGCGCAGGTCCTTGCGCGGATTCGGGTCGCCGTCGCGTTCGATGGCCAGGGCCTGCAGCGCGAGCGGGTGGTGGGCCTCGAGGATCGGCACGAGGCCGGGGTCGTAACGGGCGGCCCACTCGGTGACCCGGGCCAGGATCAGCTCGCCCGGCAGCGTGGCGACGTGGTCGGCGCAGATGTCGTCGAGCTTGGCCATGTCGATGAGCGGGCCCGCGGTGCCGCACTCCGATAGCCGGATCGGCTGGGCCAGCGCCTCGGCCAGCGGGACCTCGGCAAGCCGGCCGTTGGCCAGGCCGCGGAGGTAGTACTGGACGGCCGGGGCCGGGAAGCCCTGCTCGAGGTAGAAGGCCACGCTGGACTCGGGGTCACGGCGCTTGGACAGCTTGCGGCGACTGCCGCCCTCCTGCTTCATCAACGGGGCGATGTGCGCGTAGCGGACGCGGGGGAAGCCGAGCGCGTCGAACAGCTGCAGGTGCAGCGGCACGGAGGAGAGCCACTCCTCGCCGCGGATGACCAGGCTGATCCGCATCAGGTGGTCGTCGACGGCGTGCGCGAAGTGGTAGACGGGCAGCCTGGGCTCGGTGTCGCTGCTCTTCAGGATCACCGCGTCGTTGCGGTTGTCGTCCATGGTCAGCTCGCCGCGGATCTCGTCGGTGAAGGTGACCCGCACCCCGGCGAAGCCCGGAGACCTGAAGCGCACGACGTAGGGGTCGCCGGCGGCCAGCCGTTCGGCTACCTGCCCGGGCTCGGTATCCCGCCAGATCGCCCACCTGCCGTAGTAGCCGGGCAGCGCGCCCGTGGCCCGCTGGGCGGCGGTGATCTCCTCCAGGTCCTGCTTGGTGGCGAAGCACGGGTAGGCCAGGCCCCGGCGCATCAGCTCGCGGACGTAGGTCAGGTAGGTCTCCGCCCGGGCGGACTGGGAGTAGGGGCCGTAGCGGCCGGTCTGGTCATTCTCGTCCGGCGCGATGCCGAAGTAGTCGAACGCCTCGGCGAACTGCTCTGCGGCACCCTCGGTGACCCGGGCCTGGTCGGTGTCCTCCAGCCGGACCAGGTAGGTGCCGCCGGAGTGACGGGAGACGTCGACGTCCATGGTCGCGGTGTAGACGCCGCCGATGTGCAGGAACCCGGTCGGGCTCGGGGCGAAGCGGGTGACTTCGGCCTCTTCGGGCAGCTGATGACGCGGCGGGTAGTAGCGCTCGAGGTCGGCCGGCTCGGGCAGGCCTGGCGGGAACAGGGAGTCGATGACGGACTGGCTCAGCACACCCGGAAGGCTACTTCACGTAGGCGATGGGCATGACGGCAGGCGCCTGCGGCAGCGGCTCGGACTGGTAGTGCGATCGGATGCCCGTGATGTAACGGCGGCACCGCTCGGTGAGCCCCTCGGCGGTCTGCATCCGGCCCTTGGTCACCAGGATGCCCAGGTCGGCGCCGTGGAACCGGTAGTCGCCCGGGCCGTAGACGCGCATGAAGAAGGCCTCGTCCTCGGTGGTGATGTCGTGCCAGTCGTTGCTGACGTGCTCGAAGGTGAGCGCGCCGCCGTCGGACATCCGCCAGGATCCGGTCCGCGGCGCGGCCAGGATCCGCTCCACCTCGTCGCCGGGCTCCTTCATGATCAGCTGCGACCAGACGTCGACCGCCGCGAGCTCGCGCCAGCGCTCGTTGATCTCCTCGGCGTCGATCGTGTAGTCGACGTCCATGAACTCAAGCAGGTGGAAGAGGAACAGCGGCACGTCGGCGTAGGCGCCGGCGGTCACGTTGGTCATCGAGGAGACGCCGGAGATCCGCGGGTTCAGCTCGCCCAGGTACACCGCGCCTGTGTCGGTGTCGACGAGCACGTCGACTTCGAGGAAGCCCTTGTAGCCATCCCGGGCCAGCCGGTCGCCCAGCTTGCGCACGTGGCTGATCGCCACCGCGAGGCCTGGCCGAGGACGTTCGGCACCGACGGGACGCCCGCCTCGTTGCCGAGCTGGGTGGTGACGATCTTGGAATCGAGCCGGCGCCGCAGCGAATCCGGCGGCAGGATCAGCTGGTAGCCCTGCTCCCTGCAGATCTCCTCGGTCTCGGAGTCGAAGAACACCATCGCGACCATCGGCGTCCCGCCGCGGCGGGCCAGGTGCTCCCGCACCTCGGCGTCGCGCAGCAGGTAGTTGTTGATCTGCTCGCTCGACTCGAACTCGATGTAGGGGCGGTTCTCCGGCGCGAACAGTCGGGGATGCCTGCCGTCCCAGGAGTCGTAGTAGGCGATGTACTGGAAGTTGCGGACCCAGCGGTCGATGCCGAGCAGGTTGAAGGCGGTCGGGCCGATGAAGTAGATGGGCTGGGAGTTGGTCCGGAAGAACGTGCGGACCTCGGCGATGCCGTTGAGGTGGCGGCGGGTCGGCGATGCGGCGGAGCGTGGCAGAGCGGTCACGGAGCCTCCCGGGGTACCGAACTACGAGCCATGGCGCGGATAAGGCCAGGTTAAACGCGCGTGACGGAGCCGTCGAGGACGCGGTCTCCTAGATCACGGTGGGTGGCGGGGAGGTGTCGCCGCGACGGCTCAGACCGGACACCACGCCGGCTAGCTTCGGGCCGCGTCCCGGATCCTGGGGCTCGCGGCCGGCCAGCGTTCCGCCGACCGCGTCGAAGGCGCGCAGGGTGTCCTCGAGGTAGGCCGGGTTCTGCGCCTGCGGCCAGGTCGAGAGCTTCACGCACACCGTGCGGGTGCGCCGGCTGACGTGCAGCATCTGGCCGTAGATGCCGAGGCAGAGCAGGACGTCGCCGTAAGCGCCAGGGCGGAACCAGAACTGGTTGCGGTACCAGCCGCCGGGGAACGAGAGCTCTGCGGGCGACGCGGCGAAGGCGCCGCGAACGTCGGAGTCGACGGCCCAGGCCTGGCGGAACCAGCCGGGCGGGACGACACGGCGGGTACCGCCCGCGCCGTCCGGCACTGCTCCCCCGTCCAGCAGCAACTGGCCGAACCTGGCTACGTCGCGGGCGGTGGCGCACAGGCCGCCGTCGTGCACCGCGGTGCCGAGGCCGTCGCTGATCAGGTCGGCGTCGTGCTCGGCGCCCATCGGCTGCCAGACGAGGGTGGCGATGAGCTCCGCCATCGGCTGCCCGGAGGCCCGCTCGCACACCCAGCCGAGCACGTCCGACTCGGCGGAGCGGTAGAGGAACCTGCTGCCGTGCGGCGCCTCGGCGGGCAGTGTGGCGAGGAACCGGTACAGGCCTTTGGGCTCGTCGCTTGAGGGGGGCCAGCCGATCCATTCGTCGAGGCGGCGGATGTCGGCCTGCGGGTTGGCGTACTCCTCGAGGAACCTCACGCCGCTGCGCATGTCGAGCACGTGCCGGACGGTGGCGCCGGCGTAGCCGGAGCTCTGCAGCTCCGGGACGTAGGCGGTGATCTCGCGGTCGGGGTCGAGCTGGCCCCGGTCGATGAGCACGGCGGCCACGCAGCCGACGATGGACTTCGAGACCGACATCAGCGCGTGCGGCAGGCCCGGCGCGCCAAGCGGGCCGTACCACTCGGCGACCAGGGCGCCGTCCTGCAGCACCAGGTACGCGTCGGTGTAGGTGTCGGCGAGCACCTCGGCGACGGTGCCCGGCACGCCGTCGGAGCGAGTCAACTGGATGGGGGTGACGTCGGCCGGGGACTCGGGCAGGGCTCTTATGCCCGGCCCGTGCGGCACGCGCTGGGTCGGCAGGATGTCGCGGGCGTGCCAGAACCCCCACCGGTTGAAGGGCGGGTCCTGCCAGTTCTGGGCGGTCACGTTCTGGGCGGTCACGTTCTGGGCGGTCACGTTCTGGGCGGTCGCGCCCGCTGGGTCCAGCGACACGAGCCGAATCCTAGTTGAGAACCGGCGGCGCGTAGGGTGCCGATCATGGACGGGACCGATCTGAGCGCCCAGGCTTCCGCCTCGGCCGACGGGGCGCGAGAGCTCATGGCCGGCTTTCCGCCTGCGCCCGCGGACCGGGTTACGCTGGCCAACTGGCAGGACCCGCCCTTCAACCGGTGGGCGTTCCGGCACATGCGCGAGTTCATCCCCAGCCATCCGATCCCGGCCGGGCGGCCGGTGCCGCTGCCCGTCGGCCCGGGCCTGGACCTGGGTCCGGGCGGTCCGCAGGTGGCGCGGCTGGACGGCAGTGTGGCCACGGTGGCCGAGGTGCTGGCAGGGACCTGGACGGATGCGTTCATCGTGCTGCGGGACGGGCAGGTCGTGGCCGATAGGTACCACGCGGCCATGCACCCCGGGACAAGGCACCTGCTCATGTCGGTGACCAAGTCGCTCGTCGGGTGCGTGACCGCGGTGCTGGCCGACCGGGGGCTGGTGGATCCCCCGGCGCTCGTGACGGACTACGTGCCGGAGATCGGGGAGTCCGGCTACGCGGGCGCCAGGGTGCGCGACCTGCTCGACATGCGGACCGGGGTGCTGTTCCGCGAGACCTACACCGCCCTGGACGCGGAGGTCCGGGTGATGGAGCGGTCGATGGGCTGGCGGCCTGCGCGGCCCGGCGATCCGGCGGGTGCCTACCCGTACCTGGCGACGCTAGGCCGCGAGGGGCCGCACGGCGGGGAGTTCAGCTACCGGTCGGCGGACAGCGACATGCTCGGCTGGGTCTGCGAGCGGGCCAGCGGCACCCGGATGGCCGACCTCATCTCCACCCTCATCTGGCAGCCGATCGGCGCCGAGGCCGACGCCGAGATCACCTGCGACCCGCTCGGCTGCGCGGTGCACGACGGCGGGGTCTCCGCCATCGCGCGCGACCTGGCCAGGTTCGGGCAGATGCTGGCCGACGACGGCCGGTCGCAGGGCCGCGTCGTGGTGCCTTCGGCCTGGCTGGATGACGTGTGCGCGCCCGCGCCCGGCGTGCGCGAGGCGTTCGCCAGCACCGACAACGAGTACGTGCTGCCCGGCGGGTGGTACCGGAGCCAGTTCTGGGTGCTCCCCGGCGGTTCCGGCTCGCCGGTGATGGTGTGCCTTGGCATCCACGGTCAGCTGATCTACGCCGACCGCGCCGCCCGCACCGTGGTGGTCAAGCTGTCGTCCTGGCCGGACGCGCAGCACACCGGCTACCTGCTGGACACGCTGCGGGCCTGCGCCGCCATAGCCGCGGGCTGAGCCCGGCGGCTCAGCGGCTAAGCACACGGGCTCGGCGGGACGTCCAGGGCAGGGTTGCGGTCGAAGAAGCCGAACGGCTTGAGCCAGAACGACACGGTGTCGCACGGCATGACCGGCCAGTCCTCCGGGCGGGTGAGGTGGTGAATGCCGAACACGTACCAGAGCACGACGTCGGTGTTCTCGATCGGCCGGTCCCGCGCGGTCCAGGCCGGCAGGCCGGCGTCGTGCTCGCTAAGGTTCGGGAAGTCACCGCAGGGCCAGCGCTCGTCCGGGTGGTAGGGCGTCACCCACAGCGTGTGCCCGATGACCTCGGCACGCTTGAAGGCGGGCGCGGACGGGTCGAGCAGCGGCGGGAACGCAGCCGAGGGCACCAGCTTGTAGCCGACCGGGGTGCCGAGGCCGTTCCGCACGTTGTCGTTGACCACCTTCCAGCCTCGCTGGGTGGACCAGTCGTAGTCCTGCCTGCCCTCTGCCTCGGTGCGCAGCGGCGTGCTGTCTACGACCAGGCCCAGCCCGT
>JBOHCG010000366.1:0-7798 GCA_050698735.1 Streptosporangiaceae bacterium | reverse complement strand
GTCCCCACCCCGACTGGATCGCCGGTCCCCACCCCGACTGGATCGCCGGTACCCGCCTCGGCGGTGCCGAGGCTGACCGCGATCGCGGCGAGCGTCGCCCGCTCCGACGGGGACCCCGCCCCATCGCAGGTAACGGCAGTGCTGACCACCCACGCCAGGGCACTGACCTCGGCCACGCCGGGTGACTTCGTGCCCGGCTCGGGCGGCGTCCGGGTGTTCCTGCTGACGATGCAGGGCCGCTTCACCGCCAACGACGCGACGGGACCGCCGGGATCCAGGGCGCCGACAGGCCGGTACCTGTCCCTGGTGGTGGACGTCGCGACCTTCCAGGTGACCGACTTCGGGCTCAGCCCCAGGCCGCCGCCGGTATCGCCGGCCAGCCTCGGGCCGGTCACGTACCTAACTGTCGGCCCAGGCTGAGGACAAGCCCTCGGGGCATCAACGTAATCCGCTGATACATCGTCTATGGGGATGAGGCGACAGTCAGGGGATCATGTGGATGCCAGGCAGGTACGTGCGTTCGAGGGCTTCGTCACCGAGTCCGGTGATGCGTTGCTGCGGATGGCGACACTGCTCACCTCCGATCCGGACGCGGCAGAGGACGTCTACCAGGAGACGCTGCACCGGCTGGCCATGCGGTGGTCGCGGGTGGCGAGCCCGCGGGCGTTCTGCCGCCGGGTAATGCACAACATCGTCATCGACCGGGCGCGGGCGCTGCAGCGTCGTCCGAGGGAGCTGTTCACCGAGCACGACAGCAGCGACCCGCGCTCCGGCGATCCGGTGACGGGGGTCGAGCTGCGCCCGGTGCTGCTCGCCGCGCTCGGCACGCTCACCGCCCAGCAGCGCGCCATCGTCGTCCTGCGCTATTTCGAGGATCTCAGCGAGAACGAGGTGGCCGATCTGCTCGGCGTCTCGGCCGGGACGGTCAAGAGCACGGCATCCCGCGCGGTCGCGCAGCTGCGCGTCCAGCCTGGGCTCCTCGCCCTGTTCGACGCCGCAGGCACAACGAGTTAAGGAGCATCATGCCAGGAATCGACGAGGACGTCGTGTGCGCGCTGCTGAACCGCTGCACCGATGACCTGCATGCGCCCGCCGCCGTCACGGCGGCCATCATCCGCAGGCACCGCCGCAGGCGGCTGCGGAACCGTGCCCTGGGCGCGGTGGTGACCGGCGCCGCGGCCGGGACGGCGTTCGCCGTCGTCGCGTCCGCGCCAGGCGGCGTGCCGCGCCCGGCTCCCGGGCGCTCGGCCTCCGCGCTCCCCGTCACTACGCCCGCCCTCAGGCTGACCGCCGCCCAGCGGGCCCTGTACGGGCTGAGCTCGGCCGCGGCCGCCGCGTCGAAACGCCCGGCAGGCCGTTATGTCGAGATGACAGAAAAGCAGGACGGCTACGACAAGACCAGCATCATCGACAGCCTCACCGGTGACATCTGGACCTACCAGCAGGGCGCCGGGGTGCCGGACGAACTGCCCGTGGACCGGCACGGATCACCCACCGAGGCGGCGTTCGACGCCATGCCCACCGATCCGTCCGCGCTGCGCGCCGTGCTCCTCGCCCAGGCGCGGCAGCAGCAGGCACAGGCGCAGGCGCTGGAGCAGCGGATCCTGGCCGAGCACGGGAAGAAGGGAGCCTTCCCCGCCGCTGCGCCGGGCCTGACCGCCGACGACCTCGTCTTCGGCCAGGCCACCACCATGCTGTGGAACCCGCTGGTCGGGCCGGCGCTGCGGGCCGCCCTGTACAAGGTGCTGGCGGAGACACCCGGCGTGCAGGTCCGTACGGGTGCCACCGACGCCCTCGGCCGGGCGGCCGTGGAGATCAGCCGCTACGACAGCGCCGCCCGCGTCGACGAGCAGACCTTCGAGGACCCCCAGGACGGCACGGTGCTGGAGACGGCGTTCATCTACACGGCGGAGGGCACCCAAGGCACCGACCTGTACCTGTCGGTGTCCGGCAGCAATACCCTGCCGTCCAACCCCTACCAGCACTAAGCGGTCAGGATCCTTCGGCGAGGGCGGCGAGCAGGTCGAGCGAGGCCCGCAGCCGCTCGGGCGTGGTCGCCCGCGCCCGACGCAAGCGCGTCTCGTCGGTCAGCCGGGTCCAGTCGTAGGTGCAGGTGACCAGGGTGCCCGAAGCGCCGACTGGTTCCAGCTCCCATCGCCACAAATGCCCGGGCCGTTCCAGCCCCGGCTCGGCGGGCATCCAGGCGATCCGGCGGCCCTCCTCGAACTCGACCACGTGGTTCTCCCGGACCCCGCTGTGGGTCAGCGTCATCATGAACACGTCACCCACCCGGTGGACCCGCTGCCCGGCCGCGGCGGCGGCCAGGTTGTCGTTGCCGTCCCAGCTCGGCTGGATCGCCGGATCCGCGATCAGCTCGAAGATCCGCTCTGGCCCAGCCGCGATCTCGCGACTGGCGCTGATCACCCGCGGCGCTTCCTCCTCAGTCGTCATGACCCCATCAAAGCACCCGGGGCGGGGCCAGGCAGGCTGCGCAGCACCCACGCTCAGATGCGGCCGCCCTTGCTGTATCCTTGTCACATGTATATAGATAAATAGATCAGCACCAGCGAGACGGAGGTCGTGGCATGAAAGGCCCGCCAACACCCGAGTGAGGAGACGCGATACACATGAACAAGATCTCGCCGCCGAACCGACCGCCCGCCGCGCGGCCGCCAGGCCGCCGGCCGCCGGGACCGCGCTGAACTGCGAGCCGGCCGGGGTGAAGGCGCCACCGTGCTACAGCCCGCAGGCGTATCAGGTGGCCTACGGCGTCGCGCCGCTGCTGCGCCGCGGCATCGACGGACGCGGCGAGACCGTGGTCGTAGGACCCGAACCGGCCGCGGCCCCGCCGTCCACCGATATCCGCCAGGACCTGGCCGCGTTCGACGCCAAGTTCGGCCTGCCCCAGGCCAGCCTGCACGTCGTGAACACCATCGCCAGGTCCGCGACGCCCTACCTCGCCGGCGGCGAGGAAATCGGCGACACCGAGATGGTGCACGCGATCGCGCCTGACGCCAGCCTCGACGTCGTCCTGGTGCCCCAGGACGTCATCGCGAGCCCCGCGAACATCGCCGCCGCGGTCACCAAGGTGATCCAGGATGGCGTCGCCCTGCACGCCGCGGTGGTCTCGATCAGCGTCAGCGTCGGCGAGCACTTCCTCACCCGTGTCGAGGCGGCCGCGATGAACCAGGCGCTGGAGCGGGCCCGCGACCAGCACGTCACGGTCGTCGCCTCCTCCGGAGACTTCGGCGCGATCAGCAGCCACCCGGCCGGCCCGCCGGTGCAGGTCAGCCTGCCCGCCTCCGACCCGCTGGTGCTCGGGGTCGGCGGCACCATCCTGGACGCCACCCCCGACGGCGCCTACCTGGGCGAGATGGCCTGGAACGACAACACTGAAGCCTCCGGCGGCGGCTACAGCGGCCTGTTCCCCCGCCCGTCCTACCAGGACGGCCCCGCCCGGGCCCGCGCCACCCGCGGCGTCCCCGACAGCGGTATTCACCCCTGGGTCATCGACTACATCAGCCAGCGCCCGGACCACCTGACGACCGCGCCGCCCAGGCATGAGGAGCCGTTCTCCACAGGTTCCTTTCCCACCTGAAGGTCGGCCGGCCGCCGGAAGGACTCGGCGGCCCCACCGACCACGACCACCTGGCCGGCGGGTCGGACGGCGAGGGTCCCTTCGCGGAGCGGCTCCGCTCCCTGGAGACTCCGCCCTTCCTCGGCGGAGCAGGGACCGCGGGGCCCGCCGGTGATCTCCGATGGGACGGCGTTCGCCCGCCCGGCTCCTGGCCGAGGCCGGTGAACTGGCCCGACCTGCTGGCGGCCGGGCTGGCGAGCGCGGTCGGTGCCGCCGTGGACATCGCGGGCGGGGTGACCGAGAGCCTGTCCGGCGACGCCGGCCGCAAGACGAGGTGGCGTCAGGCGCTCGGCTGGTTCATCTCCTCCTACCCGCTGCTCGGCGGGCTCGCCGCCGCGTTCAAGCTGGTCGAGGACGCCGACGTGTGCCGCACGCACGGTATCTCGGCCGCGGCGATCAGCCCGGCCGCCGCCGAACTGTACGTCAATCCGCTCTGCGGCCTGGACGACGGCGAGCGCCGGTTCGTGATCGCGCACGAACTGCTGCACGCCGGGCTGCGGCACGACACCCGCGGCGGCGGTCGCGATCCCTGGCTGTGGAACGTGGCCTGCGACTTCGTGATCAACGGCTGGCCGGCCGAGATGGAGGTCGGCGACCTGCCGGACGGCGCGCTCTACGACCCGTCGCTGCGCGGCAAGTCCGCCGAGGAGGTCTACGACGAGGTGGTCACGTGGCGCCGCCGCGCCTGGAAGTGCGCGACCTGGCGCGGCCCCGGTGCCTGCGACATCCTGCCCAGGCGGCTCACCGATACCGGCGACCCCGGATGGGGAACGGACCTGGATGAGTTTTACCGGCGCTGCCTGGCCGACGGCCTCGGCTACCACCGCGGGCGGGGACTGCTTCCCGCCGGGCTGGTCGAGGACATCCGCGCCCTGGCGGAGCCCCCTGTCCCCTGGGACGTCGAGCTCGCCCGCTGGTTCGACGACCACTTCGCGCCGGTGGACCGCCG
The DNA here is from genome assembly GCA_050698735.1 of Streptosporangiaceae bacterium. Taxonomy (GTDB): domain Bacteria; phylum Actinomycetota; class Actinomycetes; order Streptosporangiales; family Streptosporangiaceae; genus Palsa-504. The sequence goes on along the minus strand of JBOHCG010000366.1, from coordinate 3,212 downwards.
CCGCTCCTACGCCCGCTCCAGCCGCCGCCAGTCCGCGACCCCGGACATCCCGCGCCCCGGCTGGCACCTGCCGGAGGAGCTGATGCACAGCCGTACCTTCGGCGTCGTCCTCGACACCAGCGGCTCGATGGACCGGCGGCTGCTCGGCAAGGCCCTCGGCGCCATCTCCTCCTACGCGGTCAGCAGGGACGTGCCTGCCGTGCGGGTTGTCTTCTGCGACGCGGAGGCGCACGACAACGGCTGGATGCACCCGCTTGACATCGCCGGCCGGGTGCGGATACGCGGGCGCGGTGGCACCGTGCTGCAACCCGGCATCGACCTGCTGCAGGACGAGCGGGACTTCCCGAAAAACGGGCCCATCCTCGTCATTACCGACGCCTGGATCGACCGGGTCCGGATCAAGCGCGAGCACGCGCTCCTGATCCCGGCCGGAGCCGTCCTGCCGTTCCCGGTACGCGGCTCTGTGTTCCGTTTCTCCTAAGGTAGTGCTCATCTAGCGCTGAAGGGGATGGATGGGAATGAGCCGTGTTGTTGTCATCGGGGCGACGGGGCACATCGGCACCTACCTCGTGCCGCGGCTGGTGGACGGCGGCCACCACGTGATCGCGGTCAGCCGCCGCGAACGCGGCCCGTACATTTTCAGCTCGCGGTGGGACGCGGTGACCACGGTCCGCGCCGACCGGGACGCAGAGGACGCGGATGGGACGTTCGGCGACCGGATCGCGGCGCTGCGCCCGGACGTGGTGATCGACCTCATCTGCTTCACCAGGGAGTCGGCGCGGCAACTCGTCGAGGCGCTGCGCCCGTCGCGCCCGCTGCTCGTGCACTGCGGGACCATCTGGGTGCACGGGCCCGCGCTGCGAGTGCCGGTGACCGAGGACGAGCCGCGCACCGCCTACGGCGAGTACGGCACGGGAAAGGCCGAGATCGAGGCGCTGCTGCACGAGGAGACCCGGGCGGGCGGGGTCCCGGCCGTGGTGCTGCACCCGGGTCACATCAGCGGGCCGGGCTGGCAGGTCATCACCCCGGCCGGCAACCTCGACCCGGCCACCTGGACCCTGCTGGCGACCGGCCGTCCGCTCGCCCTGCCCGACCACGGGCTCGGCGTCCTGAACCACGTGCACGCCGACGACGTGGCGCAGGCGTTCGAGCGCGCGCTGTCCAGGCCGGCGGCTATCGGGGCCAGCTTCCACGTGGTCGCCGAGCAGGCGATGAACCAGCGAGGCCTGGCGGCAGGCGTGGCCGGGTGGTTCGGCCGTGAGCCGGTCCTGGACTTCGTCGACTGGGAGGAGTTCGCCCGCCGGGCCGGCGCCGAGCACGCCGCGGTCACCCGCGAGCACACGTTCCGCAGCATCGCCGCCAGCACCGAACGCGCCCGCGAGGTACTCGGCTACGAGCCGCGGTACAGCTCACTCGGCGCCCTTCGCGAGGCGCTGACGTGGCTTGCCGCCCACGGCCAGGCAGACCTGGACGGCCAGCCGCTCCCGGCCAGTCGCCGCTGACGCCAGCTCTCGTTCCACCGCCTGCACGGCCGATTCAAGCGCGGCGGAAAACCCGCTCTCCTTCCGCCTGAGCAGCCCGCGCAGATATTCCATGTTGGCCATGCTCTGCTGGGCGCTGGTTCTTTCCATCGCCATTTCCTGGCTGCTTATCAATTCGTCAGTCCGGCACGGCGCATGACGTCAGCGCACAATGCGCAGCGCCAGCCGCGGCGGGCAACCGCGTTGCACAAGCCCGGCGACCTGGTGCCAGTCGATGCGATCGGCGTAGATCTCGGCCAGCGACCCGGGGATGCCAAGCCGGGTGAGCTGCGACACCCGCCAGTTGTGCACGAGCATCTCGTCGCGGTCCAGAGCGCAGTAGCCGGTGGTGGGTGTTTCCATCGCTCATCCCTTCAATACGAGCGTGATCAGCGGCGGACGGTGCACGCCTCATAGCCCGAGCATCGGGCCGCTAAGGGTGAGCCTGCATCGTCAAGTCCGTGTGATTTCGCGGCGCCTCACCGGATTGACCAGCAATCACGTCTCCTCACCGCCGGCGCGCGGACGGCGAGCGGACGGTGCGAGCAGGCCGAGGACGCGGGCCCGCTCGACGGCCTGGCTGCGGCTGCGCGCGCCGAGCTTCTGGTACAGGTGCCGCTTGTGCGTCTTGACGGTGTTCACCGACACAAACAGCTCGTCGGCAATCTCCCGCGCCGACAGGTAGGTCGGCAGGTAGCGCAGTACCCGGGTCTCGCCATGGGTGAGGGCCAGGCCGTGGCGCTCTGACCGGGTCGGCCCGCGCAGGTCGGCGGTCTCGATCGCCCCGAGCAAGAACGCCGCGACCAGCCAGACCTGATGGGCACTTGGCCCGTCGAGGACGGGCATGCGCACCGGGCGGCCCTTGGCGAGCCGCGGCCGCGGCCGCGCCGCAGGTCTACCCGTCAAGGGGAGATCATCGATCATCAGTGTCATCTGGATCAATCCTTCCTCCGGGGCGGCATAGAGCGCCGTGCTGTGGCGGGCGTGGTGGCTGCTTGCCTCCACACTCCCGCTCCGGACGGCCACCTCGCACCCGTTAAGCCCCCGGCCCTGGCCCTGGCCTGGGGCTAGGGCACCCCCAGGGTGCCCGCGGCACCCCGGCCTGGCGCTCCGGTTGTATTTACCGTGCCCCGCGCGCCTCTGACCCGGCGGGAGCGCTCTTAAGGGATAAGAAGCCTCTCGTGAGACGAAGGCTAAAGAAGGGGTGCGAAGTGTCTAAGAGTTACCGGAATCCATTGCTGGGGGCCGCCACGTTCCTGGTTCTCGGCGCGAGCTTGTGCACGTCGGGGCGGCCAGCGCCAACACCGTCGCGCAGGTCGGCAATTCGACGGTGTTCGCCGCGACGGACTCTAACAACGGCAGCGTCAATTTCTACTACGAGGGGATCGGCAGCCCGAACCGGCTGGAACTGGCACCCGGAGACCGTCGGCTGACCCAGGCACCGAACCAACGCGGCCGCCCGCGCCACAACGGGCGGCCGCGTTGACCATGTCGGCAGCACCGCCGCATACTTGGGCACCGTGCAGTACATCCTCGCGCTCTCCCGCTCGGCCGTGACGATCCGGCACTGGTTCGTTATCTGTACTGCCTTACCCCTGTTAGGGACGTGGGTTCGGGGGTGCGACACGCCCGTGCCTTACGAGTATCCGGTACTTGTGTGGCACGTAGGTTACGTTACGTCACGTGACCGGT
>JBOHCG010000365.1:0-7812 GCA_050698735.1 Streptosporangiaceae bacterium | reverse complement strand
CGTCGGCCCCGGCCGCCGCCGTCGCCGCGACAGATCCGGCCGGGACGCCGGCACCGGCGCCGCGCAGCCCGGCGCGTAGCCGCCGCACCCGGGACCCGCCGGCGGTGCCCGGGCTGAAGGCCATCACCGCGGCGAGGCAGGCGAACGGCACCGCGGGCAGCACGTACCTGTAGTCGAACTCCGCGGTCGCCGCCGGGATGACGATCAGCGCCAGCGAGATGGCCCACGGCAGCAGCGCCTCGCCGCCGATCCGCCGCCAGGCGAGCACCATGCCGCCGAGGCCGACCAGCAGGATCAGCCCGTAGACCGATCCCGGCAGCCAGATGTACCGCTGGTAGCCCCTGATGATCTGGGCGTACGGGTTGACCACCTGGGTGAGCGGGTTGCCGTGCAGGTAGTCGGCGGCGTACGAGGTGTACGTGCCGAGGGTGGCGTCGTCCCAGCTCGGGATCGGCACGGAGGTGTAGCCGAACAGGTACTCGTCGTACGTCGCCGCCTGCGGGAACACGGTCCGCTTCCAGGCGAACACCCGCCAGGTGTCGTCGAAGACCGCCCTGGCGTAGCCGAGCGGCTGGCTCTCGATCGCCTTGATCGCGAAGCTCTCCGCGAGCTTGTTGGGCAGCGGGGAGAACTTCGACGGCGGGAACCGGTCCAGCGGCGACGCCGGGGTCCAGATGTACGCCTGCGCGATCGGCCGCTTGTCCGGCGGCACGACCGTGCATAGCGCGCGCAAGGGCGAGTTGGACGCCAGGTCCATCTGGGAGCACTCGGCGAACGTCATCGTCCGCGAGTAGAGGAACACGCCGGTGGCGTCGCTCATCGCGAACTGCCCGTGCTCCAGGTCGAACACCCCCGCGTAGCCGAAGATGGGCACCAGGCACACCACGATGGTGGCCGCGACCTTCCGCCAGCCGAACCGCTGGATGATCATGTACACGGCGAACAGCGCGAGCAGCGGCAGCCCCTCCGAGCGCAGGATCGCGTCGAGCCCGAGCAGCAGGCCGATGACCACGCACCGGCGGGTTGACGGCACCGATCGGTCCCACAGCAGCATCGTCGTGGCGAGCATGAGCAGGAACAGGAACATCGTGTCCGACAGCACCAAGTGCTCGAGCTGGATCTCGAACCCGTCGTAGAGCACCGGCACGGCCGCCAGCGTGGCGAGCCAGGCCGGTGCCCCGAACCGGTGTCTGGCCAGCGCGTAAACCAACACTGCAACACCCAGGCCCATGAGATGTTGCAGAATCGTTACGAGCGCATAGCTGTGGAAAGGCTGCAGGAGCTTGAGCCAGATCGAGTACCCGGACACGCGGGTCGGGTCGAGGGTGAAATGAACCGTGTTCTGGACATACTCGAACGAATCGTTGAACCAGGACTGCCATCGGTAGCCGAGCTCGGCGTCGACGCGGAGCAGGAAGGCCGGCGTCAGCACGATGATGAAGAGCCGGTGCTCCCCCCAGGTGCGCGCGGCAAGCGCGCCAAGCCGACTCAGGCGGGACCCTCCGGACGGAATGGACCAGTTTCGCCGCCCCGATGGCGCGCGCGGCGTGGCCTCAGGCATTACCCTCAAGCCGTAATCCTCCTGTGCTGGGCAGACAACCCTGACAATGTATAAGCGGCCGGTTCGGTGCGTTCGTCCTCGCCTACGGTAATACGATGCGCGACCAGAAACCGTGCCATCCGACCGGATCCGCAGAACCCATAAGGAGACGAACGACGTGGAGCTGACCGTGGTCATGCCCTGCCTCAACGAGGCGGAGACCGTGGCGACGTGCGTCCGCAAGGCTATGGGATTCCTGGCGGAAAGCGGCATCAGCGGCGAGGTGGTCGTTGCCGACAACGGCAGCACCGACGGCAGCCAGCAGCTTGCCGAGGCGCAAGGCGCCCGGGTCGTCCCGGTCAGCGAGAAGGGCTACGGCAACGCGCTGATGGGCGGCATCCAGGCGGCCCAGGGCAAGTACATCATCATGGGCGACGCCGACGACAGCTACGACTTCACCAACCTGATGCCCTTCGTCGATGAGTTGCGCAAGGGCGCGGACCTGGTGATGGGCAACAGGTTCGCCGGCGGGATCGCCCCCGGCGCGATGCCGCCGCTGCACAGGTACCTGGGCAACCCGGTGCTCAGCTTCATCGGCCGGCTGTTCTTCCGCAGCAAGATCGGCGACTTCCACTGCGGGCTGCGCGGGTTCAACACCGGCAGCGTGATGGCGCTCGGCCTGCAGGCCACCGGGATGGAGTTCGCCAGCGAGCTTGTGGTCAAGTCGGCGCTGGCCGGCCAGCACGTCACCGAGGTGCCCACGACGCTGGCCAAGGACGGCAGGAGCAGGCCGCCGCACCTGCACACCTGGCGGGACGGCTGGCGGCACCTGCGGTTCCTGCTGCTGTTCAGCCCGCGCTGGCTGTTCTTCCTGCCCGGGCTCTTCCTGCTCGTGGCCGGACTTGTCATCGGCGGGATCGTCGCGCCGCACCCGTTCAAGGTTGGCTCGGTGACCTTCGACGTCGACACGCTTGTCGGCGCGTCCGCGATGGTCGTCATCGGCTTCCAGTCCGTGCTGTTCTGGCTGTTCACCCAGGTGTACGCCGGCTCGGAGGGGTTCTTGCCCGAGGAGCCGAAGGTGCAGCGGCTGCTGGCGAGGCTCAGCCTGGAACGCGGGCTCATCCTCGGCGCCGCGATCGGCGTGGCCGGCCTGGCCGGCCTGATCTTCTCGGTGGCCTACTGGCACGGGAAGGGATTCCACCAGCTCAACTACGAGCACTCGCTGCGGCTGATGATCCCCTCGGTGACCGCGCTGATCGTGAGCTGCCAGGTGGTCCTCGGCACGTTCTTCCTGTCCATCCTCGGGATCAGGCACACCAGGCATCCCGCCACCGGCGCGGTATCGCGTTCCGTGACCGATTCACCACCGCCCGTTCGGGATAATGATTTTAAATACGATGACCAGCCGGCCGGAGCCCCTAGGCTTTAAAACATGCGCACCATCCTGTCCGCTCCTGCATGGCCGTACGCAAACGGTCCCCGCCATATCGGTCACGTCGCCGGCTTCGGTCTGCCATGCGACATGTTCAGCCGGTACCAGCGGATGGCGGGCAACCGGGTGCTGATGGTGAGCGGCACCGACGAGCACGGCACGCCGATCCAGGTGCAGGCGGACGCGGAGGGCGTGAGCGCCCGCGAGCTCGCCGACCGGTACAACCGGGTGATCGTGGATGACCTGGTCGGCCTCGGCATGACCTACGACCTGTTCACCAGGACCACCACGCGCAACCACTACGCGGTCACCCAGGAGATCTTCACCAGGCTGCTGGCCAACGGCTACATCTTCCCCAAGGTCACGCTCGGCGCGATCTCCCCGTCGACGGGCCGCACGCTGCCCGACCGCTACATCGAGGGCACCTGTCCGATCTGCAGGTACCCGAGCGCGCGCGGCGACCAGTGCGACAACTGCGGCAACCAGCTCGACCCCGTCGACCTGATCGGCCCCAGGTCGAAGATCAACGGCGAGACGCCGGTCTTCGTCGAGGCCGAGCACTACTTCCTCGACCTGCCCGCGTTCGCCGAGGTGCTCGCGACCTGGCTGAAGTCCAAGGCGGGCCAGTGGCGCCCGAACGTGCTCAACTTCTCCCTCAACCTGCTGGATGACCTGCAGCCCCGGGCGATCACCAGGGACCTGGACTGGGGCGTCCCGGTTCCGCTCGACGGCTGGCGGGACCGGCCGGACAAGCGGATCTACGTCTGGTTCGACGCCGTGATCGGCTACCTGTCCGCGTCGATCGAGTGGGCGCGGCGCAGCGGCGACTCCGACGCCTGGCGCGCCTGGTGGAACGACCCGGACGCCGAGGCCTACTACTTCATGGGCAAGGACAACATCGTCTTCCACGCCGAGATCTGGCCGGCCATGCTGCTCGGCTACGCTGGCCTCGGCGCCCGCGGCGGCGAACCAGGCCCGCTCGGCACGCTGAACCTGCCGTCCGAGGTGGTCTCCAGCGAGTTCCTGACGATGGAGGGCCGCAAGTTCTCCTCCTCCCGCTCCGTGGTGATCTACGTCCGCGACTTCCTGGCCCGCTACGACTCCGACGCGCTGCGCTACTACGTGGCCATCGCCGGGCCTGAGAACCAGGACACGGACTTCACCTGGAGCGAGTTCGTCCGCCGCAACAACGACGAGCTGGTCGCCACCTGGGGGAACCTGGTGAACCGCGCGGTCTCGTTCGCGGCGCGCTTTGCCGGGTCGATCCCCGAGGCCGGCGCGCTGACCGATCTGGACCACGGCCTGCTCGAGCGGTCCCGGCTGGCCTTCGACACCGTCGGCGGCCACCTGGGCGCGTCCCATTTCAAGTTCGCGATGACCGAGGCGATGCGGACGGTGGCCGAGGCCAACAAGTACTTCTCCGAGCAGGCGCCGTGGAAGCTGCGCGAGTCCGACCCGGACCGGATGCGTACCGTGCTGCACGTGGCGCTGCAGCTGGTCGACGACGCGAAGACCATGCTCACCCCGTTCCTGCCGCGCTCCTCCCAGCTCGTGCACGAGATGCTCGGCGGGACCGGCACCTGGTCGGACATGCCGAGCGTCGAGGAGGTCGACGAGGACGGCGGCGCGCCCTACCCGGTGATCACCGGCCGGTACGACGGGGCCGCCCGCTGGGCCTCCGCGCCGATCCGCCCCGGCACCCCGCTGGCCACCCCGGCGCCCCTTTTCACCAAGCTGGACACCTCGGTGGCCGACGAGGAACTTGCCCGGCTGGGGTCCGGCTCCTGATGATCTGGCAGAACGAGCGGTGGTGACGCTCGCGCTACCGCCCGAGCCGCTGCCACGCTCGGCGCCTGACAGCCACACGCACCTGGACATGATCCAAGGGGGGTCTGGGGGGATGGGTCCCCCCAGGAGCGGGGGGGGTTTGGGGGGGGTCGTCCCCCCCGGGCTAGCACAGATTCTCGCTGAGGCGCGAGCGGCGGGGATCACGCGGATGATCACGGTAGGCACCGACCTGGAGACCTCCCGCTGGTCGGCGCGGCGCGCGGAGGAGCACGACGCGGTGTACGCCGCGGTCGCCATCCACCCTAACGAGACCTCCGCCGCTACCACGGCACCCATCCCTGCCGCGCGGCCCCCCTTCACCTCACGGTCACCTCTGACCGCGGATGAGGTTCTCGTGGAGATCGAGGCGCTCGCCTCGCTGCCGCGGGTCGTCGCCGTCGGCGAGACCGGGCTTGACTACTATCGCGATCACGCCGCTCCTGACGTGCAGCGGTGGTGGTTCCGCGAGCACATCGCGATCGCCAAGCGGACCGGCAAGGCGCTGATGATCCACGACCGGGAGGCGCACGAGGACGTGCTGCGCATCCTGGCGGAGGAGGGGCCGCCGCCGCAGGTGGTGTTCCATTGCTTCTCCGGTGACGTGGAGATGGTCAAGCGGTGCGCCGAGGCGGGCTACGTGATGTCGTTCGCGGGCAACGTGACGTTCGGCAACGCGCGCCCGCTGCAGGCCGCGGCCGCAGCCGTGCCGCTGGACCTGATGCTGGCCGAGACGGACGCGCCGTTCCTCACCCCGGTGCCGAACCGCGGCAGGCCCAACTCGCCCGCCCAGGTGGCCAACACCCTGCGCTTCCTAGCCGACCTCAAGGGCATGCCCCTGGCCGACCTGTGCGACGCCGTCACGGCCACCGCGGAGCGCACCTTCGGCCTGAAGTTATGACGGGCCGGGAGGTCCGGCTGCTTGGTCCGGGCGACGTGCGGGCGCTCGCCGGGCGGCTGGGCGTCCGGCCGTCGAAGCGGCGGGGGCAGAACTTCGTCATCGAGGCGGGCACGGTGCGCAAGATCGCCTCGCAGGCTTGCATCGGCCAAGACGACTTGGTGCTCGAGGTGGGGCCCGGCCTGGGCTCGCTCACGCTCGCGCTGCTCGAGGCCGGCCCGGCGCGGGTGGTGGCGGTGGAGATCGATCCGGTGCTGGCCGCCGCGCTGCCGGAGACGGTCGCCGCCCGGGCACCGAAGGACGCGGACCGGCTGACCGTGCTGACCGCGGACGCGCTCGCGGTCGGGGAGCAGGACCTGGCCGGGCCTACCGTGCTTGTCGCGAACCTGCCGTACAACGTGGCCGTGCCGGTGCTGCTGCACCTGCTTGCCGCGGTCGGCTCGCTGCGGAGCGGGCTCGTGATGGTGCAGGCCGAGGTGGCCGACCGGATGTGCGCGCCGCCGGGATCGCGGGTGTACGGCGTGCCCTCGGTCAAGCTGGCGTGGTTCGCGGCGGCGCGGACGGCCGGAACAGTGCCGCGCACCGTGTTCTGGCCGGTGCCGAACGTCGATTCCAGGCTGGTCGCGTTCACCAGGCACGACCCGCCGCCGACCACGGCGAGCCGGGAGCAGGTGTTCGCGGTGGTCGACGCGGCCTTCGGGCAGCGGCGCAAGACGCTGCGCGCGGCGCTGGCGGGATGGGCCGGCTCGGCCGCCGAGGCCGAACGGCTGCTCCGCGCCGCCGGTATCGACCCGGGCGCACGGGGCGAATCCCTCGGCGTGGCGCAGTTCGCCCGGCTGGCCGCAGCGCACGCGCCAGCGGAGCGTACGATTTGACCATCGTGCCTGGTGTTACAGCGCGGGTTCCCGCCAAACTGAACCTCCAGCTCGCGGTGGGCCCGCGGCGTGCCGACGGCTATCACGGCCTGGTGACGGTCTTCCATGCCGTCTCGCTGTTCGACGAGGTCACGGCGGAGCCGGCCGGCCAGGACGGGGTCACGGTCACCGGCGAGGGCGCGGACCTGGTGCCCGCCGACTCCGGCAACCTGGCGCTGCGGGCGGTGGCCGTGCTGCGTGCCGCGGTGGGCGGCGCGGCCCGCGCCGCGGGAGTTCACATCACGATCGCCAAGCGGATCCCGGTGGCCGCCGGGCTGGCCGGCGGCAGCGCCGACGCGGCCGGCGCCCTGGTTGCCTGCAACGAGCTCTGGCGCGGCGGCCTGGACCAGCAGCAACTCGCCGCGGTCGGGGCCAAGGTGGGCAGCGACGTGGCCTTTGCCCTGCTCGGCGGGACCGCGGTGGGCCGCGGCCGGGGAGAGCGGCTGACCCCAGCGCTGGCTCCGGCCACCGCGTACTACTGGGTGCTCGCCTTCGCCGACGGCCAGCTGTCCACCCCCGAGGTCTACGCGGCGCTCGACCGGCTGCGTGCCAGCGGCGCCAAGGCAGGGGCCAAGTCCGTCCACCCCGAACCGAGTCTGGATGCCGCGCTGATGACCGCGCTGCGTTCCGGCGACGCCACCAGGGTGGGCCGCGCACTCAGCAATGACCTGCAGCCTGCCGCGGTCGCGCTGTTCCCCGCGTTGCGCAAGACGCTGGCGGCAGGGCTTGAGCTCGGCGCGCTCGCCGCGCTGGTGTCGGGTTCCGGACCGACCTGCGCATTCCTCGCGTCGAACGCGGAAAGGGCACTCGACCTCGCGGTGTCGCTGTCCGGCGCGGGCGTATGCCGTTCGGTGGCCCGGGTCACCGGACCGGTGCCTGGTACCGTCATCCTCCCGGACTCCAAGACCGCGAAGTGAGCCCGGCCACCGCGTTGAACCTGATCAGCCTGGAAAAGGTGGCAAAGGCGTACGCGCACAGGCAACTGCTTGACGGCGTCTCGCTGGGGGTTTCCGCCGGGGAGAAGATCGCCGTGGTGGGCCGCAACGGCGTGGGCAAATCCACGCTGCTCGAGCTGCTCGGCGGGCAGGTGGCGCCGGACGCCGGCCGGGTGGCCATGGCGGCGGACCTGCGGACCGGCTACCTGCCGCAGGCGGACCGGCTGACCGGAAAGGTCGGGGCGATCGTCTTCGGTGCCGCGGCGGCC
>JBOHCG010000364.1:0-7872 GCA_050698735.1 Streptosporangiaceae bacterium | reverse complement strand
AATCGACATGACGGCCCGGATCGAGCGCAGGCAGGTCCTCGGCGGCCTGATCAGCGAATACCGCAGAGCAGCCTAGCGACCGTAAAACACCTGTTCAGCTGCCCTGACCGAGTTCTGGCACGGCACAGCCTTCGCGGCCCGCCCCGGCCGGTTCCGCGGGCGTCCTCCGCTAGCCCCGCGCCTGCCCGCCAAGGTGTGGATCAACAAGCCCCGCCCGACCATCGAAACCCAGCAGACCCAGGAGACCCGTCAGATAAAACCAGCCGCCTGATGTCTCATTGAGTTTGACAGGCTCCGGCGGCACCCGCAACTCGCTGCTCTGCTCGGAATGGATGGGTGACCGGTCAGATACCGGCGTACACGTTGAACGTCGCAGGAGCGTCAACGCTTACCGGGTACTGCGTTCCGCCGGCCAGTGACATCCTGGGGGACGCCTTCACGATCCCGCCGATGCTGTAGTTGTCCTGCGTGAGTCCGCCGAATCCGTAGACTCCGCGAACCACCGTGATCGGAGATAGGCCGATCGTGGAGGAGTAGAATTCCTCATCCACGTTCCGGAACCTTGTCACCTGGAACAGACGTCCTGACGCTCCCACGGCGTAAACGCCGTATCCCGCTTCAGTGAACGACTGCGTGCCGGCCTCCATGGTGTGCGACAGCGACTCGCTGTCCGTCGTGACCGTGAACGTCATCGATCCCGACGTGGGGTTGTAGTTGAGGTTGAACGTCACGCTGTGACCCGTCACGATCGGGTGCGTCAGCACGAACGTCCCGTTCGCCGGTAGCGGCTGGATGCCGTCGTTGGCGACGTACCCGGACTGGTACGGCAGCCTGCCGTGCCCGTACGACACCTTGTACTTTCCGCCCGTGTACGTCATGTACAGCGAGTACGCCGGGCCGCCCTGGGGGTCGGACAGCTCCAGTACGACTGCCTGCCCTGGCCGGAGCGGCGTGGCGGTGAACGTCTCCTGGATCTGCTTGTAGTGGGTGTGCGCGTCGTACGCGAGGTAGAAACCGGTGCTGCCGTCTCCGTTGGAAACGGTATTCGGTACGGCGACAGGTCCGCTGGTCTGCGCTTGCGCCGCCGTCGCGAGGCCCAGCCCAAGGGCTGATGCAAGTGCTGCAGCACCGGCGATTGAGCCAATCTTCTTCATGGACATATTGTCCCTTTCATCTGCTAACATAGGGCTCGTCCCCCGCCTATCGCGCCCATTTTACCCTGTGCGTGCCGATAACCTCGTCCACGTCATGCGACCAGGTGATATTCGTTGATCAGGCCACCGACGTGAGCCTGTTTCCGGATGCGGTGCAGGTCGAGGTCGACTGGTTCGGGTAGCGGTTTCAGTGGTGCGGCGCCGTTCAGGGAGCGGTGGGGCCGGTGCTGATTATGGTGGGCCTCGTAGCCGGTCGGGATCCGTCGCAGATGGGCCTGGTTCCAGAGGAGGGTGCGGTCCGGGAGCTCGCGGCGGCATCCGCCGATCCAGCGTTCGGTGATCGCGTTCATCCGGGGCGTCGCGACGTTGCAAAGCACGGTCCGGATGCCAGCATCGGCCAGGACCGGGTCGAATGCGCCGGTGAAGTTTGATCCGCGGTCGCGGATCATGAACTTGACGTGATCCGCCCGGTCGCCGAGGTCCATCAGGAGGTTGCGGGCCTGCTGGGCGGTCCATCGCCCGGTGGGATGCAGGGTGACTCCGAGGATGTGGATGCGCCGGGTCGCGTGCTCGATCACGGCCAGGACGTAGGCCTGGGTGCCGCCAGCCGCCGGACCAGGGCCTGGATGTTCCGCCGGGTCGCCGGCCGGCCGGTACTGCCGCGCGTGGACCTGGCGGCCCAGCGGAGGCGGACGATGTCGCGGTGCCAGCGCAGGATCGTGTCCGGGGTAACCAGCAGCCGCAGCCCCTGGCGCCGCGCTTTCGGTATCACGCTGAGCAGGGCCGCGAGCAGGGCCCGGTCCGCCCGGTTCAGCTTCGGCCGCTGCGGCTGAAGCCGCTGCAGGACGGCGAGCTGATGGCGCATGATCAAGATCTCCGCGGTCTTCCGCATCTCCTCACGCCGCGACAGCCGCAGCCCCGCGGCGACTCGCATAAACAGCAGGAACACGAACCGCAGGCACATGACCGGTGATCATCACAACCGACTAGCCGGGAGAGCAAACCCTGCTGATCAGAGCCGCGGACAAGATTCTCGGCACGCACAAGATAATGGCGAAATCCTCGCGTTGCTGTAGTGCCTCGCCCCTGGTGGCGGGTTCGTGCCCGCAGGCCGGGCAGGCCAGGGTGGCCCCCGCTCTGGCGGCAGGCTCGCTGGTGCGGGCATGGATCGGGTGCGGCAGCGTGGCCAGCAGCCCGGGGGTGCGGCCGGCGGGGTGTTACGCCCTCATTCGCCGTGAGTGCCGGACGTCAATCTCGGCGAACTGCGGTTGCTGGCATGCTCTGCCAATGAGCGTCTCCGTCATGCTCACCCTGGCGCCGGTGCGCCCGTTCCATCGCCGTGACCGGCAGCAGCTGGCGTGCCGGGGGCCTCGCGCCGACCCCGGCGGGTGTCGGGTTTAACGTTCGTTTCGCCGGCATGATCAGCCGGCGGGGCCTGTCAGGCGACGCTGACGGAGGAGCCGTCCTGTTTACCGCATGAACTGGAGTTCGGCGGCCAGCCCCTGCCGTGCATGTGCGCCGCCTGGCCGGGATAAACTTAGATACATTAACTGTTAGCTTGTTTATCTAAAGGGTTCCCGGCGGGGAGTTGTGAGGCATGCGGCGGGGTTCACGGGGCCTCTTGCGGCGGCGCGGCCGCCGGGCCGGCAGCCGGCCCGTCAGAGGCGGCGGCGCCAGGCGCGGTGCGGTCAGCGGCCGGTAGCGCGGTGAGCCGGCTCAGCTCTGGCAGCCTGCTGTCCTCGCGGGTGAGCGCACGCCGTGGTGGTGAGCGATGACACAGCCCGGCGCGGCGGGGCGATCACGCGCGGGCGTCACGGACCAGGTCGGCGGCGGCCCACGCTCCCGGCGGGGACTGCGGCGGATAACCGGCCCGGCTGCCCGCGTCGCCCGTCGCGGCGGGGCAGCGGCGCGCCGAAACTGGTTGCGGTGGTGGGGCGGCCCGGCGCGGACCCGTGTGGTGGTCGTGATGGCCTGCGTGCTGGCGCTGGCCGCCGCGGACGCGGCCACGGTCGGGGCCTCGGCGGTCGAACTGCGCCGGGCGCTGGGGATCAGTAACACCGACATCGGGCTGCTGGTGTCGGTGACCTCGGTGGTGGGGGCGGTGTTCTCGCTGCCGTTCGGGGTGCTGGCCGACCGGGCCAGGCGCACCTGGGTTCTCGCGCTCGCCCTGGTGACGTGGGGGGCGGCGATGCTGTGGAGCGCGACTGCCTCCTCGTTCGGGGAGCTGCTGCTGGCCCGGCTTTGCCGCCGCCACCGCGACGGTCCTGCTGTTCATCCCGGCCCTGATCACCCACAGCGCGCTCACCGCGCTGCCGTACGTGGTCTTCGCCGCCGCCGCGCTGGCCGCGCAGAAGCCGCCCATCGACGCGGCCCGGCTGGACATCATGCCGCCGTGGCTGTGGGGCCGCGCCGAAGGCGTGCGCACCTTCTTGCGCACCGCGGCCCAAGCGCTCGCCCCGGTGCTGTTCGGCGCCGTTTCCGACTACGTGTTCGGCGGTGGGACCGCCGGGCTGAGGTGGACCTTCGTGGTCATGCTGGTTCCGCTGGCCGCTTCCGCCGTCTTCTTGTACCGGGCACGGCGGCTGTATCCCGCTGACATAGCCACCACCGCGGCGGCTGTGCACGCGCACCGTCACCCGGACGGCCGCTGCGGACGGCCGGTCGCCGGGCCCCGCCAGGTCGGCGACGGCAAGGCGGCCGGGAAGATAACTTAGCCGCTTTAACTGTTAAACTAGCTATATACCTTGCGTTCCGGGGAGGAGTGCTGATGGCAGGCAAGCGGACGGCAGCCTGGCGGGCGCAGATCGTGGCGCGGGTGGTGGAGCTGCGCCCGGTGGTGCTGGCGCTGATGCGCGAGTCGGTGCCCGATGAGCTGCAGGGGTTCGGGCAGGCGACCGGCCGCCAGTTGCAGGCGCTGGCCCGCCTGCCCGAAGACGGCATGACCATGGGGGAACTGGCCGCCTTCCTCAAGGTCACCGGCGCGGCGGCCAGCGTGCTGGCCGAGCGGCTGGTGGCTCAGGGCCTGGCGGTCCGGCACTCTGATCCCTGCGACCGGCGGGTGGTCCTGCTGGCGCCGACCCCGGAGGGGATGGCGGTGGCTCAGCGGTACCGGGACAACCAGCGCCGCGCGGTGGCGGTGCTGCTGGACCGGCTCAGCGACGCCCAGGTGGCGGCATGGCTGGACATCATGGAGACCCTGGCCGCCGACGGCGAGCCAGCGCCACGAGCGGCCGCGGCGGAACCGGCAGGGGCGGCCCGGTGACGCTCTCCCGCGGCGGCCGTTCCAGCGCGCCAGGCCCCGTCCGGGCCCGGGGGGAGGACGCTGACCGGTACCGGGGCCGGTGGTCGGTGCTGTCGAACACCACGCTCGGGGTGGCGATGGCCACCATCGACGCGTCGATCGTGCTGATCTCGATGCCGGACATCTTCCGCGGCATCCAGCTGAACCCGCTCACCCCCGGTAACACCAGCTATTTCCTGTGGCTGCTGATGGGGTACATGCTGGTGACCGCGGTGCTGGTGGTCAGCTTCGGGCGGCTGGGCGACATGTTCGGCCGGGTCCGCATGTACAACCTGGGCTTCGTCATCTTCACCGTGTTCTCGGTCCTGCTGTCCGTCACCTGGATGCACGGCCCGGCGGCCGCGATCTACATGATCGTGATGCGGGTGTTCCAGGGCGTCGGCGGCGCGCTGATCATGGCGAACTCGGCCGCCATCATCACTGACGCGTTCCCCCGCGAGCAGCGCGGCCTGGCGCTGGGCATCAATGCGGTGGCCGCGATCGCCGGGTCGTTCATCGGCCTGGTGCTCGGCGGCGTGCTGGCACCGATCAACTGGCGGCTGGTGTTCTGGGTGTCGGTGCCGGTCGGCGTGGCCGGCAGCGTCTGGGGCTACATCAACCTGAAGGACCGCGGCATCCGCACCCCGGCCCGCATCGACTGGCTGGGCAACGTGACCTTCGCCGCCGGGCTGGTCGCCGTCTTGGTGGGCATCGTGTACGGGATCGAGCCGTATGGCGGGCACGTGATGGGCTGGGCCAACCCGCTGGTGATCGCCGCCCTGGCCGGCGGCGTAGCGCTACTGGGGCTATTTACCTGGATCGAGACCAAGGTGCCCGCCCCGATGTTCCGGATCCCGCTGTTCAAGATCCGGGCGTTCACCGCCGGGAACCTGGCCAGCCTGCTGGCCGCCCTGGGCCGCGGCGGGCTGATGTTCATCTTGATCATCTGGCTGCAGGGCATCTGGCTGCCCCGGCACGGCTACAGCTTCGCCCAGACCCCGCTGTGGGCCGGGATCTACATGCTGCCGCTGACCGGGGGGTTCCTGATCGCCGGCCCGGCCTCGGGCTGGCTGTCGGACCGGTTCGGCGCCCGGCCGTTCGCCACCGGCGGCATGCTGCTCGCGGCGGTCACGTTCGGCCTGCTGGAGGCGCTGCCGGTCAACTTCTCCTACCCGGTGTTCGCCGTGCTGCTGCTGTCCAACGGGCTGGCGATGGGCCTGTTCGCGTCCCCGAACCGGGCCGCGATCATGAACAGCCTGCCCGCCGACCAGCGGGGCCAGGGCTCCGGGATGTCCACTACCGCGCAGAACTCGGCGATGGTGCTGTCCATCGGCATCTTCTTCACCCTCATCATCACCGGCCTGGCCTCTCGCCTGCCCGCCACCCTTACCAGGGGCCTGACCGCGCAGGGGGTGCCCGCAGCGGCGGCGGCCAGGGTCGCGCACCTGCCGCCGACCGCCACCGTGTTCGGCGCCTTCCTCGGCTACAACCCCATCGCCAGCCTGCTGGGCCCCACCGGGGTGCTCACCCGCCTGCCCCACGCCAGGGCCGCGTACCTGACCGGGCGCAGCTTCTTTCCGGACCTGATCTCCGGCCCGTTCAGCACCGGCCTGCACGAGGCGTTCGACTTCGCCATCGCCGCCATGCTCATCGCCGCCGCAGCCTCCTGGCTGCGCGGCAAGCCCAGCATCCAGCCGGATCCCGGCCCCGTGCCGCCTACCGCAGCCGCTCGCTCCGCGGTCAGCGCCGACGCCGATCCGGCGCCGGGCCTGAACGGCAGCAGGCCTGCCGCGACGGACGGCCGGTCCGGGCACGGTCACCAGGACCAGCGCGACGCCAGCAGGCCTGCCGGGCACCAGGCACGCCATAACGGCGCCGTGAGACCGGGCAGCAGGCCCGCAGGTCCGGGGGCGCCCGGCAGCGGCCGTGAGGATCGTTCCGCTGACGGCGACGCGGCGGGAGAGCCATCAGGCACATACGGCGAGGACCGTGACACGCCGTCGCCGGGAGGGTGAGGCCACAGTGCTGTACATCGGCTACGCGTTCACCGGGATGACAGAATTCTTCCGCTACCTGCTGCACATGGAGCTGACCGGCGCAATCGCGGGTGCAGCGTGTACGGGCGCCTGCTGCGCCATCCGCACGGCCTGGCACCTGGCAGGCCCGGCCCGGCGACACCGCAAACGCGCCGAGGCGGCCCTGCGCGCTGAGGTCACCCGCGGTCTGACTGACATCCAGCGATACCTCCGGGAACGATCTGCTGATGCGGTCTCGCGGAAACCAGATACCCCAAGCGGCGGCAATGACAGCGCACAGGACGCAGAAACCAGGACGGCTGACAGGGCTGGCGACAACGGAGAGATGACAGGATGACCAGCGCGCTGCTCATCATGGACGTGCAGCAAGGCGTGGTGGAGCGCTTCGGCCAGCCCGGCCTGCTCGACCGCCTGGGCCGCGCGCTGGCCGCCGCCAGGAACGCCGGGATCCCTGTCATCTTCGTCCGCGTGGCGTTCCGGCCCGGCTTCCCCCGAGGTCAGCCTCGCCAACCGCAGTTTCACCGCCATCGCCGGCACTGCCGGGGATCGTTTCGGCGAGAACAGCCCGGCGACGCAGATCCACCCCGCGCTCGCGCCGCGCCCCGGCGAGCCCATCGTGGTCAAGAAACGGGTCAGCGCCTTCACCGGCAGCGACCTTGAGGTGCTGCTGCGCTCGATGAGCGTCACCCACCTCGTGCTCACCGGGATCGCGACCAGCGGCGTGGTGCTCTCCACCGCGCGCGAGGCCGCCGACCGCGACTACCAGCTCACCGTGCTGGCCGACGGCTGCGCGGATGCCGACGACGAAGTCCACCGCGTCCTGCTGAGCAAGGTCTTCCCGCGCCAGGCCATCGTCACCACCGCCCAGGAATGGGCCGCCATCCTGACCGCCAGCATGTGAGCGAGCGCGGTACCGCCGGCTATGGCCGCTGGGCCTGCTGCCGCTCGGCTCGCGCTGCGCAAGCTGATTTATGCTGCTCGGACGCCCGCCGGTCGGGGCTGGGGGCCGGTTGGGGGGGGGTGCGGTTCCACAGCGACAAGCATTCGGTCTTGGACCCGATCGAGGTCCGCCCATCCCAGGAAAGGGACCGGGACTGATCCGATCCGCTCGGTGACAGCGCTGAGGAACCGATCGCCAAAGATCCGCGACCAGCTCTGCAGGGCCGGCACAGCCAGAACCGGACGATCTGCGCGCCGTGGCCCGCGAGTGCGGCACCGGTCTTGGTCGCGCCAGATTCGGCAGGGAGGCGCGCTCTGCCTGTCCGTGACATCCCGGCGCGGTCACCCTCCGTGGCGATAGCCGACTAGGCGCGGAGTCACGGCAGCGGTTCTTACCAAGTTGATGCTCACGATCCTGTCGCTGGCGGGGGGGGGGCAGCGCCGCCGCGGCCGTGTTCAGGAC
>JBOHCG010000363.1:0-7894 GCA_050698735.1 Streptosporangiaceae bacterium | reverse complement strand
GTGCGGGTGCCGGCAGGTTACCTGGACGCGCGGCGGGTCAGCGCAAGCCTGGTGCCGGCCGGGTGGTGGCAGCGGCTGGTGTTCCCGCCTGGCCGGCCTACCTGTGCAAGCACGTCAACGTCCACGGGCACTACTCGTTCACACTCCCCGATCTCGGCGGGGCACGGCGGCCGCTGCGCGACCCCGGCGCGCCGGGTGAGGAGTAGAAAGGCTGCCATGCCCGTCCCCGCCCCGCTGACCGACGCGCCGCCGCCAGCCGGCCGGCTCCTCGAGGTACTGGCCAGCCTCGGCCGCCCGGTCACCGTCACAGCCAGCTCCGCCACCTCCCCGGCCACCACGCTGCACCTGGCCCGGCTCCTGGTCGCCGGCGCCGAACGCCACGCCATCTCCGCCGAGCTCGCGATGGGAGCCGGCGACCACGACCGCCACGACGTCGACGCCCCCAGGACACCTACGACACCGCCACCGTGCGGGCTGCCTTCGAACGGCTCGCCCTGGCGCACTGGCGCGCCCGGCGGCTGACCGCCACCGTCACCACGCTGCGCACAGCCATGCTCAGCGCCAGCCAGGACGACCCCGAGGACGACCCATCCGGCACGGCGCAGATGTGGAGCCTCGCCGAACACGCCACCATCGCCGCCGACGCCATCCTCGCCGTACTGGCCCAGCTGGTCACCCCACCCTGCGACGACACCGCCGCCGCAGTCGGCCGCCTCGACGCGGCCACCGCGCTCCTGGTCAGTGTCGGGGAATCCGCCGCCGACCTGCGCATGGCTATCGGCCTGGACGAGCCTGCCGGTGAGGGCCAAGCCCCGCAGTAACCCCCGCTGAGCAACGGATATGTCACCGGCCCAACGAGCGTCGCAAAGGCCTCGTCCGGGTCCGCCTCCTGCCCGGAGCTTGCCGGACCGGTGGGCCGCCGGATGAATTAGCTACGCCGTGCCGTGCTGGGGGGCTCCGGTTCGACGCTGCAGGTCAGCCGGCGACTGCGCACTGCCGTGCCACAGATGAATATGCTAAAGTTTATTCATGGTTAGGACATGCCAGCAGTGCACCGCGAGCGGCGCTCGCTGCCCTGCCGGGAAGCCGGCGCTGCTCGCCCTGGCCCTCGCGGCGGGCGAGCCGGTCGAGGATGCGGCCGGGGTCACGCCGTGACCAGCGCGGCGGTCTGGCTGCGGGTCAGCACCGGGCACCAGGAGGCCGACAACCAGCTGCCCGACGTCGAGCGGTTCACCGCCCACCACGGCTACCAGGTCACCGGCCGCTACGAAGTGTCGGAGTCGGCGTGGGAGGGCGGCAAGGACGGCGGCGAGTACCGCCGCATGCTCCGCCGGGCGCTCGACGACGCGCACGCCGGCACGTTCTCGGTCCTGGTCGTGTGGGCGCTGGACCGGATCACCCGCGAGGGCGCCGAGGGCGCGCTGCGGATCATCCGCCAGTTCAAGCAGCGTGGCTGCACCCTCGTGTCGGTCAAGGAGAGCTGGCTGAACGCCGCCCCCGAGGTGCAGGACGTCCTGGTCGCATTCGCCGGGTGGATGGCCCAGCAGGAATCCCGGCGCCGGTCGGAGCGGATCCGGGCCGGACTCGAACGCCGCCGCGCCGAAGGCCTGCCAGTCGGCCGCCAGCCCGGCAGCACCGACAAACAGCCGCGCAAACGCAGCGGCTACGTCGCCTCCTGGGAAAGCGGCCACCGGCGCACCGCCCACGACGCCAGGACATCGTCATGACCATGAAGGTGAACCCTCGTGCCGCGGGCGCATGCCGGGCACAAGTCAAAACGCCCGTTCATGCAGGAGACCGAGGGAGGTCTTCGTGACATTGACCCAGCCCGAGCAGGCGGTTTTCGATCACCTGATAGCCGAGCCGGGACCCGTCATCGAGGCCAGCCCACCCAGCCCCTGTGGCTGGGTTGCCTCCACGCGTTACGGCGGCGGTGAGGGCGCCGACCCGGCCACGATCCGGTTTCTCAAGACCCGGGTGTTTCCTTCCTGCCAGCTGCACGCGGTCATCTTCACCACCCGCGAGGGCAGCCCGCGGTCGGCGGTACTGCGGACCTGGCAGGAGCCAGATGGCGGCTGGACAGTAGGCCCGATAGGGGGCGGCGGCGGGCCGGGACCCTACCGCAGCAGGCCGTGGGTCAATTTCACCGCCCAGTTCAGGACCGGCCTGTTCGCCGCGGGCGGAGAGGTGATCGGCGAGGGCGCCGGGCACGCTCACCTGGTCCGGCTTACCTTCGCTGACGGGCTGGTGATCGAGGACACGGTGCACAACGGCGTGGTGCTGTTCTTCGCCTCACCCGCCACAGAGTCCCGCGTGGGCGTGGAAATCCTCAGTGCCGCCGGTACCGTCCTGGCGGCCTATGACGAGTTCGCCGACATCACCTGACCTGACCGCGCGGACGCATCGGCGTTGCGTCGCCATCCGGACGGCCGCCGGCTGGCGACGCTGCTGGCCACGGTCCGGTTCCTGGAGGGCAAGTCGGTCGACGACACCCTGGAGCTGCTGGATCTGCTGATGGCGACCGAGCTGGTGAACAAGGCGCAGAACGCCTCCAGCAAGGAGAAGGTCCGCAAGCACCCGAAGCTCGCAAAGTCTGCGACCCGGCTGGCGGTCGCGGTGGAGGCGTTGTTCGAGTCCGATGGGTGGGGCGGCCCGGAGGAGCCCCGCGTCGCGGAGGTATGGGAGGCGATCGAGGCGGTCATCTCTCGCGCCGAGCTGCGCGCCGCTTTGGTGCTGGTGAACGACAGCGTGCCGCCGGCGGACGCCGATCCCGACGACTGGCGGACCGAGCTGACCGGCCGCTACGCCACCGTGTCGGGATTCTTGAAGGTGCTGCCCGAGGTGATCGAGTTCGGTGCGAACGCCGAGGGCACGCCGGTGCTGGAGGCAATGAAGGCGCTGCCGGACGTGCTGGCCCACCGCAGCCGCCTGCCCGCGCCACTGATTCCCGGGCGCCTGGTCGACGCCGGGGTGGTGAACGGCCCGTGGAAGCGCCTGGTGTTCGGGCACCCGGTCCGCGACGACGGCTCGGCGAACCGGCACGGCGAGCACACCGAACGCTCCTTGATTCTCGACCTGGCCCTCGCCCTGGCCGAAGACCGCCGCCGCGACATCACCCGCAAGACCAAGGATGGGCTGGAAGCCGCCCGCAAACGTGGCCTGGCCATGGGGCGGCGCGGACGGCTAGGGGTCCGGGTAGCGAGCGGGAAATTTTGGTCGGATATCACGACCAGCGGTTATGTGCGTTCGGCGGACGGGGCTGATCGCGGCCACGGGCTGGACGGTGGAAAGGCGGGACCCCGCTGTAGCGGGGTCCCGCCTTTTGGAGAGTGGAATATTTTGGGGGGAGGCTGGCCCGCGAGCTGCATGGATCCGGTGCTCCGGCCTCAGCCAGGCAACACCTGTGGCGCCTGCGACGTAGCCTCCCCCGGTTTGTCCCACTCTCCATCCTGCACGGCGACTCCGGTCACGCGAACGGCCGCACCTCGACCTTCCGGTTGCAGGCCTTCGACCCCTCGGCGGCGAGCTTGAGCGCCACGTCGAGGTCGGCAGCCTCGATAATCCACAGGCCGCCGAGATACTCCTTCGACTCCACGAATGGCCCGTCGGTGAACAGCGCCTCGCCGCCCCGGTTGTCGATCATGGTCGCCGTGCCGGGCGCCGCGAGGCCGCCGGCGAAAACCCAGTGGCCCTCCGCCACGAGCCGGTCGTTGAACGCGTCAAGCGTGCGGGATTCAGGCCCGAGATTACCAGCCGCTGCCATCTCATCCTGGATGGCCAGGTCGGCAGCGTTGTCGATCACAGAGATCAGATACTGCATCTTCGATCATCTCCTGTGCTTCGGGGCGCCCGTTGCAGGCGGCCGCTCACCCCTGCTACGAACAGCTCCGACCCGATCCGACACCACTTCCCGGACTTCTTTCAAGGACTTTCGTCCCCCGGCGACCGCGAGGCAGGCGGCCCGGTGTACACCGCCCGCGCCGCGCAATCACCTGGCACCCGCCCGGCTGACCGAGGCCGTGGACAAGCTCGTCACCGCGCAGCGCGTGACTGACGACCCCGCCCCGCTGCTGCAGGCCGCCGGGGACGTGCTCGCCCTGGCCGACGTGCTGCGCCCGAACGCGACCGCACAGCCGTTCACGACCGAGGCCGAACAGGAGATATAGTCCTGGCCCGAGATGAGCAGGAACCAGGAGAAGTCGGGGATGTTGGCGGCGACCCAGCCGAGGGCCTGCAGCGCTACGAGCTAACCCTCATCGATACCGACCCTGCCCCGGTACGGACGCCCGCCTTCAAGGGCCCGCGGTCTCCCTGCCGGATCCGCTACCGGCGCAGGGATTAGGCCCGGGCGGCAACGCCCGCTTCAGCGGCTGATCAGGTGGCTGTCGGCGTCCTCGCCCAGCATGGCGCGGGACAGCTTGGTGAGCAGCGCGCCGAGCTCGGCGACCAGGCGGTCCACGTAGGGCCTGCCGTAATCGACGGTCCCGTCGGCCTGCCTGGCGAGATCCTCCCCGGCGACCGCGCCCTGCTTGGCCAGCCGGGTGAGGATCCAGGCGCTGCCCGCGGGCAGGTCAAGGCCGGCCGCCGCGGCCAGCCGCTCGTAGCCGCGCCGCCTGAGGTCCGCGCCGCCTGAGGTCCGCGCCGCCGAGTCTGGTCAGCGAGCGTTCCACCTCCTGGACCGAGGAGCGCTCCGGCGGCCCGGCACCCAGGCCCTCGCCGATGCCAACGGAGCTAGTCGCGCGCAGCGGGACCTCGCGCAGGAACCAGGAGAGCACGAACGCGACCAGCGCGACCGGGATCGCGTAAAGGAAGACCGGGTGCAGGGCGAGCGAGTACGCGTGTATCACGTCCGCATGGACGACGGCGAGCAGCATGGCCAGCATCAGCGCGCCGTAGATGACCGCCAGCCCGCGCTGCGGCGAGGGCTGGCCTGCGGTACGGCTCTGATCTGCTGCCTGGCTGGCCACCGTGAACGTTCACGTTCGGAGAAGCTGATCTACGGACGCGTCATACCCGGCCGTCTGACAGGCAACCTCCGGGGCGGATCAGCCGCCGGAGATCGTGATGACGGACCACGCCGCACCGAACGCGATGACCCCGTTGCCATTGGTCTGGCCGGGTGCCGTGTCGCCCTCGAAGGTGTACAGCGGATGGCCCTCATAGGTGGCCTGTACGGTGCCGTCGGAACGCCTGATGGTGCCGAACTTGCCGGTCAGCGTGGACCCGGCGGCGGCCTGAGGCATCCCGATCACCGGCGGCCATGCGGTGGCGCAGGCGCCGGTGCAGGCCGAAGTGGTCGAGGTGTCCTTGGCGAACCAGTAGATCGTCTTGCCCTTTTTGTCGACGAGCACGGTGCCGAGCTTGGTGCTCTCCGTCTTCAGTTCCACGGCCGCCGCCGCGGCCGCGGCCGCGGATGCCGTCGCCGAGGGAGCCGGCGCGGAGGTAGCGGAGCCTGCGGTGGACGTCGAGGCCGCGGTCGCCGTCGATGCCGACGCGGCGGATCCCGCCGACGACGCGGGCGGCGTGGACGAACTGCAGGCCGCCGCGAGCAAGATCAGGCCGACCGCGCCGACGATGCTCACCATCCGGCGGCCGATCAGCATATTCATAGCGTTGTCCTTCTCATGGCCGACGAGTGGTTCCCGGGCCTGACCGGACCCGGGAACCACCGGAGTCGCGCTTGCGGGATTCAGCCCGTGATGTCGCTCTCGGAGAGCATCACCACGTGCCAGACGCCTCCGACGTTGTTGCCGGTCGTGGTGTACGCCTGCGATCCCTTGTAGGTGTACAGGGGGTAACCGTTGTAGGTGATCTGCTTGCCGCCGCTCGCCGTGGTGACCGTGCTGAGCGTGCCTGGCAGGGTGTCGGCCGCCGACACCTGAGGTACGCCCGTGACCGGCAGCCACGTCGAAGCGCACGATCCGGTGCAGGTCGGCGGACCGCCCTTCTTGTCCTTGGCGTAGGTGTAGACCACCATGTGGTTCGCCTCTGCGAGCACGAAACCGAGATCGGACTTCTGCACGACCATGATGGTCGTGCCTATCGGCGGCAGCGAGTCGTTCAGGTGGCTGCTCGGCTGCGGTCCCGCGGTGGAGCCGGTCGGGTGGGGCGTCGTCTGCTTCGCCGACGGCTCCGCGGAGGCCGTCGTCTGGCCTGCCGTCGGGCTTGGTGCCGTCGTCGCCGCGGCAGAACCGCCCGAAGCGGTGGCCGTGGCGGCGGTCGTCGACCCCAGGCCCGTGTTAGACGTCGAGGATCCCCCACACGCGGCTAGCAGCAGCAGCGATCCGAGACCGGCAGCCGCCGCCCATCCGCTCTTGCGCATAACTTTCTCCTTCATCGATGGCCCGTTCCCGGCGAGGGTCCGGCGGGAACGCTCGGCATTGCTCCGGTCACCCGCCGGTGACGTCGCTGGCGGACAGCTTGATGACGTGCCACAGGCCGTTCACGCCGTTGCCGGTCGTCGAGAGCGGCTTCGCGCCCTTGTAGGTGTACAGGGGATAGCCGTTGTAGGTGACCTGCTTGGCGCCGTTCGCGGCGCTGACGGTACCGAGAGTGCCGGGCAGGGTATCGGCCGACAGGGACTTGGGGTTACCGGTGACCGCGGGCCAGAGCGAGGCACACGACCCGGTGCAGGTCGGCGAGCCGCCCTTCTTGTCGTTCCCGTAGGTGTAGACCACCAGGCCGTTGGCCTCGGCGAGGACATAGCCGAGGTCCGACTTCTGGACGATCAGCACGGTCGTCCCCGGCGGGTTCAGCGCCTGGCTAGTTGCCTGCCCGGCAGCGGCCGTGGTGGTCGGAGTCGCGGTCGAGCCCGCCGATCCCGATGATCCGGACGATCCCCCGCACGCGGCTAGCAGCAGTGCTAGCGATCCGAGACCGGCAGCTGCTGCCCATCCGCTCTTGCGCATAACGTCTCTCCATTCAGCGGTTCAAAGGGTTTTGGGGTCAGTCGGCTGTGACCCGTTCCCGATACGCCGGAAACGTACCAGACCCCGGTACCGGCGGGCGGCTACTTAGCCGCTACTTAGCCATCCGGCCGCAGAGCCACGCCAGGGACATCGGATAACGGTAGTCGATGCTCATGTGCCCGGCGTCGAAGAGCTCGAAATGCACCATGTCGTCCGGCACCCCGATGTCACCGAGCCCGGCGCGGAAGGCCGTCGCCCCCAGGTCAAGATGGAACTCGTCCCTGATACCCGCGTCGATCCAGATCGCGCCAAGCCCGCGCAGGGCATCCGCGTGGACCGGCACCATCCGCACCGGGTCCCAGTCCAGCCACCGCTGCCACACGGCTGGCCTCAGCACCCCGGTTACCGGATCGAACGGCAGGTCGACCGTTCCGTCCTCGCGGGCGGAGAAGCAGGCGGCCACGCCGAGTACCCCGAGCAATGACATGTCCTCCTCCTTGGTGAAGGCAACCCGGGAGGAGAAGTCCCGCCACCAGCGCCAGATGTCGCCGTCGTAGCGGCGCAGGTACCTGGTCGCGGTCGCGAACTCGGGTATATAGCAGTACTCGTACAGCGTGTCTCCGGCGTGCGTGGCCAGCGCGCCGAACAGGTCGGGGCGGAGCATCGGCGTGATCATCGCGCCGAACCCGCCGCTCGACTTGCCCATGATCGCCCGGTGCCCGGGATCCGGCAGGGTACGGTAACGAGCGTCCACCCACGGCACGACCTCGTCGCACAGGTAGGAGTGGTAGCGCCCGGTCCCCGGCGAATCCACGAACTGGCTGCCGCCGTATCCGGTCCACGCGTCGACGTACACCACGATGGCCGGCGGGGCGTCGCCGCTGGCGAATGCCGCGTCCGCAGCCTCGGGGAACGGCAGCCGGTAGGGCGACCTGTTCCGCCACATGGCCACGTGCCCCGTGTACCCCTGGATCACGTACACGGCC
>JBOHCG010000362.1:0-7899 GCA_050698735.1 Streptosporangiaceae bacterium | reverse complement strand
GGCGTACCGGGAGGTATCCAAGTGATCACGCAGGTGCTCGTCCTCAATGGCCCGAACCTCGGCAGGCTCGGCGTCAGGGAACCGGAAGTGTACGGCCACGCGACGTTCGACGACCTGGTCGAGCTGTGCCGCTCGACCGGCCGGACGCTCGGCCTGCACACCGATGTCCGGCAGACCGACGACGAGCGCGAGCTGATCAGCTGGGTACACGAGGCCGCCGACACCAGGATGCCGATGGTGCTCAACCCGGCCGCGTTCACGCACTACTCCTACGCGCTGCGGGACGCCCTTGCGATGCGGACCGCGCCGCTGGTCGAGGTGCACCTTTCCAACCCGGCGGCGCGCGAGGAATTCCGGCACACGTCGGTGGTCGCCGGGGTGGCGGACGGGACGGTGGCCGGATTCGGAATGATGTCCTACCAGCTGGCCCTCCAAGCGATCGCCGAGCTGATCGCCGGGGCAGCCGAAAGGACCGCCGGGGCAGCCGCCGCAGTCGACCGGGCCGCCGAGGCCGAGCCGTGATCGTGCTCGTCGGCTTCATGGGGGCGGGCAAGACAACCGTCGGGCACCTGCTGTCCGAGCGCCTCGGGCTCCCGTTCGTCGATAGCGACCTGGTCATCGAGCAGCGGGCGGGGCGCTCGGTCCGGCAGATCTTCGCCGAGGACGGCGAGCCCGCCTTCCGTGAGCTGGAGCGCGAGGTCGTTGCGGACCTGATCGACGGCCCCGAGGCCGTCCTTGCCCTGGGCGGCGGCGCAGCCGGACATCCGGACACGCTAACAAGACTGAAGTCCGCGCAGGTCGTTTACCTGCAGGTTGGATACGCCGAGGCGATGCTCAGGGTCGCTGGCGACGAGTACCGGCCGCTGCTGCGCAGGCCCGACCTGGACGCGCTTTACCAGCGCAGGCTGGGCGTCTACGACGAGGTGGCCACGCTGACCGTGGCCACCGACGGGCGCCGTCCCGAGGCGGTCAGCCAGGACGTCCTGGCCCAGCTCCTTCAAGCGCCGGCCGTTCCGGAAGGAACCTCGACGGTCCTGGTCTCCTGCACCGGCGGCACGTACAACGTCTACGTGGGGGTCGGGCTGCTGTCCGAGGTCGACCGGCTGCTGCCCGTCCTCCCGTACGCCAGGACCGCGGTGCTGCTCGCCCCGTCCCGCGATCACCCCGCCGCGGCCACGGTGACCACCGCGCTGCGCCGCAGGGACCTCGACGTTTACCTGATCGAGGTGCCCGACACCCAGGCCGCGAAGGACCTGGCGACGGTGGCGCGGATGGCGGGCGAGCTCGCCGAGTTCGCGGTGCACAAGGACGACCTGATCGTGGGCGTCGGCGGGGAGGTGATCTGCGACATCGCCGGGTTCGTGGCCAGCACCTACAACCGGGGCATGCCACTGGCCCTAGTGCCGACAACCCTGGCCGCGCAGGCCGACTCGGCCGTCGGCGGGAAGGCCTCGCTCAACCTGCCCCAGGGCCGCAACCTGCTCGGTACCGTGCACCAGCCCGTCGCCGTGGTCACCGATGTGGCCGCCGCCTCGGCCCAGCCCGACCGCGAGTACCGGGCCGGCCTGGCCGAGGCGGTCAAGCACGCGCTGATCAGCGGAGGCGACCTGGTACCCCTGCTGAGCGAGCGCGCCGACGAGCTGGTCCGCGGCGACGTGGCCGCCCTCGCCGAGATGGTCACCCAAAGCGTCCGGGTCAAGGCGGGCGTCGTGGGACGGGACGAGCGGGAGCGCGGCGACCGCCTGCACCTCAACTACGGGCACACGTTCGGCCACGCCATCGAGCAGGTCAGCGGCCCGGACGCGGCGGATGACGGCGAAGCCACCGCGGTGGGGATGATGGCCGCCGCCTACCTGGCCCACCGCCAGGGCAGGATTCCCGCCGACCTGGTGGACCTGCACCGTGGGCTGCTCAGCGGCCTCGGCCTGCCCGTCGCGGGCCGCTTCGACCTGCAGGGCCTGCGCCAGGCGTGGCTGCGCGACAAGAAGTACCGCGACGGCACCCGGTTCGTCCTGCTCAACGGCCTCGGCCGTCCCGAGGCCGGCATCCAGGCCGACGACGCCAGCCTGGCCGTCGTGATGGCCGACCTCAGCGCCTAAGAACACGCAGCTTAGAACCGGATCCAGGTCTTGCCGGGCACCTCGCGCGCGGCACGGAAGGCGCGCTCCGCCTCGGCGAGCGGGTAGCAGGCCCGCAGCACCCGGCCGGGCCGCAGGTTCCGCTTGATCACGGCGCCGAAGTCCAGCGGGTGGTCATAGGTCAGCGACCCCTGGATGCGCAGCTGCCGGCGTACCACGGCCTCGGTGGCTAGCGGCGCGGGCTCGCTGCCGAGCCCGATCAGCACCACGGTCCCGCCGGCGGCCGCGCGCTGCACCGCTGAGACCAGCGCGGCCGAGGTCCCCGAGGTCTCGAAGACCACGTCGAAGGCCCCGTCATCCTCGCCGGCGGGCACCGCGCCGAGCGATGCGGCCAGCTCCCTGCGCCCTGCGTGCGGCTCGATCACGTGCGGCGCAAGGCCGCAGGCGACCAGCCCCGCGCACAGCATCGTCCCCTGCGACCCGGCCCCGATGACCAGGCACCGCACACCGCAGTCAAGTGCCCCCACTCCCGATCGCCGGATCGCCGCGAGCGCCACCGTCAGCGGCTCGGTGCACACCGCGTCCTCATCGCTCCAGTCGGCGGGCACCTCCCAGGCGAACCCGGTGGGTACCGCGATCCGCTCCGCGAGCGTGCCCGGCGCGCTGAACCCGAGGCTGCGCCGGTCGGGACACGCCGAGGTGAGCCCTGACTTGCACGCGGGGCACGCGAAGCACGGCACGTTCGGCTCGATCGCCACCCGCTGCCCGATCCGCTCCGCTGCGACGCCGGGGCCGATCGCGACGATCTCCCCGAAGGCCTCGTGCCCCGGTACCCACGGCGCGTACGGCGGGCGCCACTGGCCTGACAGTAGCGCCAGGTCAGAACCGCACACGCCGACGCCGCGCACGCGCACGATGACCTGGCCGGAATCCGCGCGGGGTTCCGGCCAGTCATCCGCAACGCGCAGCGACCACGGGTCTTCGCCTAGTACGACCGCACGCACTCGGATCTCAAGGGATGTAGAAGTATTTCGTGTACCCGGCCTGACTGGCGTCCGCGCTGGTCAGCAGAACGTCCGGCAGCTGCACCGAGGCGGTGATGCCGCCGGTGTCGCCGGTCAGCTTGTCGTAGGCGAACTGCGCGGCATCGGCGCCCTCTTCCGCGGCAGGCTGCGCGATGGTGGCGTTGATGCCGCCGGACTTGAGCAGGGCCACCTCGGCCGGGCTGGCGTCGAAGCCCACGTCGAGCACCTTGCCGGTCAGCCCGAGCGCCTTGAGCGCGGCGGCCACCCCCTCCGCGTTCGGCTCGGCGCTGCCGAAGAACGCCTTGACCCCGGGATGAGCGGCCAGGATCGAGCGGGCCACGGTCTCGCTGTCGCTGGTCGCCTGGGTGGTGTACTGGACCGGGATGACCGTGATGCCCGGATAGGCGGACTTCATCTCCTTCTCGAAGGACTGGATGCGCTCCACCTGCGTGGTCGCGGTCGGTGACAGGCTCATCAGCGCCACCTGGCCCTTGCCGCCGAGCGCCTTGCCGACATACTGCGCGGCGATGCTGCCGCCCTGGTCGTTGTCCGTCGTGATGGCGCTGGTGAGCCTGGACGTATCGGTCAGCCCGGTATCCACGGTGATGACGGGGATGCCCGCGGACAGGCAGGTGTCGATGGCCGGGGCCATCGCGACCGGGTCGGTGGGGGAGACGATCAGCGCGCTCGGGTGCTTGGTGCAGACGGCGTCCACGATCGGCGTCTGATCTGCCGGGGTGAAGTTGGGCGATCCCTGATAGGTGACCGTCATGCCGAGCGAGGCTGCCTTGGCCTTCATGCCGGCCAGCAGCGTGTCGTAGAACGCGACGCCTGTGGCGCCTGGGACATAGGCGATCGTGTAGTGCTTGGCCGCGGTGGTGGCGCTGGGCGTCGCCGAACCAGAACCCGAGGATGACGACGATGACGACGAGCACGCCGCGGCGCCGACGGCGACAAGCAGTGTCACCACGAGCAGCGCCCAAGGGCGCGGCGACCTGTTTAGCAACATGGTTCCTCCGCACGTCAGAAGAGAGTTAGTTACGACTGGATTTGCGATTGCGAAGCTGATCGATGTAGACCGCGATGATGAGGACCGCCCCGACCGTCACCTCTTGCCAGAACGGCGGGACGTTGATGAGCACGAGCCCGGTGATCAGCACGGCAATGATGCCGGTGCCGATGACCGAGCCGATGACGGTGCCGCGGCCACCGAACAGGCTGGCCCCGCCGATCACCACGGCGGCGATGGCGTTGAGATTGTCGGTGGCCCCCGAGTCCGGCGAGCCCGCGCCGAGCCGCGCCATCACCAGCACGCCGGCCACCCCGGCGAGCAGCCCCGACAGCAGGTAGATGCGCAGCAAGCAGCGCCGGTCGTTGATGCCGGCCCGGATGACCGCCTCCCGGCTGTCGCCGATGCTCAGGGTGTAGGCCCCGAACCTCGTCTTGGCCAGCAGCAGACCGCACCAGATCGTGATGACGGCCGTGATCAGGACGGGGACCGGAATCCATCCGCCCAGGTTCGTGTTGCCGAAGGTCGCCACAGAGCCGGGGATCGCGGAGATCTCCTGCCCGTTGTTGAGCAGGTACCCGAATCCAGTCGCGATGCCGAGCGTGCCCAGTGTCACCACGAACGGCGGGATCCCCGCCCACGCTACGAGCACCCCATTGAGCAAGCCGAACGCGCCTCCAGCCGCGATCGTGGCGAGGAAACCCGCAACGACTGCGCCGACGGCGGCCCCGTGCGCGCCCGCGAACCCCGTCGCCATCACCCAAGCCCCCGCGGTGCCCGAGAAGCCGAGCACGGCGCCGACGGACAGGTCGATGCCCCCCGCGCAGATGACGAAGGTCTCGCCCACCGCGAGCAGCAGCACCTCCGTGGCCGTGCTCGAGGTGTTCAGCCAGTTGGCGCGGGTCAGGAAGTACGGCGAGTCGATGCTGAACCCGGCCATGATGACAAGCAGCACCCCGCCGATCCACAAGTCCCTGACCGCCGCCTGGCTCCGTCGCAACCAGGCGTGCCGCCCCGGGACGTCAGGTGCTGGGCCGGGTTCCGCGGTCCCGATGTCCGCCGGTGTCCTCACCTCAACCCCCGATCCTGGCGCCGGTGATGTAACCGACCAGGTTCTCGCCGGTCAGCTTGTCTCCGGCCAGGGTCGCGGCTACCTGCCCGAGCCGGAGCACGACCACCCGGTCGCACACGGCAAGGACGTCGGGCATCTGGTGGGAGATCAGGATGACCGCGATGCCCTCGCCGGAGACCCTGCGGATCAGGTCGAGCACCTGCTGCTGCTGCTCGACGCCGAGCGCGCTCGTCGGCTCGTCAAGCAGCAGGACCTTGCTGGTCCACCCGGCCGCGCGGGCGATGGCGAGCGCCTGGCGCTGCCCGCCGGACAGGTCCCGCGCGCTCACCCGGACGTCCGGGATCCGGGTGTGCAGCCTGGCCAGTTCGGCCACCGTGTGCCGCGCCATGGCCCTGGTGTCCAGCCAGCCGAGCCGCCGGCCGATCCAGTTCCCCGACAGGATCTCCTTGCCGAGGAAGAAGTTGGCGATCACGTCGCGCTGGTCGGCCAGCGCGAGGTCCTGGTAGACGGAGGCCACGCCCGCGTCGCGGGCGGCCGCGGGGTTGGCGAACTGCACCGCGGATCCGTCCAGCAGCACCTGCCCGGCGGACGGGAATGTCGCGCCCGACAAGATCTTCGCCACGGTGGACTTCCCCGCGCCGTTGTCGCCGACGATGCCGAGAACCTCCCCGGCGTCGACGTGCATGGTGACACCGCGCAGCGCCTGGACGCCGCCGTAGTGCTTGGCGATGTCGCGGACCGCGAGCCTGGGCGGCACGTCACTGCTCCTTCGTCAGGACGAGATCGAGGGCACGCCGCGCGCGGATGGCGAACTCCTCGGGTGCGCGCCTGCCGTCCGGATGCGGCGCCTCCACGGCGACGGGGACGTTGCCGGGGACCGCGGCCAGCAGGTCGGCAAGCGGCAGTTCGCCGTGCCCGGGCAGCAGCCGCCCGGTACGGGCCTCGGCTACCTGATCGGGTGGCGGCGTCAGCGGCGCGTCGCACAGCTGCAGGTAGCCGAGGAGGCCGGGATCCAGGTCATTCAGCTCGCCCAGGTCGACGCCGCAGCGGCGGATATGCAGCGCGTCGAGGAGGAGCCCGCCGCCGCCTGACCCCGCCGCGATCGCGACGGCGTCTCTAAGGGACCGCACGCTCCGGTAGGCCATGAACTCGATGACCGGCCGTACCCCATACGGCAAGGCCGAGCGCACCAGCTCGCCAAACCGGTCGGACAGCCGCCCCAGGTCGTGGTCCTCGCAGACAGCGTTGACGTACCGTGCGCCAAGCTCTGCCGCGGCCTCAAGCACCGGCTCGCAGTCCAGGGCGCGCGGGCCGAGCCGGACCGCCTCCACGCCGAGCACCTCGATCCCGGCGTCCGCGCAGCGTCGCACGGTCTGGGCCAGCATGGGGGAGCCGGGGGACATTGGCCATGGCTCCTCGCCCGCCGCGACCGGGGCGACCCGCAGGCCCACCGCGGCGAAACCAGCGCGGGCCGCGACGCGGACGAACTCGGGCGGCGCGAGGCCGAGCAACGTCAGGTGCTCCAGACCCTTCACCCTGGCCATCGGCAGTCTCCGCGCTATGAACCGGCACCTAGATAATGAACTAACTTGATAGTCCATAATATGTACCGGATCGCCCCGCGCCTGTAAAGACGATGTTGCCGCACCGGCGCATACCGGTATGGTCACGATAAGGAGGAATCCGGGATGACCAGCACGGCCAGGCCCGCTGCGGCAGCAGCTCAAGCAAGCCCCGCTGCGGCAGCAGCTCAAGCAAGCCCCGCTGCGGCGCCGGCTGACCCAGAGCGTCAGCGCGACCCGGAGCGGACACGCAGGGAGATCCTGGACATCGCCACCGGGGAGTTCGCGAGGAACGGCTACTCCGGGGCGCGAGTCGACGACATCGCGGCCAAGACCCGCACCACCAAGCGGATGATCTACTACTACTTCGGCGGCAAGGAACAGCTCTACATCGCCGTGCTCGAGCAGGCCTACTCCGTCGCGCGTGACGCCGAGCGGCAGCTTGACGTCGACCACCTGGATCCCGTATCGGCGATCCGCACGCTGGCCGAACTGACCTTCGATCACCACGAGTACCATCCGGACTTCATCAGCCTCGTCGCGGTGGAGAACATCCACAGGGGCGAGTTCATCGCGAAGTCGCAGGCCCTCAGCGAACTGAACACGCCCGCTGTCTCGGTCCTGGCCAGCATCCTCGCCCGCGGCTACGCGACCGGCGCCTTCGCCCGCCGCGTCGAAGCGATCGACGTGCACATGATGATCAGCGCGTTCTGCTTCTTCCGCATGTCCAACCGGTACACCTTCGGCGCCATCTTCGGCCTGGACCTAATCGACCCGGCCCGCCGCGACCACTACCGGCAGATGATCGGGGACCTGGTGGTCAGCTACCTCACCGCCCCCGGCTGACCCGCCGCGACCGCTAAGTTCCATTCTTTTAGCCGAACGGGCAGTGGTGCGCGAACCAGCCAACGCCGAGCACCCGGATGGCGGCAGCGAGTCGTTATCGGCACCGGTAGAGCGCCTGCGCCCCGGTGGCAGAACCGCCGTAGGCCGACACTGGCACCGCGGCGCAGTTCTGCTCGACCCATGAAACTGCCGCCCCGACGGTCCCGTTCCCGCCCCCGCCGAGCCCACCGCCGGCGAATCCGCCCCGTCCGCCGGTCAGCACGTACCGTAGCTTGCCCTGCTTGACGTACTGCTCAAGCTGGGCCAC
>JBOHCG010000361.1:0-7911 GCA_050698735.1 Streptosporangiaceae bacterium | reverse complement strand
GCGCCACCCCGCGCGGCACCGCGGCCGCGGCCGATGGCTTCCGGGCGCAGGTATGCCTTCGGGCGGCCTGCGATGCCCACGCGCACCGGCCCGCCGACGGTCAGCGGCCGCTGGTCGCTGCTGCCGGGCCGGCTGACGGACGAGGTGCGCGGCTCGGACGATGGCCGCCGGGACGGCGTTGGGAACGGCTCGCGGGATGGCGCGGGAGGCGGCTCGCAGGGTGGCGCGGGAGGCGGCTCGCGGGACGTCTCGGAGGCCGACCGGACGATGCGGGCGCATGCGCTCGCGCTGGCGCTGCTGGAGCGGCACGGCGTGCTGACCAGGGGCGCGGTGGCTTCCGAGCGGGTAGGCGGCGGGTTCGCCGGGGTGTACCCGGTGCTGCGCGCGATGGAGGAGGCCGGGCAGTGCCGCCGCGGGTACTTCGTGGAGGGACTGGGCGCGGCGCAGTTCGCCCTGCCTGGTGCGGTCGACAGGATGCGTGCGTTTGGTTCGCAGCAGGGCCCGGGGGGCCTGCCCGGTGCTGTCGGTACTGCCGGTGCGGTCGGTGCGGTCGGTACTGCCAGTGCGGCGGGCTCTGGGGGATCGTCGGCCCGGTCCGGCTTGGTGCTGGCCGCCGCGGACCCGGCGCAGGCGTACGGAGCGGCGCTGGCCTGGCCGCCGCGGCCCGGCGAGACTCCCTCCTCGCACCGGCCGGGGCGGAAGGCCGGTGCGCTCACCGTGCTCGTCGACGGCTTCCTTGTGCTGTACGTGGAGCG
Organism: Streptosporangiaceae bacterium; assembly: GCA_050698735.1. Classification (GTDB taxonomy): domain Bacteria; phylum Actinomycetota; class Actinomycetes; order Streptosporangiales; family Streptosporangiaceae; genus Palsa-504. The sequence continues at coordinate 7,156 of JBOHCG010000361.1, read as the reverse complement.
TGGCGGGCGAACCCTGCTGTCCTGGACGGACGACCCAGACCTGCTGAACCCCGCCGCGATGGCGCTGGCAGCCGCCGTTCGGGGTGGCGCGCTCGGGCGGCTGACGGTCGAGCGCGCCGACGGGCTGACGGTGGGAGCCCATGAGTCCCCGCTCGCTCAGGCGCTGGAAGCCGCGGGCTTCCGCCCGACGCCACGTGGCCTTCGGCTGCGGGAGGGGCAGCCTGCCGCCGTGCGCGGAGCAGGCCCGGCGGGGCGAGCAGCGGATGCAGGCCGTGCAGGACGGGTAGGGGAGGCAGGGCGTCGCTAAATGGTGGCCCATATGACGTATGGCATCAAGAGTTTTGCGGAATACCACAACTTGCGATCTTCGGGAACTTCGCATTTCGTAGCACGAGAGTAAGTAACCTGGCCAGCAAGCCGACGCGCTTCGCAGGGTAGAACGGAAGGCATAGGCACCAGGATCGATCCCTTGGAGAGACACAGATGACCGAGCGATCATCAGGCCAGAGCCGAGGGGGCTCTGGAGGTCAAGGGGGCCAGGGGGAGGGCCAGGGGGGACAGCCCGGTGACTGGGGTGGCGGCAGTCACGCGGGCCGCGACCAGTATTACGGCGCTGGAGGCGCAGACTCGTTCGGCTCCGCTCCGCCGACCGGCGCATACCCTGCTGGAGGCAGAGGAGCCGGGGGCTATGGTGCGGGCTCGGCCGGGTCTTACAGCGCGGGCTCGCAGGGAGGCTACGGCGCGGCGACGCCCGATCCGTTCGCCACCAAGCCAGCCGCCGGATACGGCGCGGGCTCGCAGGGAGCTTACGGCGCGACTCCGGCCGATGCGTACGGCGCGGGGTCCGCTGATGCGTACGGCGCGGGGATGGCGGATGCCGGGATGGCCCGCCCGAGTGCCGAACCGCCGACGGCCGGGGTACGGCACCAGACGGCGGGCACGAAGGGATTCTTTGGCTCGCTGTTCGACTTCGGGTTCACGTCATTCGTTACGCCCACCGTCATAAAGGTGCTCTATGTGCTGATACTGATCGGCACTGTGCTAAGCGCGCTGGTGTTTACCATTGCCGCATTCAGGGCCAGCGCGGTATTCGGCATTGGCGTCCTGGTCATCGGCGATCCGCTATTCATCATCATAGTGCTGGCGTTTTACCGCATAATCCTGGAGTTCTTTATCGTGATCTTCCGGGTCAGCGAGGACATCCGGGCGATACGCGAGCGCGGCGGCGGCCTCGGCTGAGGCCCTCGGCTGAGGCCCTCGGCTGGGGGCTGCGACACGCTCAGCCGCCAGCGTCACCGGCGGGCTGGAGCGCGGACGGCCCGGCAAGGCCGTACAGCAGCAGCTTGCTGAGCGTTTCGACGACCTCGGCAGCGGAGTAGCGGGTATCGGCAGGAATTAGCGCATAGGCGAGCATCGACATCATCCCGCCCATCGCCGCGGCGACCAGGGCGGGATCGCCAGGCAGCCGGTGACCGCTTTCGCGGAGGTATTCCAGGTGCCTGCGGAACATTTCGGTGTCGCCGGCAAGCCGGTCCCAGAGCGCACCAGACGCCGGGCCCGCCGCCAGGGCCGATTCGAACAGAGCGATCATCACCGGCCGGTTTTCGCTCATCACAGTCCAGGCCACCTCGACATGATCGCGGAGCTGCTGCGGGTCGGTCAGGTCATGCGGGGGGTGATCGCCCGAGGCGAGCCGATCGCCCGCCTGGGCGTGCATGTCGGCGAGCAGTGCCCGCAGCAGGTCCTCCTTGCTTGCGAAGTGTTCGTAGAAGGAACCGGTTGCCCGGCCCGCGGCGGCCGTGATGTCGGTGATCTTGGTGTTCAGGTAGCCGCGCTCGGCGAACTCCCGCCGGGCGGCCGCCTTCAGGGCCGATTCGGTCTCCGCCGCCTTGACCTTGCGCACTCCCATGGCTGCCTCTCCGGGGGACGGCATTCGCTGGACGGCACGGCCGCCTCGTCATGATGCTGAACCGAAGTTCGCTGAAACCATATTCAGCTTAGGTTAGGTGCGTGCACAGGCTGATGAGATCAGCCTGGCCAGAGAGAAGATTGACCGTAGGATCGTTGTAATGCAAACTTCAGTTGATTAGTTGCGCAAGGCCCATGCGGTTCCCCGGTTCAGGGTCGCTGACCGCACCGGGAGGAAGCGCGCCCACGTAGCCAACTTGATGAGTGGCCGCTAGGACGGTCCGGGGAAGGACGGTATGTTATGTCCGAACCTGGCGGACAGTCCGGCGTGCTCTAGGAACTCATCCCTTAAGCCGGGAGATGGGCCAGATGGGGGAATGGTCATCAGGGCCGGGTCCCGCGCAGCCAGATGATGCAGATGACAGCGACGCGATGGGTAATTTCCCAGGTCGCGATCCGGTTAGCCCACCTCTGTCGGCTAACCAAGCGGACCCTGCTCAGCAGCCCGTCCCGGGGTACCAGCCGACCGAGCTCTCCCGGCAGCAGCCCGTCCCGGGGTACCAGCCGACCGAGCTCTCCCGGCAGCAGCCCGTCCCGGGGTACCAGCCGACCGAGCTCTCCCGGCAGCAGCCCGTCCCGGGGTACCAGCCGACCGAGCTCTCCCGGCAGCAGCCGGACGCGCCGTACGTGCCGCGTCATCAGCCGCCTGCCAATCTCTCGCAGGCTTACGTGCCTACGAACCTCCTGCCCGGCCAGAGCCCCCCGAATACCCCGCCCGGCCCGATGCCCCCGACTATCCCGCCCGGGCAGATGCCTACCTACCTCCCGTCCGGTCGGCCGCCGGTCAACGCCCCGCCGCACCAGCCGCCCGCGAATGTCCCGCCGTACCAGCCGCCTGCAAGTGCCGCGCCGTATCAGGCTCCTGGCAGCATGGCGCCCTATCAGGTGCCTGGCAGTGCCGCGCCGTACCAGGCATCTGCGAGCAGCGCGTCGTCAGACGTCGTCCGGTACGGCCCGGGGGTTCCCGCCGCGGCTGGGGCTAGCCAAGCCGGAGTGACGGCGGAGCAGGTCTGGCGTACCGGTCGCCTGCCCGAGGCGCCTCGGCGCAAGGGCAGGACGCGGCGGACGCTCGGTTCGGCGCTTACCGTGATCTTGCTGATCGCGGCGGGTGCCGTACTGTATCTGCGGTTCCATCACGCGGCCTTTAGCGTAAGCAGCGTGAAGATCACCTCGGAGGCCAAAACCGCGTGCGGGGTCAACGTCACCGGACGCATCGACACCAACGGCGCGGCAGGAACCGTCTCCTATCAATGGGCGTTCCAGCCGCAGTCGCAGGCCCCGCAGCCGCTGAGCCAGTCGGTCGTGTCCGGACAGCATTCCGTTTACGTGACCGTCGCCGTCCAGGGCACGGGTCACGGCACCTCGTCGCAGAAGGTTACCCTGCAGGTCCTCGGCCCCGGCACGGCTTCCGCGACGACTTCTGTGACGTTCAGCTGCTGACGGCTGCGGGCGTGCCCTCCGCCTGATTCCTGAACCTACCTAGTACTCATGACGCCCGACTTCGCTGGCCGGGCTGTGCCGTCGAAGGGGCGGGGTCGCGTATCCCCTACACCATATGAAAGATATGATATATGATCACTGCGACTGGCTGCTGTCACGTCTGCCGTGCGCACGGCCTTAAATGCGCATTGCCCGCAGAGCGTGGCGTGCCGGTACCGGCGTTGCTGGGTGTGTCTGTGAATCTGACGAACTCGGGAGAGGTCAATGAAAATCAGGTTCAGGTGGCTGCCCGTGGCCACCGCTGTCGGCTTGGCCATCGCAGCAGGCCAGGCGCTCGCTCCGATCGCATTCGCCGCGGGGCCTCAGGCCGCCGGCACGTCGGCTACCGCGATGCCGACCGCCACCGCGACGCCGACCGCAAGCGCCACAACGGCGGCGGCGCAGCTGCCAGAGGCCACGGGTGACCCGCGTCATCCACGGCAGCCGTTCCTGCCGGGGGTCTGCATCAGGCTGCGGGCCGGGCTGTCGACCAGCACGGGAGAGTTCAGCACCGCGGACGAGACCACCCCGCCGGACACCAGCCGCATTCAGCGGGCCCTGGACCTGTGCGCCTACACCGGCAGGGCGGTCGAACTCGTCACCGCCGGCAGCAACAACGCCTTCCTGAGCGGGCCGCTCACCATCAGGGCGCATGAGGTCCTGCTGGTCCAAGACGGCGCGACCCTCTACGCCTCGCTCAACCCGGCGGATTACCAGATCCCCAGCCAGGCTCCCGCCAACACCTGCGGGACCGTCAGCGCGGCAGGCGGCGGGTGCTATCCGTTCATCACCTTTGGCGGTTCCGATTCGGGCCTGATGGGTACGCGCGGCCAGGACGGCAGCCTGGGCGCGATCGACGGCCGTGGAAACGGGACCCTCGTCGGGTCCACCCAGACCTGGTGGGATGTCGCCGCGGCGGCGGCTTCTGACGGTAACCAGAACAACCCGATCCTGGTCCAGGGCAGCGGCGTCAACAACATCACGATCTTCCAGGTCGAGCTGGAAAACTCGCCCATGTACCACATCGAGATCTCCAGCGGATTCGGGCTCACGGTCTGGGGCGTGGAGATCGACTCGCCCGCCACCGCGCGCAATACCGACGGCGTCGACCCGGAGAGCGAGAGCGACGTCACGATCAAGGACGACATGATCCAGAACGGCGACGACTGCGTGGCGGTGAAGGCCAACCCGGGCATCCCCTCGCGCAACATCACCGTCGACGACGTGCACTGCTACGGCTCGCACGGGCTCTCTGTCGGCAGCCAGACGGCCGGCGGGGTCGCGAACGTGCTGTTCGAGAACTCGACGCTGAACGGATTCGACAGCTTCGGCAACCTGTCGGCCAGCGACACCGGCATCCAGGTCAAGACCGACGCCAACAGCGGCGGGCTCACCCAGCAGGTCACCTACCGGGACATCTGCATGACCAACATCAAGCACGTGCTCATCTTCAACCCGCACTACTCCTCTGGCGGGACCAGCGTCCCCACCCAGAGCGACGTCGTGCTGAACGGCGTGGTGTCCACCGATTCCGAGTCCGGCGCCTACTCGATCTTCGAGGGCTACGACGCGCAGAACCCGCTGCAGCTTGAGCTCGAGAACATCGACCTGGACAACGTCACCCAGGACGGCAACCACGGCAACGAGGGGCCGACCGAGGGAGAAAGCCCGACGCAATACGTGCAGGCCTACGTCTCCAACAGCAACATCGTCCCGGCGGGCCCGCTCGGCAACAGCGCCGACGACGTGAGCGTGACCCAGATCCAGGGCACCGGCAGCATCCCTGCCTGCAGCATCCCGAGCTTCGGGCCGCCGCCCGTCCTCGGCTGGGGCCAGGGCTAAGCCAGCGTCTTGACGCCGAGGCGCCCGCGCAGGTCGGTGTAGTCCTCGCAAGGCAAGCCGATATTCCGGGCGAGCAGGCCAAGCACCAGTTTCCTTACCCGGGTGCCCGGCCGGCCGAACAGCGGGCCGAGGCACAGGTCCCTCAGCTCCGCGTCCTGCCATTCGCGCAGCGGGAGCAGTGCGCCGCGCATCTCGACGTGACTTGGCAGGCTCTCGAAGATCTGCCGGCTTGTGCTTGGCCTGGTGCGCTGTCGCCGTGAGGACATTCCGGCGATCGTCCAGGCCCTGGCCTTCTGGCGGCGGCGGAGGTAAGTCGTTACTTTATTCGACTTATCCAGTAAGGGATCTGGTAGCAGTGGCTCTCAGCGCGATGAAGCTTATACGCCACAGCAGGAACAGTGCGACGCCCTAGCCGATCCCGAGGAGACGGGAGATCTCGCGGTAGAACTTGTCGAAAGAGTCGGAGTGCTCGCGAGCCATCTTCAGATCGAAGGCGGATGTGAGCGGTGCTTGATCAACTGTTTCTTTGTAGGGCTGCCCCTTAGGTCTCGCCCTGGTGAGCAAGCCCTTGCAGTCCCGCGGGGTCTCGGGGTTCTGTGGCCGAGGGAATTCGGCCGGAAACCCAAACTGTCCCGCCAGGGACGGCGCTGCGGCTAGGAACCATGCTTCGAATTCGCGGTTCGCGAGGATCACGGAGACTTGCTTGTCCGGTCTGGCGGCCGTAGCGCGTGCAAGCAGGAGCGGGGCGGAGCCCACGTGGCGTTCACGCGTCCGGAGTGGCTTCCTGCGAGGTTCGGGGCGAGAGCTGGTTGCCGCGCATGAGTTCACCGAGTGTGTAGAGCTTCTGCTTGACGATCTCCCGGCTGGCGTCATCGACCTCGCCGATGATCGTGAGGCCATCCTGCATTGTCACTGGGCGGATGACGGCAGGATCGAGATCTTCACGGTCGAGCAGGTCGGCGCTCTGGCTCGTGGCGATTACCTGAACGTGTTCGCTCGCCTCGGTGAGTGCGTCGAAAAGAACGCCTGCCGCAGCCGGGTGCAGCGCGATCTCTGGCTCCTCGATACCGATCAGCGGCAGCCGACCGTCCAGGGACTCCGGCTGAAACAGCGCTGCTAGCACTGCGGCCGAGCGCACGGTTCCTTCTGACATCGCCTCAGAACCGAACTCGAAGGCATCGCCGTCGACGCTGGTGTTCAGGATGACGGCCTTGTACCCACCGACATCACGAGCTTCAATTCTTGTCGCGCCATGAACTATCGCACCCAGGTACGCATCAATGCGGGCCTTAGCTGACCCGTAGTCGTCGGACAGGGCCGCAAGCACGTCGCCGAATCCCTCGCCGTGCCGCCGAAGGACAGCACGCTGGGAGGAGCGCTCCGGCCTCCGCAGGTTCTCGGTTCTGAAGTGATAGAACCGAGGCAGCGTCAAGCCCGTGTACAACTGCGCAAATGCCCCTTGGGTACCGGCAACCGGAAGAAACAACCTATCCGGCTCAAAGATAGCGACCCCGAGGGAATGCTCCCCCGCTGGCGTCAGGTCAGCCCGCCCGTTGCCGGCGGACAGGCTCGCGGTGCCGCCGGGACCGCGCAGAATGCATGACTCGTGAAGTACCGTTACGCTCCGCGCGCCGTCTTGCGCCCGCCCGATCTCAATCTCGTAGCTTGCGATAATTTCAGGTGTCGCTGGCCACCAGGGGACTGCCGCCTCGACGGCAACACTGAAGGAGTCTGCTCTCTCCGGTACCTGACGAAGCACCGCTTCGAGGCCGCCGCGTTCCTCCAGTGCCTGGCTCGGTGAAGTCGCAACGGCCCTGGACAGAAACTCAAGCGCATCCAGAAAGTTGCTCTTGCCCGACGCGTTCGG
>JBOHCG010000360.1:0-7914 GCA_050698735.1 Streptosporangiaceae bacterium | reverse complement strand
GACCTAAGCTCAGCAGCGCGACGATCGTAAGTCCCCGGCGCCCGGCGCGCCGAACGCCATCGCCCGCTGCAAGGCGGCGGCACGCATGCCGGCGGGATCTCGGCCGGGCAGCCTACGCACTCGGCGTTGATGGCCGCCTGGGCCGCCTCCTCGACCACGCCGCCGACTATCACGGCCAGTTCCGGGCTCCGGTGGAAGACGAGTACCCGTCATTGGCCAGCAGGATCGCGGGCACGCCCGGCCGGGCGGCCTTGCGGATGTGCGCGACCGCTTCCGCCGAGCCGCGGGGGCCGCAGGCGGCGACCGGCACGCCCTCGCCAGGCCGAACATGGCCATGGCCTCGATCTAGCAGTAGATCGGCCGATGGGCCACGGCGTAGGCGGTGGCGTACGGGAATGGGTGTGCACGACGCCCGACCTGCAGGTGGTCCTGGTATATGGCCGTGTGCGTGGCCACCACGGCCGCCTGGATCGGCGGCAGCTCGCCCTCGATCGGGCTCCCGTCGAGGCCGATCCGGGCCACGCCGTCCGGGGCCCACGCCCTTCAAGCGGGCACGGAGGTGCAGCACATCTCTTCGGGCCCACAGATCCGCACACTGACGATGCCGTGCCCGTTAGCCTCGATTCCCGGTGCGGTAATCCGGTCGAGATCGGTTGGAGCCGTACTGACGCTGACCAGGGCGAACGTCGGCAGATCTCCATCATGATCGCAAGCCGGCCGTAAGGCCGCGGCAGGCGCGTTCCGCAAAGCATGGTCAAGAAACCGCAGGTCACGGTCGACCGCTTGTCGTGATAGGTCGAATCCCACTTCAGCGGTCTTCATAACCTCGCTCAGCATGACCCCGGCACGCCAGCCCGCATTCCCAATTCGGCCACCGCGTCTACCAGGTCAAAAGCCGCACGCACCGCGCGCTCCGCATCGCCTTCGGTCGCCGTCGGCGTGCCCCACACCGCCATCACCGCGTCGCCGATAAACTTCTCCACCACCCCGCCGTACCGGCCGATGACCGTCCGCGCGATCTCGAAATAGCCGGACAGCAGCTCCCGGACCGCCTCCGGGTCCCGCGACTCCGACAGCGGCGTGAACCCCGCCACGTCGCAGAACAGCACCGAGCACACCCGCCGCTCCGCCACCGGCCCGGCAGTCCCCCGCATCCGGTACGGCCAGCCGGTCAATGGTTGGGCTGGTCCGGCCCCGGCAAGCGCGTGCCCGCACGCCGGGCAGAACCGGTGGCCCTGGGAAGTAGGCTCACCACACGACGGGCAGCGCCCCAGCGGGGCAGCTGGCCACGGCGTCAACGCGCGGGTCCATGGTAAGTTGCGGGTCGCGCCGTGACCTGAGGCTAACGACTGTTCGCCAACGCGGGCGCGGTCGTCGGGTCACGGATCGGCAGCCACCGGAACTCAGGGGGAGCGCCACCTGGAGGTCATGATGGACATCGCCATCCGGGCGGCAGCCAGGCCAGTTCGGGAACGGGGCTGGCTGGCCGATGGGCCGAGGAGGCAGCAAGGCGAAGGGAGTGGTTTTACAGGCCGCTGGCATACGTCACCTGGCCTGCGGGTATGCGGCTAACGGTGGTTTGTTGGATCAGGGAAAGGTGCAGGTCACGGCCTCGTCAGTCCGCCGCCGAGGGAAAGCATCTGCGCAGGTGGAAGCAGGAAAGTGGATATCAGCGCTCCGGTCTCAACAAACCACCGTTAGCTGCTGAATTTCGCCTCGCATTCGCCACAGGATCGCGGGCTAACAGGCGGGCGGGGGTGTGAGCGACCGTCGCGCATAGGCCGTTACGTCTGATCGGGCGCGCTTCGGCGCTGGTCGTGCTGGCCGCCGACGGGCGAGTTGTGCCAGTACAGCGGCCAGGTGCAGGTGCACCACGTCGCCAGGCTCGCCGACCTCGCACGCCCCGGCCATGGCCAGCCAGCCTGGGCCAGGCTCATGGCGAAACGGCGGCGCAAGTCCTTCGTGGTCTGCCCGCCCTGCCACGACCAGATCCATGCCGGACGGCCACCAGCCGCAACCACAGCCACGGCATAAGTCACCAGAGCCGGATGCCGGGAAAGCTGGCACGTCCGGTTCGGCGGGGGGCCGTACCTTTCCCCGGAGTTCAGCCGGGCTGAAGGCCCGTCAGCGGGAACCCAAGGGTGCATGCGCCGGGTAGGCGGCACGGGCCCCTGGGTTCGCGGTCAACGCGGGGGCCGGTCCCCGGCGGCGCTGGCGAGGAGGTGGCGTGCGGCGGAGGCGTACCTGATGGCGGTTTCGCCGCCGACGCCGAACACGGAGGCGAGGTGGAGCGGGTCGGGGCCGGCGGTGAGGGCCTCGTCGAGCTGCCGGTCGACGCGGAGCTGCTCAAGGGTGACGCCGAGACCGCGGAAGGTGCCGGCGAGCCAGTTCTCGCTGACGGGCCGGGTGGTCATCGCGGTCTGGTTGTTGACGAGCAGGTAGGGGCTCGGGACGCCTATCAAGAACTGTCCCGATCGAGGATGGGCTGGGGCGCGGACGTCGAGCTCAGCGAGATGATCACCGAGGAGCTGATCTCGCGAGGGCTTGCGCGGCCGAGCGAAGACGGTGTCTCCATTCCGCTGCATCCGGTAGTCTGGATGACCTTCCTGGTCCTGCTCTCGCAGCTTGCGCGTGATGCGGGCCGACGCAACGGGCTCGCCTTGCACCCGGCCACGACTCAGTACCGCGTCGTCCAGGACTTTCTGCGAGTCATGTCACTGCCTCGCACGCCATCGGCCGGGCACCTCGTAACGCTCGATCTGGAGACGGTGGGGCTTAACCTGGCGACCGTCCCGCTGGACGAAATCTTGGAGTTCCGCGACCACCACGGGTCGTCGTACCGGGCTTACGCCCGCCACATCCGCCAGCAGGTTCGTGAGCTTGGCTTGATGGAACCTGCGGAACGGGAAGAAGCACTGCTCGACCGCCAGACGGAGATCGCCGACATGTCCGAGCACCTTCGGAGCACAGCCCGCCGTTGGTGGAAGAACCCGCTAGCGCCTTTCGCCCTCGGCGCAGTAGGCGCGGCATGGCTTGCCGAAGGCCCCCTGCACGATCCCGTGGGCGCTGCCTTCGCTCTTGCAGGCGCGGGTGCCGCGCTGGTTGGCTCGTCAAAAGCAGAGCCAGCAACCGTGTACTCATTCATCTTCGACGCGAAATATGAGTTCGGATAGGCTGCGGCAACGCCGGAAGCCCCGGCCGTGGCAAGTCGGCCTTGGCTGTTGTCGCCTGCAGCAGTCGGCCGCGTTCTGCGTCTTTCCTGGTGGCTGCACTGTCAGCGGGCGGATAGATAGTAGGTATCACGGCACGCGTCGTGACCTGAGGCTAACGACTGCTCGCCAAAGGCAGGCCCATGGGGGAACGTGAACGTCTTCCCCGGCTGCCGCTCCTGGGCTTCTATGCAGGTATCCAGCGGGTCGCGTCGCGGGGATCTACCAGCCGGAGCACGTGCTGGTAGGAGGGTTGTAGGTGCACCTCCAGCCCCACGACACTTGGTGCGCGCCGTTGGGGGCCAGGTTGGAGGGTGGTGCGTTCGCTGGAGTTCCGTACACGTCGAAGCTAAGGGTCATGTTGGTCAGCGCGGGCACTCCGGCGGCCTGCGGGTCGAATATGCACCGGTAGATATCGCCGGCAGGATAGGGAAGTCGGACAGTCTCTGCGCACCCTGGAAGGATTTCCCAGCCGGCCCCCGGCCAGGTGCCGGTGAAGTTGATGTGCTCAACCTGGGGGATATTCGTCACGTGAACCTCGATGACCATCGGCCCGTCGCCCCATTCGGCGACGGGCGCTGCAGGATGAACCCAGACCCCCCCGCCCTGGTAGGGCGGCGACGAGCGGGCCAATTCGAACGAGACAACCGCAGCGGCTGCGAGGATCGCGCACGCCAGCGTAATCCTGAGGATGCGACGTTGCGGGCGCCCGGCAGGCTGTGCCCCGTCGCTGCCCAGGCCCGGGTTCGATCGACCGTGCTGGCCGGCAGTGAGGACGTGCGCCGGGCCAGGCGGCCTGTCGGCACCTGCCGTCGGCTTGCCCGGTTCCCGGGTTCGCCTGCCTGACTCATCGGGCATTCCGGCTGGATGGCTGGGCGCCTCACTCAGCGCGTGGAACACTTCGAGCTCAAGTCCAGAATCTGAAGTGAAAGAACGGACAACCAGCCCAGCTTGGAGCAGTCGTCGCCGGAACCGGTCAACGAGACGCCGGTCGCTGTCCATCAGGCGACCGGGCAGGCTGGCCTCCTCATCGAGCAGGAAGACCAGCCGGGGAATGCCCGCAGCAGCAGCTTCCTGGAACTCCAGTTCGATATAGGAAATCATCTCGCCCGGTACGATCGAGCCGTACCTGAACCCGATAACCGCCACGTAGATCTCGCAGTCGCGTACCCGCTGACGACAGTAATCGGCTGGCTTTCCTTCTCGCGCGGCGAAGTACCGCATATCGACCGCAGCCATCCCGGCGCGGTTCACTGCGTCCAGCGTCGCCTGCACGAAGGACCGGGTCTCCGGAAATGCGGCCATGTCGGATGTATGGCTGACAAACACCTGACACGTCCTCATGACCCCATCCGATACATCAAGGTCAGTCAAGTGCAGGCTATACCAGGTGTATCTGCAACTCGCTGCAGGACACCTTCCGGCTGCGTCCGCCGACAGCATCATGCCGGCGGGGCGCCAGAGCGGTACTCGGTCCATCGCCAACCGTGGCTCGATAGGACATCCCGGGACGCCGAACTGACCGAAACGCCTGCCAACCCAGGCGTCCCGGGTTTCATCCAGCAGGCGGCCGAAGAGCATGTGCCGGGAGTACGAGCAATCGATACAGGGCCGAAAATGGGGCCGCGTCTACCGCAGGAACGCTTGGACGGCTGGCAATGGTGGCCTGAAACTACGCTGGAAGCTATGTGCGCGGGCGCAGCACGGGCTTCCGCGCCGAGGCTATCTCCGCCGAGCAGGCTGTAGAGCACGCACTGCAGCTCGCTGCGGCCGGCAAGCAAAGCGATCAAGCATGACGTCCTCGCGTCCGGCTCGCGTAGGCAAGCCCGGTCGGCTCCCGAGTCGACGACGCGCCATCACCTGAGGCCAACGACTGCTCGCCAAGGCCAGCAGGGACGCGGGCGCCGCCACGTGCCCGGGCTGTGCCCGCCGGACGACGTCGGTCCACAGCCGCCGGTGCGCGTCGCGGTGCCCGGGATCCATCCGGGCCCAGGCGTCGTCCCTGACCCTCAGGTCCTTCAGCGCCACCGTCAGCCAGGCGATCTCGTAGTCCGTCGCGGTCGCGTCGCCCCGGCGGTAGGCGGCGACCATGCAGCCGACCGCGGCCAGCCCCTCGGCGGCGATCATGTGCCGTGCGGCGCCGATGCGGGCGGACTTGCGGACCTTCCCGAGCAACTGGGCGACATGCCGCTCGGCGCGGCGGGTGGCCTGGCGCATAGATTGCTCGGTTATCCCGCGCAGCGGGGCGATGCGGGCGGTCATCGCGGCGCGGTCGGCAAGCACCGGGGCCCCGTCGCGGGCCAAGGCGGCAGGTACGGGATGGGCGGCGGCATCGAACGGTACGCCCGCCGGCGGGCAGCATCTCTCGTCGTCGCACAGGTAGGACCAGTAGCGGTCGTCCTGCACCCGCAAGAACTCGCGCAACTCGGCGCCGGCCTGCCTGAAGGCATCGCGGAGAAGCTCCGCCAGCGGGGTGACATGCGCCTCAGGCCCGTACCCCACCGCCACCCCGGCGGTAAGGCGTTGCGCCGCGACGATGCCGGCGGCGTGCGCGGCAATGTCGGCGGCGAGATCCGCATCGGGCGGATCGGGCAGGTCGTACCTGAGGGTGACCTTGATGCGATCGCGCGGCGGTGCCGTGCCGATCACGACGAGGCTCGCCGCGGGCAGGAAGCCGAGCAGGTGCGGAACGATCGCTAGCAGCTGCGGAAGTGAGCCGACCCGGACCCGCGCGGGGCTGGCCTGCGGGGCGGCGTCATCCGCTGAGATGGTGTGGTTCATGCCGCTAGAGTGCGGGGTGGACGGCGGGGCGGGCCATGGGCTCTTGTCGCAGCTGTGGATAACTGGGGCATCATGCACAGGCTGGAAACGGGTCTTGACAATCCGGTAATCAAGCGCTAAGCCGGCAAGGCGATGCCCGCGTCAGCCGGGCTCTTCCTCTACGGCAACGCCGTGACCGCCAAGCCGGGCAGCACGCCCGCGGCGGTGCCCACGCCCACGGCCGCATCGTCGGCGACGCCGGCGTCCTCGGCTCCGCTGCACGCCCTTTTCGCCGGCCGTAGCAGCGGCGACCAGGTCACGGTGGCGATCGCGATCAACGGCAAGAAGGCCGCGGCCGACCTGAACGCGGGCCTGGCCAGCGAGGTATCGCTGCAGGGTTCGGTGAGCGGCGGCCTTGTCACCTTGACCAGCTCGAGCGGCACGCGGCTGGCAGGCTCTGTCTCCGGCGCCGACATGTTCGGCACGGTGACCGGGTTCCTCGGGCAGAGCTTCCCGTTCTCCGCCGCGCAGGCCGCCGTGCAGGCGGTGTACGCGGGCCGGAGCAGCAACGGCGAGGTGACGCTCGCGGTGAGCACCGACGGCGACAAGGCCGTGGCCTACGTGTGCAACGGCCACACCATCGAGGCATGGCTGCAGGGCTCGGTGAAGGGGAGCCAGGTCAACCTCGCCGGCAACAAGGGCGCCAGTCTGACCGGCTCGCTGTCCGGCCTGGCCATGTTCGGCATGGTGACGCCGAGCGCCGGGCTGAGCCTGCCGTTCTCGGCCGAGCTGTCCCCGCATCCGGCCGGGGTCTTCCAGGCCCGGATCACGGTCAACGGGCTGGCCACCAGGATCGGCTGGGCGGTGCTGCCCGACGGGATCCGGGCAGGATCGCGATCCTGCTCACCGTGCCGGTCATCATCCACGCCTGTACGCGCTCGGGTTCCAGACGTACTCGGTGCAAGTGCTCGCGCACTGCGTGCTCGGCTGCATCTTCTACGGAGCGTTCGTTGCGAAGATGCTCACCCTGGTTAATCGTGAGAACATGCCGAAGTGGGTAGTCCCTGTCCTGGGCGGCGTGGTGTTCGTGTCGTTGATCGGGCTATGGGCGACCTCGTCGCTGTGGCTGTTCGCCACTAAGGGATTGCACGGCTGACCAGACTGGGGCGCGATATGGAATCCACGACGACGCATATAGGCGTCGAGCCTGGAGATGGCCTCGTCGGCCGATTCGGCGACGCGGTCATCTTGATCCCGGCCTACGACGGCGGTGCCTCCGGGACCGCGGGCGGCGGTGAGGCGGCGCGGGAGTTGCTCGCGCTCGCCGCCGCGATCGCATCGGACCGCAGGCTGCCGGCCGACGCGATCGCTACCAGGCTGGCCACCTGGGTCATCGGGCGCATGCCCGGCGGCGTCATCCCGTTCGGGATCGTCGTGCCGACCGGCGACGGGGTGGTCATGTTCCTGCGCGGGGCCGTGTGGTGCACGGTCACCGAGAGAGGATCGACCCGCGAGCTGTCCGGGGAACACGCCGTGACCTGGGTCGACCAGATCGTGCCCGGCTCCGTCGAGCTGCTGGTCATCGGTGCCGCCGGGGGCCAGGCCGTGCAGCCGCATCCGCTTTCTGACCTGCGGGAAGGGGTCGTTCCCGGACGGGGCTTCGTGCTGACCCGGGTCGAGAGCGGTCGACCAGAACCGGCGTCAGGCGCCTCGGCCCAGCCGGTCGCCCAGGCCCAGGTGCCCGCGGACGCGGTAAATACGGAGCGGTACGGGGCACCCACCGGGACGGCCGGCGCGGACGAGGCGGTTCCGGGTGACTGGACGCTGGTCGAGGCGGTGCGTGCCGGGGAGGCCCCGGCGGGGAGCGCGCTGGCCGAGGCAGGCCCGGCCGAGAGCGCGCAGGCCGGCGCGGCACAGGGCGGCGCGGCACAGGGCGGCGCGGCAC
>JBOHCG010000359.1:0-7929 GCA_050698735.1 Streptosporangiaceae bacterium | reverse complement strand
GCGCAATGACGACGTGGTGGTCATCGATCCAAGCGCCACTGATTACCCGATCGGACTTAACGTGCTCGATATCGGGCGCGGTGAGCACGCCCAGGAACTCGCTGTCGACTATCTCGTTCACCTCATGGCGAGTCTGTGGGCGAGTTCGTTTGGGCCACGGACCAGTGATGTCTTGCGGATGGGGCTGCTTACGCTCGTGTCGGCCAAGGCTAGGAATGGTTCGCCGTTCACGCTCATCGAGCTGCCCGAACTGCTCCTCAACCCCGCGTTCCGTCATGTGGTTACGGCGCAGTCCACCGTTCCCGAAACCGTACGGTCGTTCTGGCTCGCGTACGAGAGCATGAGCGAAGGCGAGCGCGCCCAGGTCATCGGCCCCAGCCTTAACAAGTTGCGGAGCTTCACCACCCGTACGTCCCTTCGCCTCATGCTCGGCCAAAGCCGGGGAATTCGCCTGAGTGACGTCTTTTACCGCCGCCGTATCTTGCTCGTGTCGCTGGCCAAAGGCAGGCTCGGGAGCGATACCGCCGCCCTCATTGGCTCGCTTATTGTGGCGTGCTTCTGGCAGGCCACCCTTGGCCGGATCGAGGCGCCAGAAAGCAAGCGCCATCCGGTCATGGTGTATCTCGACGAGTTTCAGGACGTCCTACGCCTGCCGCTGGACCTTGCTGACATGCTCGCCCAAGCCCGCGGGCTCGGCGTCGGACTAACGCTCGCGCATCAATATCTTGGCCAGCTCAGTGACCAGGTGAAGACAGCCATCCTCGGTACCACTCGAACGCAAATCATCTACCAGTTGCAGCCGGGCGACGCCCGCACCGTCAGCCAGTTCTTTACTCCATTGATGCCCGACGACCTGGTGGGGCTGGCCGCCTACGAAGTGGCCATGCGTCCATGCGTTGACGGGGCCACCCTCGGACCGGTAACGGGTCGCACCTTGCCACTCGTCCCGCCGGTCAGCGATGGCGTGTCCTTGGCTCGTGCAAGCCGGGCGCAGTTCGGTAGGCCGCGCGCAGCTGTCGAAACTGCCCTGCGCGAGCGGCTCGCAGGCCCGCCCGGAGGTTCAGGCTTCGGCCGCGAGCCTGGTGGAGGCAGTTCCTGATGGCCATCGCCCATGTTGATCTCGACGTTGATCTCGCTGCCTTGCTCACCCGTGCCCTCACGGCCGGACTCGTACCAGATACGCCAACGACATGCCGCTCCTTTAGCCGAGGTTCGTCATGACTGCCGGCCGCCTCCGGCCGGCCCACGTCGAATGGGTGGCCGACCGCCTCACGGTCCGCGACTGGCAGATCATGGAGGGCGTCAACACCTTGCGGCTGCTAACAGGCCAGCAGATCGAGCGGCTGTATTTCGCTGACCTCAAGACTGGCCGCAGCCGTATTGCTAGCCGCTCCCGTGTCCTGCACCGTCTCGTGGCCTGGCGCGCTCTCGTGCCGTTGCCGCGCCGGATCGGGGGTGCAGGCCGAGGCTCAACCACGCTCGCGTTTGCGCTCGACAGTGACGGTCAGCGTCTCGTCCGACAGCGGCTCATTGGCGACGATCGCCCGCCACGTGTTCGTCGCCCTGGTACACCGGGCGAGCGCACCGTCCGGCATATCATGGCGGTCAGCGAATGCTATGTCGCGCTCATGGTGCTATCTCGGACCAAGGGCTTTACGATTGTAGCTATTCAGCCTGAGTTGAGCCCTCTATTGCGGGCGCGCGAGATTGCCCGCTGACGTGGGGTGCGCTCGTCGGCGGGTGCGCGGTGCGGGGCGATGGTCCGCTGCGATGCTATGGGGGCGCGGTTGCGGGCGGGAGCCAGGGGCCGTCGGTGAATAGCCAGGTCAGAGCGTCGAGGGCGTCGATGCCCCATTTTGACGCGGTGGACAGGTAGGACTGGACGACGGCGAAGTCGGCCAGGCCGAGCAGGGTGCGCCAGGTCCCTCCGGAGGTCCGCTGCTGGACCTTGACCGGGCGGACGTCTCTTTCAGCCTGGTTGGACAAGCGGACCGTCGACTGCGTGTGATCGGGGCGGTCAGACGCCATCGGGCCGCGTGCGGGTGACGCACCGGTTCCACCCGCTGGCCGGGCAGTCGTTTGAGTTCGTCAAGCGGCTGCAGGCGTGGCAGTCGGATCTGGTGTATTTCCTCGATCCCGCCGGAGAGCTGGTCAGCGTGCCGGCGGTGTGGACTGACCTGGTGGCCCCTGATCCCTTCGCGGTGGTCGCTGCGGGCCGGGCGGCATTCCGCGCCGGGGATCTGGCTGAGCTGGCTGAGCTGGTCAGCGCGTGCCGGGCGGCTGTCCACGGAATTACGTCATGAATGCCCACCGGATTATGTCAGGAGTCCGGTCAGGCAGCCAGCTGGCAGGCGGCGTCCCGGTGACTGTCCTGGCTATCATGCTGGCTTTCCTGGCGTCATTGCGCCCTGTCCTGTCCCTCCTGCATCACTCATGTGATGTAATTACATGGACAAGATCTGCTCACGGGAGGCAGCATGGCCAGGCGGGACGACGCCAAGGACGCCGCGCTGGCGGCGTCACGGACGCTGAACAGCGATCCGCAGAAGGTGACCGATCCGGCGTTCACCGCCGGCGGGTTCTTCGATCCCGCCGACCTGCTGCAGGTCAAGTACGAGATGGTGCGGAAAATCGAGGTCGAGGGCGTGCCGGTGTCCGCCGCGGCCAGGGCGTTCGGGTTCGCGCGCCAGAGCGCCTACAACGCCCGGGCCGCGCTGGCCGCCGGCGGGCTGGCCGCGCTGATCCCGGGCAAGCCGGGCCCCAAAGGGGGCCACAAGCTCACCGGGCCGGTGCTGGATCACCTGGCGGCGCTGCTCGAGCAGGATCCCCGGCTGACCCCCGGGGAGCTGGCCGCGCAGGCCGCGCAGCGGTTCGGCATCCAGGTGCATCCCCGCTCGGTCCGCCGGGCGCTGGAGCGGCGCCTCGCCGATCGCGGGGCCGGGACCGCCGGACCGGCGGCACCCAAAAGCGGCCAGCACGACTGAAAACGGCAGCGCGGCAGCGCAGCCAGGACCGCCGCCCGGGCCAGGCACAGATCCGGCGGTCGGGCGCTATGAGGCCCTGCGCGCGATCGCGCTGGCCGGCGCGGGCGGCGGCTGGCGGTACCAGCTGCCGGTGCTGGCCGCCCGGGGAATGGCGTCCTGGCTGGCCCAGGGGCCCGCCGGTCCCGGCGCTGACGACTGTCAGGCGGCAGCGATGCCGCAGGCCGGCCCGTCCTTGCCCGCCCCCGACCCTGTCCCGTCCCCTGCCAGCACGAACGGAGGTGATGCCCGCTCGCCGGCCTGCACGTCGCTGCCGCCCACCGCGGAGATCGTCGCGGTGCTCGCGCAGATGGCACTCCACCATGCCCGCCGTTAACCACCCGCTCCCTTGCCCAGGAAGGCCCCGCCATGAGCGGCGACGACACCGCCAAAGTGACCCCCGCGCGGCTGCGCCGCGACGCCTACCTCTACATCCGCCAATCCACCCTCTACCAGGTCATCAACAACACCGAGTCGACCGGGCGGCAATACGACCTGAAAAGCCGCGCGGTCACGCTCGGCTGGCCCGAGGACAAGATCCACGTCATCGACGTCGACCAGGGCCGCTCCGGCGCCTCGGCCGCCGACCGGGCCGGGTTCCAGCACCTGGTCGCCGAGGTCTCCCTGGGCCGGGCCGGCATCGTGCTCGGCCTGGAATGCTCCCGGCTGGCCCGCGACTCCGCCGACTGGCAGCAGCTCGTCAAGATCTGCGCCCACACCGACACCCTCATCCTCGACGAGGACGGCCTGTATGACCCGGCCATCTTCAACGACCGCGTCCTGCTGGGAATGAAAGGCCAGATCCCGGAATTCGAACTCCATTTCCTGCGCGCTCGGATGCGCGGCGGGATCCTGGCCAAGGCCCGCCGCGGCGAGCTCGCGCTCGCCCTCCCGATCGGCCTGGTCCGCGACCACCACGGCCAGGTGCTCCCGGACCCCGACGCGGGCGTGCGCCACGCGGTGGAGCTGCTGTTCGGCACCTTCACCGCCACCGGATCGGCGTTCGGCGTGGTGAAGGCATTCCGCGAGCAGCAGCTCACCTTCCCCGCCCGCCACCACCGCGGACCCCGCCGCGGCGAGCTGTTCTTCCAGCCGCTCACCCACGACCGGGTCCTCAAGACCCTGCACAACCCCGCCTACGCCGGCGCCTACGCCTACGGCCGGGCCCGCCACACCACCGGCCTGGACGGGCACCACCACACCAGCATCAAGCCCATCCCCGAATGGACCGTCCTGATCAAAGACCACCACCCCGGCTACCTCACCTGGGCCCAGTACGAGGCCAACCTGGCCGTCCTGGCCGCCAACGCCGCCGCCCGCGGCGACGACCGCGCCGCCGGCCCGCCCCGCGAAGGCACTGCGCTGCTGCAGGGCCTAGTCGTCTGCGGCCGGTGCGGCCGGCGGATGACCATCCGCTACCACGCTCGTCACGGCACCCAGATCCCCAGCTACGTCTGCCAGAACGACGGCATCCGCACCGCGCAGCCCATCTGCCAGCACCTGACCGGCGACAACATCGACACCGCCGTCGCCGGCCTGATCCTCACCTTCCTCACCCCAGCGGCCATCGAGGTCACCCTCGCCGTCAGCGACGAGCTGATCGCCCAGGCCGGACGCGCCGACCAGCTCCGCCAAGCCCAGGTTCAGCGCGCCGAGCAGGCCGCCGACGCCGCCCGGCACCGCTACCTCGCCGTCGACGCCGCCAACCGGCTCGTCGCCGACGCCCTGGAAGCCGACTGGAACACCGCCCTGCGCGCCCTCGCCGCCGCCCGCGACGACTACCGCAAGGCCACCGCCGCCGCCACCGCCCTCACCGGCCGGCAACGCGAAAAGATCCGCGCGCTCGTCACCGACCTGCCCGCCCTGTGGAACGACCCTGGCACCCCGATGCGCGAACGCAAACGACTGATCCGCCTGCTGATCACCGACGTCACCCTAACCCGCAGCGACGACGCCATCACCGCTGCCGTCCGCTTCCCCGGCGGCCGCGACCACGTCCTGCGCCTGCCCGTCCCGCAGAACGCCTGGCAACGCCGCAAGACCCCCGCCCAGATCACCGGACTGATCGGCCAGCTGCTCGATAACTGCACCTACGCCCAGATCGCCGGGCAGCTGAACGCCGCAGGCCACACCAGCAGCGACGGGCACCCCTGGGACGGCGAACGCGTCGCCAAACTGGCCAGCTGCCACCAGATGCCCAGCCACGACCAGCGGCTGCAACACCGCGGGCTGCTCACCCTTAACCAGATCGCCGCCGGCCTCCGCGCCCACCCCAGCAGCATCAAGCGCTGGCACCGCCTCGGCCTGATCACCGGCGAGCAAGCCGACGACCGCGGCATCTTCCGCTACCACCCCGGCCAGACCCGCCCGGCCAGCGCCGACAGCGAAAACGCCCGCAAGCGCCTCGACGAGGATCACCGCTCAGGCCGCCGCAACCCCCACCGCACGTCCGGGCGCCCCCGCACGCCAAGGCAAAATGTCAGACCCCCCGGCAACACTGAAACCACCAGCCCGGCAGCCGCCGGAACGCCCAGCCAGCTCCCATACTTCCCAGCCACCACAAGAGGTGCAGTATGAAGCCCGATCGGAAGTGAACCCGACGGCCAGGTCGGTGGTGAACCGCAAGATCATGTCCTGGTGGTCGCGGAACCGGCGGGCCAGCCGCAGCCCGTCCTTGGCCATCTGGGTTTTCTTGCCGGCGTTATCAGCGAGGCCCTTGGCGACGGCGCCGCGGTAGCGGGCGCGGAAGCCCGCATCCTGCTCCTCGCTGAGCCGGGCGCACCCGGCGGCGCGGGCGGCGGTAGCGGCGGCGTTGGCGTCGATGAGCAGGTCAGCCATCGCCCGTGCCCAGATCTGCCCGTCCGGGTCGAAGCGGTACAGGCCGGCCAGATCACGCAGTCCGTGCGCGCCGCACCAGGCGTGCAGCGCGCTGGTGAGGTGCTCGTACCCCTTGTAGCCGTCGCGGACGATGGTGCCGGCGTAGCCGGGCAGGATGCCGCCCGCGTCGATGGCTTGGCTGGTCCGGTCACCGGTGTGCATCGCGGTGAGGAACTCGGTGCAGGCCACGTGCACGTAGCGCAGCTTCCCGGCGGCCCGGGCGGGGGTTTCGTCGGCGTACAGAACCGGCGCGGCGGGCAGCAGTTCGCGGACCCGGGCGATGAACGGGCCGAGCCGGGCCGCGGCCTTGCCGCGGATCCCGGCCATGAACCCGGCAGAGACGTTCACTCCGGTCAGCGCGGCGACCAGCCGGGCGGCGCGGGCAACCGGCAGGTAGTGCGCGCACACCGCCAGCGCCGCGCGGGCGTGCACCAGCGGCCCGTACTGCACCCGGCCGGTCACCCCGGCCGGGGCCAGCCCGACGCTGACTTCCCCGCATTCCGGGCAGTGCTTCGCGGCGACCTGGTACTCGGTCACCGTCGGCGGCGGGGGCGGGGATGCCTCGAAGACCTGCCGTTTCTGCGGCGTGCCCAGCACCGGCTCGCCGGCCAGGTCATGCCCGCAGCAGCCGCACGCGGCCGGCCCGCACACCACCGTGTCATCGGGCTGGGGTGACTGCTTCAGCGTCGAGGACTGCGCGCCGGGCTGCTTGCCCGGCCTGCGCCCGGACCTGCCGCGCAGCGACCGGTCCCGCGGCTTCTTCGTATACGGGCTGTCCGATGACGGCGGCTTGGATGAGGTCGAGGAGTCCTTATCCAGACGCCGCCGCAGTTCCTCTACCTGCGCGGCCAGCGCCGCGATCTGGGCGTCCCGCGCGGCCAGCTGCGCGGCGGCCAGCTCATCACGGGCCGCGGCCGCCTCGCGCAACCGCGCGGTGAGTTCCTCCAGCTCCCCGACCCGCGCACGCAGCCACGCCACCTCATCAGATGCGGGCACACGCGGCGTACCGGGCACAACCCGCACTCCACCACAGCCGACAAACAGTTATCAAGACGACACGCCGAGCCGGCAGGCGTAACACAGCTCAGCCCTCGACCGCCAGCACCGACCGCACCATCGATCACTCAGGCTGAATAGCTACTTACGATTGACCAGTTCCAGGCTGAACCGGCCTCATGGTGGCCAAATGGGCTTGGCGGCTATATCAAGCCTGACGCCTATGCGGTTCTGGCGACCAACGACATCCGCGACCACTGGTGGATCGAAGTAGATCTCGCCACCGAATCGCTACCCACCGTTCGGAGGCAGCTCCTGACGTACCTCGACTTTGCGAATCGTGGCCAACTTGGCCCAGGCCAGATCGTTCCTCGGGTGGCTATCGCAACGACCGCACCGAAGCGGCGTAAGACCATAGCGACTATGGTAGAAAAACTACCGCCTCCCGCCGATCAACTCCTTCGCATTGTGCAAACTGACGAACTGGCCTCGTCACTTTACCAGGTTTTGCGCGAATGAGTTTTGGTAAATGTACGGTTCATATGAGAACCGCAGCGAGGTATGCTTGGGTCATAAACGGAGGACCTATGGCTACCAAAGAGCCGCAGACATTAGGCGCATACCTCAGGGCCGCCCGCCGAGACGCCGGACTGTCGATTCGACAGCTTGCGCGAGCAGCCGAGATCAACCACAGCTATCTGGTCAAGCTGGAAACCGACCA
Organism: Streptosporangiaceae bacterium; assembly: GCA_050698735.1. GTDB lineage: Bacteria > Actinomycetota > Actinomycetes > Streptosporangiales > Streptosporangiaceae > Palsa-504. The sequence goes on along the minus strand of JBOHCG010000359.1, from coordinate 315 downwards.
GAATGACAATCCGTCAGCGGCACACTTACAGCGCTTAGCTGACGTCCTGGAAATAGACGCAAGCGACCTGCTCGCGTTCATCGGGGTCGAACCATCCAGCACGCTGCCTAGCCCCCGCGTCTACTTCCGTCGTAAGTTCGGCCTCAGTGACACCGAGGCTGCCCGCCTCTCCCGCCTGATTGCCGAGCACACCAACAAACCATCTAACCAAGGAGATCGCCATCCATGACAAGTCCAAGTCCTACCTCAATTCCGCCTCAACTCCTGTCACACGTGCGCCAGCTCGCCCCTAAACGAGCCCTGACCTTCAGCGAG
>JBOHCG010000358.1:0-7999 GCA_050698735.1 Streptosporangiaceae bacterium | reverse complement strand
TCCAGCTCGACCAGACCGCCGGCATGTTCTTCCGCGACCACGTCTTCGGCCCCGAACGCCACGCGCTGCTCGCCGCCCAGCTCCCCGCCACAGACGCCGACGCCGCCGCCGCGCTGGAAGCCGCCAAAACCGTCCTGCGCACCAAGCTCAAGCAGAACGAAGCCGGCAAGAAAGCCCAGATCGTCGCCCAGGAACAACTACCCCCCGACGACGCCGCCGCCGACGAGATGCGCGCCCGGATCTTCGAGCGCTACGCCGAACTCCGCGCCGAAGGCCAGCAGCTCCAAGCCCAGCTCGACGCCCTCGACGCCACCACCCCCCACGCCGCCGACACCACCCTCCTCGACGAGCTCCCCCTGCTCGGCGACATCCTGCCCGGCCTGCCACCCCGCCTCAAAGCCGACCTCTTCGACGCCTTCGACCTCCACATCTGGTGGAACAAGACCGGCGGCCAGGCCACCATCCGCGCCGAACTCACCGACGCCACCCTCCACGCTCTCCAGTTCCTCCTAGACCCCAGCCACGACGGCTACCATGACACCCACCCCGGCACCGCCGGCCCCGGCCCGATGTGCCACTTGGGCAACGCCTGATAACCGCCACGATGTCACATCGTTGCGGTTACGCGGTCCGGGCGCTCCCGACCGCGCCGTTCGGTCAGCTCCCGGGTGTCCCACCTTCCTCATCGCCACCGCCTATCGCCGCCAAGTAAGGACGTGCGCGCGCCATACGAGGCCAAGACGTTATCTCAAGGCCACTCGCGGCGGATCTGGCATGTCCATAATGGTCCCGGTCTGGGCCGTTTCTCGTTGCCACGGTCCTCAGGCATCCCGTTGGCTGAAGCCCAGGAGGGGACCCAGGCATGTCGATCAGGAGCAAGGTCCTCGCGGCCGCGGCGGCGCTGACGCTGGCCGGCGGTGCCGCGGCGGGGGCTCTGCCCGCCAGCGCGGTTACGGACGAATGCGGCTTCAGCTGCGTCGATCTGTTCAGCCTGGTGAACAGCACCTTTGCCAGCCCTGGATTCATCCTCTACGCGCCGGGCCAGGCCACAGGCGACCCGGTCGTCACCTACCCCGCCAGCGGCGGGTATCCGGGGGAAGACTTCAGCCCGGGCGCCCCGGAGCCGTTGTCCGACTACTGGCAGGCTGGCCTGGTCTCGGCCGCGGTGGCACTGCACTACGGCTGTGACGCGGGCGTCGACTTCGCTGTATGCACCTCCGACGAGCCGGACGACCTCGCGTTCGAGCTCTCGTACTCGCCGTACGGCGCTCCGAGTGGGCTGTGCGTGGGCGTTGCCTCAACCGCCCAGCAGGGAACCGCGGTATCCCTTCAGCCCTGCGGCGTATCCGGCAAGACCGTCTGGATCGTGGATTCCTCGCAGTCGATCGGCAGCTCCTACGTCCCGCTGATCAACGGCAGCGACACCAACTTCAGCGCTCCCTTCGTGCTCACCGACTCCGGGCCGGTCAACGGGCTGTCGTTCGAGCAGGGGCTCGACACCACCAACCTGGAGAATCCCGCCGGGCAGGCACCTGACAACCAGCTGTGGGGCTGGGACGTCGGCCCCCTGCCCCTCTCGCCGCTGACATTCGGCACCACCAGCCTGCCGGCGGCCATCGGCGGCGAGGCGTATACCGCGGCGCTGGCCGCGTACGGCGGTTTCACGCCGTATACCTGGTCGGTCACGGCCGGGTCGCTGCCGCCGGGGCTGAGCCTGGACGCCACGACCGGGGTGATCTCCGGCACGCCGGACGTGGCCGGCACTTACGACTTCACGGTCACGGTGACCGATGGCGGGGGGACGACGGCCAGCGCGCCGCTGTCGATCTCGGTGAGCGGGCCGGTGATCACCGCGCTGCGGCCGGACACCGGCCCGGTGTACGGGGACACGCCGGTGATCATCACCGCGACCGGGCTGTCCTGCCCGGCGGGCCAGTCGCGATGCCCCCTCAGCGTCACCTTCGGCGGGAAACCGGCCGTGGTCGAGTTCGTGCGGGGCGATCAGATCTACGTGGTCGACCCGGCAGGGACCGGGACGGTGGCCGTAACCGTCACGGTCGGCGGGGTGAGCAGCCAGGCCACCGCGGCCACCGAGTTCACCTACCGGGGCGTCGGCTTCATCTTCTGAGCCATCACAGGGAGGCCACGTCCGGCTCGGCGCCGTCGGCCAGGAGGATGACCGCGTCGGCTGCCGCCCATCTCAGGTCCCGCAGTTCGCGATAGGCCGGCGAGTGGTACCAGGCCAGGGCAGCCTCTCTGGTCGGGAACTCCAGCATCACGATGCGATCGTCATCCCAGCTGCCCTCCAGGGCGGTGGCGGCGTTGGCGCGGACCAGGTACCGCCCGCCGAACCCGGCCACCGTCGCCGGGGCGTCGGCGACGCTGCCCGGGTCCAGCCGGCACAGTGGTCCATCGTGCCGGCTATTGCCGGCTCAGCGGTCCATCGTGCCGGCGCCCTCCAGGTTCTAAGCGCGGGCGCAGCCGGCGCCGCCACAGGGCGAATTCGCGTTTGGTTACATGAATGAAGCAGAAAGTAGCCGATGCTCGACATTTGGCTATTCGGCGTGTACCGAGCGCATCCCCTGGGGTGTGATCTTCGCCGACACGCCGGCCAATGTGGCCGTGGTTATTGTGCAACGGCTCTTGATCGCCTACTTTCGGGCAGGTCAGAGGTCGCGATCCCTGGTACGGAGCCCACGCGACCTCCCGTGGGGGAACCGCAGGAGTGAAGAATGAACAAGCGTGATCTGATCGACGCGATCTCGGGTCGGTTGGGGGATAAGAAATCCGCGACCGAAGCCGTGAACGCGGTCCTTGAGGCCATCCAGTCAGCCGTGGCGAGTGGCGACAAGGTCGCCATCACCGGATTCGGGGTCTTCGAGAAGAGCGAGCGCCCGGCTCGCACGGCCCGCAACCCTGCCACCGGTGCGACCATCCAGGTGCCGAAGTCCTCGGTGCCCAAGTTCCGCGCGGGCGCCGACTTCAAGGCCCTCGTCAACGGCGACAAGCCTGGCGCCAAGTAGTAAGCAAACAAGAAGTTAGGCAAGGAAGTACGAGCTGAACGGCCGCGGGCGGCCTTGCGGAACAACCCCGCAAGCCGCCCGCGGCGGCACGCCGGGCGCCGCATGCGCAGCGCGGCAAGGCCGCCGCGCCAGCCACGGCCGCCAGCCCAAGGCGCTCGCCAGCCACGACCGCCAGCCCACGGGGCCGCGCCAGCGTGCTTAGCGCTGCTTGCGCAGCGCCGTCTGGATGATCCGGTCGACCAGCTGCGGCAGCGGCAGGCCCGAGGCCGCCCACATCATCGGGAATCCCGACGCCGGGGTCATCCCTGGCATCGTGTTGATCTCGTTCACCAGGATCGTCCCCGCCGCGGTGTAGAAGAAGTCCACCCGGGCCAGGCCCTCGCACGAGATGGCGTCGAACGCCGCGCAGGCGAGCCGCCTGATCTCGGCCGCGGCGTCGTCGGGGATAGGCGCCGGGATCCGCATCGTGGTCCCCGACGCCAGGTACTTGGCCTGGAAGTCGTAGAACAGCGACCGCTCGTCCACCACCACCTGGCCGGGCACGCTCGCCTCAGGCGGCCCGCCGTCCAGGCCCTCGAGCACCGCGCACTCGACCTCCATGCCGTCCACCGCGGCCTCCGCGAGCACCTTGAGGTCGTGCTCCCTGGCGGCCTCAATCGCCTCCTCCAGGCCGTCAACCGCGACGACCCGCGAGATCCCGATGCTCGACCCGCCGCGGGCCGGCTTGACGAACACCGGCCAGCCCAGCTCGGCGGCCTCGTCCAGGATCCGCTTGCGCTCGCCGAGGCCGCTGCGCCAGTCGCGGTCGCGGACGACCACGTACCGGCCGACCGGCAGGCCGCGCGCGGACATGATCAGCTTCATGTACTCCTTGTCCATGCCCGCCGCGCTGGCGAATACCCCGGCGCCCGCGTACCTGGTGCCGGTCATCTCCAGCAGCCCCTGCAGCGTGCCGTCCTCGCCGTAGGCGCCGTGCAGCAGCGGCAGCACCACGTCCACCTCGCCCAGCGAACGTGGCACCTCGCCCGGCGTGCTGACCTGCAGCGTGCCCGCCCGCGGCACGATCTCGGAGCCGCCGCCCACCGCCACCGACTCGACCGAGGGCAACGACCCAGCCGATATCGCTAGCCGGGAAGGGTCAGCCGAGGTCAGCACCCACCGCCCGTCGGTCGCGATGCCGATCGGCAGCACCTCGTAGCGTTCGGGGTCGATGGCGGAAAGCACCAGGCCCGCGCTCGCGCAGGACACGGCGTGCTCTGTGCTGCGGCCGCCGAACACGACGGCCACCCGGATCTTGCGCTGCCCCTGCACGCATCCTCCCGAAGCCGGCCAACGAAGCCCACGAAGCCGGCGAGGCCGGCGAAGCCAACGAAACCACGAACAAGCCAGCCTACGGCCTGCTCAGCGACTCCAGGGCCACATACGCGTCCGAAATGAGGTCTTCTGCGTCTTCCAGGCCGATGGAGAAGCGTACCGCCCCGGAGTCGATTCCCCCGGCGGCCAGCGCCCGGTCGTCCAGCTGGCGATGCGTGGTCGAGGCGACGTGGCTCACCTTGGTGTGCGTCCCGCCCAGCGAGGTCGCGAGCTGCGCCAGCCGCAGCTTGTCGGCGAACGCTAGCCCTGCGTCCCGCCCGCCGTGCGGGGTCACGGTCACGATCGCGCCGAACCGCACCCCCTCGGGACCCGCGTCGAACATCCGCCTGGCGGCGGCGTGCCCCGGGTGCCCGGGCAGCCCCGGGTAGTCGATCCGCAGCACGGCCGGGTGCCTGGACAGCGCGGCGGCGAACACCGAGGCGGTCGAGCAGGCCCGCCGCACCCGCAGCGGCAGCGTCTCCAGGCCGCGGCGCAGCAGGAACGCCTCGTCAGGGGCCAGGCAGCCGCCGGTGTCGACCCGGACGCCGCGGATGTTGCTGATCAGCTCGATACGGCCCGTGACCACGCCGCCGGTGGCGTCGGAGTGGCCGCCGATGTACTTGGTCGCGGAGTGCAGCACCAGGTCGGCGCCGTGCTCGAGCGGGCGGCAGATCACCGGCGGGGCCAGCGTGGAGTCCACCACGAGCAGCGCGCCGCCATCGTGCGCGATCTCGGCCAGCCTGCGCAGGTCGGCCACGGCCGTGGTCGGGTTCGCGATCGTCTCCGCGTACACGATCCGGGTGGCCGGCCGCATCGCTTCCTTCACCTGGTCCAGGTCCGTGATGTCGACGAAGTCGGTCTCGACGCCGAACCTGGACGCCACGTTGCGAAGGAATGAGTAGGTGCCGCCGTACACCGCCGAGGACGCGACCACGTGCGCGCCAGCCCGCGCGAAGGTCCAGAACACGCCGCTGATCGCGGCCATCCCCGAGGCGAACGCCTGCGCCGCAGGCCAGCGCGGCAGGTTCACCCCCTCGAGCGCCGCGACCGCGCGGGCGAAGGCGTCCACGGTGGGGTTGTCGATCCTGCTGTAGGTATAGCCGGGCATCTCGTCGTTCAGCACCGCGCGGTATTCCTCCGCGCTGCCGAAGCTGAACGCGGCCGTCCGGTACACCGGCGTGCCGAGCGGCTGCTGGGCAGGCGTGGGCGGCCCGGGGAGGTGCACCGCGCGGGTGTTCTCTCCGGCCTGCTTACGCACTATGTCCACTGGGTCCATCCTGCGATCCGGGTATTACTGGTACCACTCGGGCTTGGCTGCACGTGACGCTAGCATCGAAGCGGCCTCCGCGATCGGCAGTCCGTCCCTAGTGACCGACGCCACCACCTCTGTGATGGGCATCTCGACGCCGTGCGCGCGGGCCAGCCCGAGCACCGGCTCGCAGGATGCCGGGCCCTCGGCGGTCTGGCCGGTCGCCTCGGCGGCCGACGCCACGGAAAGCCCGCGCCCCAGGTTCTCACCGAACGTCCTGTTGCGCGACAGCGGCGAACTGCACGTGGCAACCAGGTCGCCCATCCCGGCCAGGCCGGCGAACGTCTGCGGCTGCGCGCCGAGCGCGGAGCCCAGCCTGGCTATCTCGGCGAGCCCGCGGGTGATCAGCGTCGCCCGGGTGTTGTCGCCGAGCCCGAGGGCGATCGCGATGCCGACCGCGATCGCGATGATGTTCTTCACCGCCCCGCCGAGCTCGCACCCGATCACGTCGGTGTTCGTGTAGACGCGGAAGTAGGGCGTGTGGCACGCGCCCTGCAGCGCCAGCGCCCCGTCGGCGTCGGTGCACGCCGCCACGGTGGCGGTGAACTGGCGCCTGACGATCTCTCCGGCCAGGTTCGGCCCGGTGACCAAGGCGATCCGGGCCGGGTCGGCGCCGAGCACCTCGGTGATGACCTCGCTCATCCGCTTCCCGGTGCCGAGCTCGATCCCCTTCAGCAGGCTGACGAGCAGCGCGCCGCGCGGGATCAGCGGCGCCCATTCGGCCAGGTTGGCCCGCAGCGTCTGCGCGGGCACCGCGAAGACCACCAGATCCGCGCCGGCCAGCGCGTCACCCGGATCCGCAACCGCGGCAAGCTCCGGGGTCAGCGTGACTCCAGGCAGGTAGTCCGGGTTCTCGTGGTGCTCGGCGATCGCCTTGGCCAGCAGCGGCCTGCGGGCGAACAGCACGGTCGGCGTTCCCGCGTCGCAGAGCACCTGGGCGAACGTGGTCCCCCACGACCCGGCGCCGAGCACCGCCGCCCTCACGCCTCCGGGTCCTGCCCCGGGGACGTCGCACCGGAGGTGGCCGGCGCACCACCGCCCGTTCGGCCAATTTCATTGGATCCGGCTGCGGCGGGATCGTAGGGTACGGCGGGCGGCGTCTGCTGCCTGATCGTGGCGAGCAGCGCGGTGATGTCGGCCATGATGTCGGCGGTCGCGTCCCGCAGCGTGCTGGCGCCGAGCCGCTGACCCTCGTACTTGGACAGGTCGACCGGCGGCCCCGCGACCATCCGCACGGTCTTGCGCGGGAACAGCTTCGGCTTCTTGCTGCCGTACGGGAGGATGTCCTGCGCCCCCCAGTGCGCGATCGGGATCACAGGGACGCCGGTGGTCAGCGCCAGCCGGGCCGCGCCGGTCTTGCCCGCCATCGGCCACAGGTCCGGGTCGCGGGTGGCGGTGCCCTCCGGGTAGACGATCACGCAGGCGCCCGCGCGCAGCGCCTCCTCGGCGTGCTTGAGGACCAGCCCGGCGTCGCCGCGGCCGCGGTACACGGGCAGCTCGCCGACCTTGTGCAGGAGCTTCCCGATGAACGGCACGTCGAAGATGCCCGCCTTGATCATGAACACCGGGAACCTGTGCCCGTAGGCGTCGCTGAACAGCGCGACCGTGGGCCAGTCCGCGTAGGACAGGTGGTTGGGCGCCAGGATGACCCCGCCGGCCGGCGGGAAGTTCTCCTTGCCCTGCCACTTGTGCCTGATCGGCAGCCGGAGCAGCGGCCGCAGGATGGCCACCGTGAACAGCCGCCAGCCCCGTGAGTAGCCCCACGCGCGGCTGGACGTAGGCTGGTCGTGCCCGCGCGGGGGGCTCTGGGGAGGTCGTCCCCCCTGGCCAGCGTCCTGCGGGGGGGTTTGGGGGGGTCGTCCCCCCTGGCCAGCGCCTGTTGGGGTGCTCATGCCGTCAGTCTCCTTGTTGAGGTGGCCCGATGTCGAGGCAGGACCTGCTACATGACCGATAATGCGCCGATCACCTGGTCAGTGCTTATTCCGGTCAAGCTGCTCGCGCAGGCCAAGTCCAGGCTCGCCGCCTTCGCCGGGCCGCGCCGCAGCGAGCTCGCGCTGGCCGTCGCGGGCGACACGGTGGCCGCCGTGCTCGGCTGCGACCAGGCCGCCCGCACGATCGTCATCACCGACGACCCGGTCGCGCGCAGCGCGCTCGCCGGGCTCGGCGCCCTGGTGGTGCCCGACGAGCCGCGCGACGGGCTGAACGCCGCGCTGCGGCACGGAGCCGCGCACGCCGCCGCGCGCTGGCCAGGTTCGGGCACGGCGGCGCTGTCCGCCGACCTGCCCGCGCTGCGCCCCGGCCAGCTGGCTAAGGC
>JBOHCG010000357.1:0-8016 GCA_050698735.1 Streptosporangiaceae bacterium | reverse complement strand
ATCGCAACCCATCGAGACGACCGTCGGGTGACCGTGCTCGACGATCAAGAGGAGTGGGCACATGTGGATCACTGACTGGACCACACGCGCCGCATGTAAGGGAACCGACCCTGACGAGCTGTTCGTCCAGGGCGCAGCGCAGAATCGCGCCAAGCTGATCTGCCGGGGCTGCCCGGTTCGTACCGAGTGCCTTGCGGATGCGCTCGACAACGGAATCGAGTTCGGTGTCTGGGGTGGTATGACCGAGCGGGAGCGTCGCGCGCTGCTGCGCCGCAGGCCCGAGGTCACCTCGTGGCGCGACCTGCTTGAGCGCGCCCGCGACGAATACGAGCGGCAGTCCATCGATGAGCTCGTGGCCAGCTGAGCCCGCGGCCAGCTGGTCAACACTACGAGCCCGAGCTACCGAGGTCCGGCCGCAACGAAGCGGCCGGCCCGGCTAGATCCCGGGGTAGCTAGCAACGACCGGCGGGCCCATGGCCCGGCCGGATCGTCATGCACCCTGCTTGGACAATATCGATCCGATCACGCGCAGCCCGGCGAGGTCATGCACGTCCTCTGGCTGCGCGTCCACCTCGGCGACCGGAATGGTCGGATGGGCCGACGTGAAGTGCTCGGCCAGCCGCCGTTCTCGCTTGCTCAGCTGCATCCGTTCCGCGTGGATCCGTAGCGCTGCGGCAACGGTCGAGTAGCGCTGACCCTCGGCGGCGGGGCCATCCGGCCGGTCGTGCATCTCCAGCGTCTCGGCGGCGGCCAGGCTCCGGGCGGCACTCAGCCGCCCGGCGGGCGAGGTGTGCACCCGGTTGAGGATGAGCCCGGCCAGCGGCATCCGCTCGGCATCGAGCCGCTCCACGAAGTACGACGCCTCGCGCAATGCGTCCGGCTCCGGCGCGGCGATCACGAGGAACGCGGTACCCGGCGTCTGCAGCAACCGGTACGTCGCCTCGGCGCGCTCGCGGAAGCCGCCGAACATCGTGTCAAACGCGGTCACGAACGTCTGCGCGTCCTTCAGCACCTGCGTACCGAGGATCTTGGTCAGCGCGCCTGTCATCATGGCAAACCCGGCGTTCAGCACCCGCATGGCCGACATGCCGGTCTTGGCCGGGACGGTCAGCAGCCGGATCAGCCTGCCGTCGAGGAACCTGCCGAGCCGCTGCGGCGCGTCGAGGAAGTCCAGCGCGGAGCGGCTCGGCGGGGTATCGACCACGATGAGATCCCACTCCTCGGCGTGCCTGAGCTGGCCGAGTTTTTCCATGGCCATGTACTCCTGGGTGCCGGCGAAGCTGGACGACAGCGACTGGTAGAACGGGTTCGCCAGGATCTGCGCGGCACGGTCGGGGTCGGCGTGCGCCTCGACGATCTCATCGAACGTCCGCTTCATGTCCAGCATCATCGCGTGCAGGCTGCCGCCGTTCGCGGCCTGCACCCCCTCGACCTGGCGGGGGGTGTTGTCCAGAGAGGTCAGGCCCATGGACTGGGCCAGCCGCCGGGCCGGGTCGACGGTGAGCACGCACGCCTGCCTGCCGCGTTCGGCGGCCCGCAGGCCGATCGCGGCCGCGGCCGTTGTCTTGCCCACCCCGCCGGAGCCGCAGCAGACGACGATCCTGGTCCGCCGGTCGTCGATGATCCGGTCCATGTCCAGCCGCACGGGTTTGGCGCTCACGCTGTATCTCCCGCTCGCCTGCGGGGCGCCTTGAGGCGCCGCCTTCCCTCGTCGCTCCTCCGTCGCGCCTGGGGTGGGCTTTGGGGGAAAGGCGGAGTCCAGGCGGCGCCGCGCCCCTTTGGCTCGCTCATGCTGCCCCCTGCTTCCTGAGGGTAGCGGCCAGTTGGTAGAGGCCGGCCAGGTCGATGCCGTCGGGGATCATCGGCAGCTCGTAGTGCGGCTGGCCGGCGGTCAGCAGCTCATCCCGTTCCCGGTTCTGCAGCGCGACCTGCAGCGCGTGCTCCCTCAACTCGGTCATGAGGTCGACCGCGAGGCCGTGGTTGTCGCTGATACCCGCCGCCTTCAGGCCAACCGCGAGCTCGGTGACGTCGAGGGAGCCGCTGGCCGCGGCGGCCAGGTCGGCGGGATCGAGCAGCGCGGGGCGGGCCATGTTGATGATGATGCCGCCGGGCCTGATGGCGTCGCCGGTCAGCTCGCGAAGCTCCGCGATGCCGTCCAGGGTCTCCTGGACCGGCATCTCCTCGAGCGTGGTGACGAAATGCACGGCCGTCTGCGGCGAGCGGATCACCCTGGCCACGGTGTCGGCGTGGGTCCTGATCGGGCCGACCTTAGCCAGCCCGGAGACCTCCGTGCTTACGTCGAGGAAGCGGCTGATCCTGCCGGTCGGCGGCGCGTCCATCACGACCGCGTGATACACGTGCGCGCTGCCGCGTGGTCCCTCGCGCCGCCTGGTCGCCTCGGTGGCCTTCCCCGTGACCAGCACATCGGACAGGCCCGGCGCGATGGTGGTCGCGAAATCCACCACGCCAAGCCTGGTCAGGGCCTTCCCGGTGCGGCGCAGGTTGTAGAACATCTCCAGGTAGTCAAGCAGCGCGCCCTCCGGGTCCACGGCGAGCGCGTAGACGTCGCCGCCCTGGCCGGCTCCCTCGGCACCCGGGCCGATCGCGACCTTTCGCTCCTCGTAGGGTAGCGGCGGGCAGTCGAAGAGCCTGGCGATGCCCTGCCTGCCCTCCACTTCGATCAGCAGGACCTTGCGCCCGGCCGTGGCAAGGGCCAGCGCCATGGCTGCCGCCACTGTCGTCTTGCCGGTACCGCCCTTGCCGGTAACCACGTGCAGCCGCACGCCGTCCCAGTCGGTGTCCCTCGTGGTCATGCCGAAACGCCTCCGGTTGTTCTCTTCTCACGGAGGCTATCTCGGCACGGCGACCTTATCGTTCGGTGGCGGCGCGTGGCATGCCAGCCTTTAGTCACTACGCTGGGGTCCTAGGAAGAGAGGTGATCCCGGTGGGTGCAGTTGTTGCCGTCATCGTGGTCTTGGTCGTACTCGGGCTGATCGCCGCCGCGCGGTCGCTTAAGGTGGTGCAGCAGTACGAGCAGGGCATCATCTACCGGTTCGGCCGGGTCATGCCCGAGATCCGCGGTCCCGGGCTGACTGTAATCAGCCCGATCGGCGACCGGATGCAGAAGGTCAACATGCAGATCGTCGCCATGGCCGTGCCCGCTCAGGAAGGCATCACAAGGGATAACGTCAGCGTCCGGGTGGACGCCGTGGTGTACTTCCGGGTGGTGGACCCGATCAAGGCCACCGTGAACGTGCAGAACTATATGTTCGCCATTTCCCAGCAGGCGCAGACCTCGCTTCGGTCGATCATCGGCCAGTCCGAGATGGACCAGCTGCTGGCCGAGCGGGATACCGTCAACCGCGAGCTGCGCCGAATCATCGACGAGCCGACCGAGGGGCCGTGGGGTATCCGGGTCGAGCGGGTGGAGATCAAGGACGTGTCGCTGCCCGAGGGCATGAAGCGGTCCATGTCCCGGCAGGCCGAGGCGGAGCGGGAACGGCGCGCGAGGATCATCACCGCCGACGGCGAGTACCAGGCGTCCAAGCGGCTCGCCGCGGCGGCCAACGTGATGGCGCGCGACCCGGCCGCGCTGCAGCTGAGGTTGCTGCAGACCGTGGTCGAGGTGGCGGGCGAGCGGAACAGCACGCTGGTCATGCCCGTTCCCGTCGAGCTGCTCAGGTTCTTCGACAAGATGGCGCCCGGCCCGCCGGCCCCGCCGCCCGAGCCGCTGGACGAGCTCGAGGACCTCGGCGACGCCGAGGTGGCGGCCGCTGAGGCGGCTATCTCGAACGTGAAGGTGCCTGAGCTCGAGGAGTCGTCGATCCCGCCGGTGCTGCAGGTGGAGGACGCGGTGACCCCCGAGATCCCGCATCTCACCGCCCCTGACGTGACGGCCAGCGACAAGGCGTAAGGTCGGTCCATGCCAAAGTGGGAGTACGTGACGGTGCCGTTGCTCGTCCACGCGACCAAGCAGATCCTCGACACCTGGGGTGACGACGGCTGGGAGCTGGTCGCGGTGATACCCGGCCCTAATTCCGAGCAGCTTGTCGCCTACATGAAGAGGGCGAAGCCGTGAGCCCGACCGAGCGACTGGCCGAGCTCGGGCTGACTCTGCCGCCGGTGACCGCGCCGCTGGCAGCCTACGTGCCCGCGGTGCGGACCGGTGCGTTCGTCTACGTCTCCGGGCAGGTGCCGGTGGTGGACGGGAAACTGCCCGCCACCGGCAAGGTGGGCGCGGAGGTCAGCGCGCCGGATGCGGCCGGGCTGGCCCGGACCTGCGCGCTGAACGCGATCGCCGCTGCTGCCGCCGCCGCGGGCGGCCTGGACCGGATCCGGCGGATCGTGAAGGTCACCGGCTTCGTCGCCAGCGCGCCAGGATTCAACGGCCAGCCGCAGGTGGTGAACGGCGCGAGCGAGCTGCTGATCGAGGTGTTCGGCGAGGATGGCAGGCATGCCCGCAGCGCGGTCGGCGTGGCGGAGCTTCCGCTTGACGCGCCGGTTGAGGTGGAGCTGATCGCCGAGGTCCACGACTGAGCCCCCGATGAGCGAACGGCGGGTGCCTTCCCGCGTGCCCGTGCCGCGCGGGATGGCCGAGCGGGCCCGCGACTTCTTCGCGCGCGGCCTGGCGCCCGCGGTGCCGCGCGACGCCGCGACGGTGATCTTGCTCCGCCAGGGTCCCGGCGTCGAGGTGTACCTGCTGCGGCGGGCGGGCGCGCTGGAGTTCGCGCCGGGGGCCTGCGTGTTCCCCGGCGGGTCCGTGGACGCGCCCGACGCCGACCCGGGCGTCGGCGAGGCCGGCTGGGCCGGCCCGTCGCCGGCCGACCTCGGCGGCCTGCTTGGCACCCCGGCGGATCGCGCGCGTGCCCTGGTCTGCGCGGCGGTCAGGGAGACGTTCGAGGAGTCGGGCGTGCTGCTCGCCGGCCCCTCGCCCGCCGAGCTGGTCGGGGACGCCGCGGCGCTGGAACAAGACCGTAGCTCGCTGCTGACCGGATCGGCCTCGCTCGGTGACCTGCTCCGCCTTCGCGGCCTGCTGCTGCGCGCGGACCTGCTGACGCCGTGGGCACGCTGGATCACGCCCGTCATCTCGCCTCGCCGCTTCGATACCTGGTTCTTCGCTGCCATCCTGCCGCCGGGGCAAACGGCGTCGCTGGCGGCAAGCGAGTCGGACTCCGGAAGCTGGTGGGAGCCGTCCGCGGCGCTGGATGCGGCCAGGTCCGGCGAGATAACGCTGCTGCCGCCGACGGCTGTGACGCTGGCCGAGCTCGCGGCGTACCAGGACGTGGCCGCCGTGATGGCCGCGCGCAGGCAGATCGTCCCGTTGCTGCCGACGGCGGTCGTCGAGGACGACCAGGTGTGGCTGGCAATGCCGGCTGAGGTTGAATATCCCCTATGAGCACGGATATCGATGGCTTCCGGACGGAGCGGGCGACGTGCCTGCTCGCGCCGAATCCGTCGCCGATGACGCTGGACGGCACCAACACGTGGCTGATCGCCGAGACGGGCTCGTCATCTGTCGTGGTGATCGATCCCGGGCCGGACGACGAGGGGCACCTGCGCCGGGTGCTCGCCGCGGCGGTGGCGGGCGACCGCAGGGTGGCCAGGATCCTGCTGACCCACGGGCACCTCGATCATTCGGCCGGGGCGGCGCGGCTGGCGGCGCTGAGCGGTGCGCCCGTGCAGGCCGCCGACCCGGCGCACCGGCTCGGAACCGAAGGGCTCGCGGGCGGCGACGTGGTGACGGCGGCCGGCTGCGAGCTTCGGGTGATCGGGACGCCAGGCCATTCGGCCGACTCGGTGAGCCTCCTGCTGCCCGCGGACGGAGCCCTGTTCACCGGCGATACCGTCCTCGGCAGGGGGACGACAGTGATCGCCAAGGACGGGAACCTCGGTGACTACCTGCGGAGCCTCGGGCAACTGCGGGACTTGGCGCAGGACCATGCGGTACGGCTGCTGCTGCCGGGACACGGCCCGATGCTGGCGGATCCGACCGGCACCCTTGACTACTACCTTTCCCACCGGGCGGAGCGGCTGGACCAGGTCAGGGGTGCGCTGGCGGCGGGCGCGAGAACGCCGGCCGAGATCGTGGCCATGATCTACACGGACGTGGACCCATCTGTCTGGCCCGCCGCCGAGTGGTCCGTGCGAGCTCAGCTCGACTATCTCGGCGAGCGCTAGCGCTCTAATCTCGGCGAGCCTAGCGGGCGCGCCTGCGGAGGCGCTCCGCGTCGAGGATGAGCACCGAACGCGCGGAGATCTGCAGCCAGCCGCGGGCCGCGAAGTCGGCGAGGGCCTTGTTGACCGTCTCCCGTGACGCGCCGACCAGCTGGGCGAGTTCCTCCTGGGTCAGATCGTGATGAACATGCAGGCCGTCGCTTTCCTGCTGGCCGAACCTGTCGGCCAGGTCCAGCAGGTTCTTGGCTACCCGGCCCGGCACATCGGTGAATACCAGGTCGGCGGTCACGTCGTTGGCCCGGCGAAGCCGCCTGGCCAGCTGCCGCAGCATGTGCATGGAGGCTTCGGGGTGCTCGAGCAGCCAGGCGAGCAGCGTGTCGTGGCCGAGCGCGCCCAGCGTGACGTCGGTCACGGCGCTGGCCGAGGAGGTCCTCGGCCGCGGGTCGAACAGCGAGAGCTCACCGAACATCTCGCCGGGGCCAAGCACGCTCAGCAGGTTTTCCCTGCCGTCGGCCGCCGCGCGGGTGAGCTTGATCTTGCCGTCGAGCACCACGTAGAGCCGGTCGCCGTCCTGCCCCTCAAGGAAGAGGTGCTCGCCGCGAGACAGCTTTACCTCTGAGATCTGCCGTCGTAGCGCTCGCGCGTTCTCCTCGTCGAGGCCATCAAAAAGCGGTGCCCGCCTGAGCACAACGTCGGCGTCCTCCACCGGTCCTCCTTCCTGGCCATGGTATCGCTGGCCGTCTCGGCCGACTGGCCGGCCAGCGATTACTTGCTGGCCGTGCCCTATAAGTGTGGATCATTCCCGGGGGTGAAATGTGCTCGGGATCACATTATGAACTCAGCTGGCCGCGCTGCCGAGATTTACATCACACTGTGGTATAGAGTCACTACTCTGTGTAATCGATAAACGCTCAGGAACACGGGGGAGCGCTGGTTCGGGGGGGTGCTGACGCCTTTGCGAGGTCTGGGGGACACGTTCTTCGACTGGTCAGGTAATCACAAACCTGACCGGGGACGCGGGGCTAATTCTGATCTGCGGCGCGGCCGTTTTCCTGGTCGGCTGGTTCCTCGCCGCCTGCGCGGCCGGGTCGGTCTTCGCATCGCAGCGGGCTGCGGCCTGATCGCGGCCCTCAGCCTGCCGTCCGCGCCGGGCTGGCGCCTGGACGGCAACCCGAGTCCGCCGAGCACGTCGCAGATCAACTCGGCACAAGGCCAGGTCAAGCAGAATCAGGCGTCGCTCGGCACGGCGCAGAACCGGCTGTCGGCGGCGAGCAAGGCGCTCGGGGCGCTGCAGACCCAGGCCGAGGTGCTCACCGAGCGGTATGACCAGACGCAGGTGGACGAGCAGCGGGCCGCCGCGGCGTACAAGGTCACCCAGGCCAGGCTGGCCGCCGCGCAGCAGGCCAAGGAAACCAGCCAGCGCCAGCTGGCGGGCCTGGCCGCCCAGGAGTTCGAGTCGGGCGGCGGCTTCGACGCGGTCACGTCCATGCTCGGCGACGCCAACGGCCCGCAGGGATACCTGAGCGAGGTCGGAATGGGCCAGGTCCTCGCCCAGCAAGGCACGGACACGCTCGCGGTGAACCAGGCGAACGACGTGGTGGCCGCGGTGTTCCGCAGTCAGGCACATGACCTGCTGGTGGCCCAGCAGGCCGACCTGCGGGCGGCGACCGCCCTCAAGGTGGCCATCCAGGCCGCCGTGGCCAGGCAGGTCCAGTTCGTGCGGGCGGACAAGGCGCAGCGGGACAAGCTGGCCACCGAGCTGGCAACCGACCAGGCGCACGAGGCGGCGCTGGTGGCGGCGCAGCGGGCGTACCTCGCGGCGCAGGCCGCGCAGCGGGCGGC
>JBOHCG010000356.1:0-8061 GCA_050698735.1 Streptosporangiaceae bacterium | reverse complement strand
GGCGGCGGGCGGGATCATGGCCTGTCTCAGTGGTAACTGACGGGTACACTGGCCCGGGTTTGCCGCCGTTAGCTCACGTTGACAGTCATTCACCAGGAAACTTTCAGCGCGTCCGGGTAGCGTGGGCAAACGGAAGACCGGTAGAACCGGATGGCGAATCAGGCCGCCTGCGCATAGCCAGAACGACGCGCCAGCTCACCCCCGGTAGCGGCCTGGCACGCACCACAACGTGATCGACCTAACATGCTGAACGGAGCACGCATGGCGTATCGTTCCCGCGTCCTAGCCACCGGCGGCGGGTTCATCGGCCGGGCAATGGCCAGCGCGCTGCTGGCCGAAGGGGACGAGGTTACCGACCTGGTGGCGTTCCCCGATCGGACCGTGCGATCGGTCCCCGCGCTTGGAGCGGGGGTGACGGCATGATCTACGGCAACCCGGCCGACAAGGCCGTGGACGACAAGGCCATCCAGGCGTTCAGCGAGGCCTACGGGGAGCAGGCCACCGCGCTGCAGCCGGTCGCGATCGTGATCGCGGCCTACAACGAGGAGGGCGCGATCGGCCCGGTGATCGAGGCGCTGCCAGCGCAGGTATGCGGGCTGGCCACCGCGGCCATCGTGGTCGCCGACGGCTGCGCCGACGGCACGGTGAAGGAGGCCCTCACGGCCGGCGCGCTGGTCTGCGACGTGCCGGTCAACCGCGGCCAGGGCGCCGCGCTGCGGCTGGGCTACCGGCTGGCGCGCGAGGGCGGGGCGGGCTACATCATCACGACCGACGCGGACGGCCAGTACAACCCGGCGGAGATGGAACGGGTGCTCGGGCCCGTCGTGGCCGGCGAGGCGGACTTCGTCACCGGGTCGAGGACGCTCGGCAGCCAGGAGACCAAGGACCTCGTCCGCCGCTCAGGCGTCCGCTTCTTCGCCAGCACGATCAGCCTGCTGACCGGGCAGAAGATCAGCGACACGACGTTCGGGCTGCGGGCCATGCGCGCCGAGGTGACCGGCGCCGTCCGGCTCGAGCAGCCGCAGTACCAGGCGTCCGAGCTGCTGATCGGGGTCATCACGCACGGCTACAAGGTGGCCGAGGTACCCGCCACCATCCACCGCCGGCGGGTCGGCGAGAGCAAGAAGGGCCAGAACCCGCTGTACGGGCTGCACCTGCCCGGGGTGAACAACTTCTTCTACGGGATGCGCTTCGCCCGCGTGGTATACGGCACCTGGTTGCGCGAGCGGCGGCGGGCCGGGCACGCCGGGGCCTCAGCGCGTACCGAGGCCCCGGGGCAGCCCGGACGGGCCGGTCAGTCCGAGTCCGCCGGGTCCTCGTCGGGCAGGGCGCGCAGCGGCCCGGTCGACTCCGCGGCCCGCGCGAACGGCTCGGGGCCCGAGTCGGTCGAGACCAGCGCCTCCTCGGCGGCGGCGGGCTTGGCCGCGCCCGGCGAGGAGGCGAAGAGGACGTAGTGGAAGAACACGAACCGCACCAGGAACGTGAACAGGTTGGCCACGCCGTATACCGCGGCGAGGTACAGCGCTCGCTCCGTCCCGTGCAGGTGCCACCAGGTAGCCGGGTGGTAGCCGAGGTACTTGTCCGCCAGCTCGAGGACCACGATGACGATCGCGGACACCACGCAGAACGGCACGGTCTCCCTGAGCAGGTTCGGACGGCCCTTCCGCTCCCACGCCCACCTGCTGAGCAGGTAACTGACCACCACGCCGGAGAACCAGCCCACGAGGGTGGCCTCGGTAGCGGACAGCGCGAGCGGCGCGGCGCAGATCACGTAGACGATCTCGCTGGTCGCGAACGCCGCGATGGCCGCGATGGCGAAGCGCCCGAAGCGGATGCCGAGCGCGCTGCGGGCCTTGCGGACGATGGTGTCGCTGAGCCGATTCGTTACCAGAGCCATTGATGTCCTAGGGTAGCTAGCCGACCATGAGACGAGGAGCAGACAAACGGCACGGAAACCGCAGGCCGGTAGAGCTTACTCCGGCGAGGCCGCTGGGCGGCTCTGCAAGGGAGATGCTTTGGCATCCGCACTCAGAGCACGTTACCCGTACAAGGCGGCACCACGCATACAGGCAAGCAAAAGTCAAGGCAATCTGACAGAGGAACGGTAGGAGCCGGAGTATGAGAATCTTGGTGTTGGGCGGGGACGGGTACCTGGGCTGGCCCACGGCGCTGCACCTGTCGGAGGCGGGCCACGAGGTGGGCGTCGTCGACAACTTCGTCCGCAGGAGCTACGACAACGAGCTCGGCGTCGAGTCCCTGGTGCCGATCGAGCCGCTGCAGACGCGTACCGCGGTGTGGCAGGAACACACCGGCAAGCGGATCGGGTGCTACGTCGGCGACCTGACCGACGCGCTGTTCACGTACCACATCGTCGAGGATTTCGAGCCCGACGCCGTGGTCCACTTCGCCGAGCAGCGGGCCGCCCCGTACTCCATGATCGACCGCAGGCACGCCGTGTACACCCAGCAGAACAACGTGGTCGGCACGCTGAACCTGCTGTACGCCATCGCCGAGATCAACCCCGACATCCACCTGGTCAAGCTCGGCACGATGGGCGAGTACGGCACGCCGAACATCGACATCGAGGAAGGCTGGCTCGACCTCGAGCACAACGGCCGCAAGGACCGGGTGCTCTACCCCAAGCGGCCGGGCTCTTTCTACCACCTGTCCAAGGTGCACGACAGCCACAACATCGAGTTCGCCTGCCGGATCTGGGACCTGCGCGCCACCGACCTGAACCAGGGCGTGGTCTACGGCCAGCAGACCGCGGAGACCCTGCGGGACGAGCGCCTGGCGACCAGGTTCGACTACGACGCGGTGTTCGGCACGGTGCTGAACCGGTTCGCGATTCAGGCCGTCATCGGCCACCCGCTGACCGTGTACGGCTCGGGCGGCCAGACCCGCGGCATGATCGACATCCGCGACACGGTCCGCTGTATCCAGCTGGCCTGCGAGAACCCGGCCAACCGCGGCGAGTTCCGGGTGTTCAACCAGATCACCGAGTGGATGTCGGTCAGGGACATCGCCGACACGGTCGCCCGTGCCTTCCCCGGCGACGTCACGGTCGAGAACGTGGAGAACCCCCGGGTCGAGGCGCCCGAGCACTACTACAACGTCAAGCACACCAAGCTCATCGAGCTCGGCCTCGAGCCGCACCTGCTGTCGGACACGCTGATCGAGTCGCTGTTCGACGTCACGAAGCGGTACGCGCACCGGGTCAGGCTCGAGGCACTGCGCCCGACTGTTAACTGGCGCAACCCGACCGTCGGCTGAGGCCGAAGGGAGATACCACTGCCCGTTCGGCTGAATTAATCTTTTTATTCTGAACGGGCAGTGGTGCGCGTCGCGCGCCTATGGCTCGGTCGGTTGGGGAGATCATGGCGGTTTCGGTCTGCGCTGCCTGCGGCAATCACTTTCCCGAGGTCAATGCACGCGTACCGCAGGTGTGCGCGGTGTGCGCGGACGAGCGGCAGTGGGTGCCGCCCGGCGGGCAGCGCTGGACCACGCTCGCCGAGCTTGCCGCCGCGGGGCACGCGAGCGACATCAGGGCGGTCGAGCCCGGGCTGACCGGGATCGGCGCGAGCCCGCCGGTCGCGATCGGGCAGCGGTCGCTGCTGGTACGCACGGACGAGGGCAACCTGCTGTGGGATCCATCCGGCTTCGCTGACGCCGCGGCCTTCGCCGCGGTCCGGGCGGCGGGCGGGCTGCGCTTCGTGACCGCCAGCCACCCGCACTTCTACGGGGCCATCGGCGAGTGGAGCCGGGAGTTCGGCGCGGAGATCCTGGTGCCTGCGGCCGATCGTGAGTGGCTGCGCGCCGGTGGTGACTCCCTGGTGCGGGAGTGGTCGGGGACGCTTCCCGTGCTGCCCGGGGTGACGCTTGTGCAGTGCGGCGGGCACTTCCCCGGCAGCGCGGTGGTGCACTGGGCGGACGGGGCCGAAGGGCGCGGGGCGCTGCTGGCCGGGGACACGATCTTCGTGACGCCGGGCGAGGACCGGGTGTCGTTCATCTGGTCGGCGCCGAACCGGCTGCCGCTGTCCGAAGCGGCCGTTACCGGGGTCTGGGAGGCGGTGCGGCCGTACGCCTTCGACCGGATCTACGGCGGCTGGTGGACCCCGGTGCTGCGTTCCGGTGCCCGGGAGACGGTGCGGCGCTCCGCGGAACGGTACATCGAGCTCCTGCGCGGTTCCGCCTGAGGCAGGCGGTCCCCTCTCGCTCCCGGACCAGCCTGGACAACGCGCCCTTTCGCGAGGTATGCGGTGCCACACCCACTACCGTTTTCGGTATGCGGTGCCACATCCACTACCGCGTTGGCCGGGGCGGAGGAGCCTGGTTAGGAAGCTGGGGAGGCAGATGGGACTGGCGGGGCTGGTGGGCTAGAGGCGGATGGTCCAGGTGTTGGCGGCGGGGTCGCGGCGGAGTTCGTAGACGGACGGGGTCGTGACGGGGCCCGGGGCGGCCTCGACCCGCCAGAACTCCAGTTCGGGCTGGCCGGGTTCGGCGCCGGGGTCCTGCCACCACTCCCTGTTGATGACCCAGTGCTCCACGATCGCGCGGACGGTGTACAGGCGGCCGCGCCACACGAACCTCGTCGGCCTGCCGTCGGGCCTGGCGCGAACGTTGACCGGCTCGCCGTACGCCCTGCTCATGCCGCTCTGCCCTCCAGGCTCATCTGCCACATGGAGGAAGACGGGCAGCACTATCCGTGATAGGCGTCGGCTCGGCTGCGACGCCCCGTCACGACTATAGGATCACTCGAACAAAGATGCAACTTATTCTTCCTAGCTGACCTGCGGCGATGCGAAAATGTCAGTGCTCCTCGGCATAGTGGTGTCAGGCCCACGACCGCGGGCACTGGCCCTGGGACAGCTGGTACCGGGGCGTTCGCGGCGGGCAGCCCGTCCTGGGCACCCGGGAGCCGCCGGAGCGCCGGAAGCGGGTCGGCTAGGCCGCATCTCTCTTTTGGGTAGCTACGGGGCCGGGGTCCAGCCGGGGGCGGGGAAGGCGGACAGGAGGTCGCGGACCTCGGCGGCGATGCGGTCGAGGGTCGCCTCGTCGGACTTGGTAGCGGCGGTGATCGCCTCGTCCATCCAGGCGGCAAGCGGCGCCATGTGCTCTTCGCGCAGGCCGCGGGTGGTGATCGCGGGCGTGCCGATGCGCAGGCCGGACGGGTCGAACGGCTTGCGCTGGTCGAACGGGACCGTGTTGTAGTTGGTCTCGATGCCGGCCCGGTCCAGCGCCTTGGCGGCCGGCTTGCCGCCGATGCCCTTCGAGGTGAGGTCGATCAGGATCAGGTGGTTGTCCGTGCCGCCGGAGACCAGGTCGTAGCCGTGCGCCAGCAGCGCCTCGGCCAGCGCCCTGGAGTTCGCGACCACCTGCTGGGCGTAGTCGCGGAAGTCCGGCTGGGCGGCCTCGTGCAGCGCCACCGCGATCGCGGCGGTGGTGTGGTTGTGCGGGCCGCCCTGCAGGCCGGGGAAGACCGCCCGGTCCAGGGCGGACGCGTGCTCGGCGGTGGACATGATCATCGCGCCGCGCGGGCCCCTGAGCGTCTTGTGCGTGGTGGTGGTGATCACCGGGGCGTGCCCGACCGGCGAGGGGTGCGCGCCGCCCGCGATCAGCCCGGCGATGTGCGCGATGTCGGCGATCAGGACCGAGCCGGACTCGGCGGCGATCCCGGCGAAGGCGGGGAAGTCGATGGTCCGCGGGATCGCGGTGCCGCCGCAGAAGATGATCTTGGGACGTTCCTTCAGCGCCAGGTCGCGCACCTCGTCGAGGTCGACCCGGCCGGTGTCGTGGCGCACCCCGTACTGCACCGGGCGGAACCACTTGCCGGTCGCGGACACCGGCCAGCCATGGGTGAGGTGGCCGCCCATCGGCAGCGCCATGCCCATGATCGTGTCCCCCGGCTGCGCGAACGCCAGGTAGACCGCGAGGTTCGCCGGCGAGCCCGAGTACGGCTGGACGTTCGCGTGGTCGACGCCGAACAGCGCCTTGGCCCGGTCCCTCGCCAGGGTCTCAAGCGGGTCGATGAACTGCTGGCCCTCGTAGTAACGGCGGCCAGGGTAGCCCTCCGAGTACTTGTTGGTCAGCACGCTGCCCGACGCCTCGAGCACGGCCAGCGACACGTAGTTCTCCGACGGGATCAGCCTGGCCTTCTCGTACTGCCTGCGCGCCTCGTCACCGATAAGCTGCGCGACCTGCGGATCGGAGCGGCCGGTGTTCGGGATCGGCGGGTTATGCATGACGGACCTCCTCGCTTTGCAGGCTACACAGCTTGGCAGACGCAGGTCACTGGGGCGCGCACCAAGGGTCGTTCGGTACCTTCATTGCGGATACCCACGAGATGTTAGGGGGCCTGGACATGGCCACGAGGATCATCCTGGACTGCGACCCCGGGATCGATGACGCGCTCGCGATCGCGTTCGCGCACGGGCACCCCGGCATCGAGCTTGTCGGCATCACCAGCGTCGCGGGCAACGTCGGGCTAGCCAAGACCACCGCCAACGCGCTCGCGGTCTGCGAGTTCATCGGCGCCGGCGGGACGCCGGTGACCGCGGGCTGCGACGGGCCGCTGGTGCGCCCGGCGATCGACGCGCGGGAGGTCCACGGCGACTCGGGGCTCGGCGGGGCTTCGCTGCCGCCGCCGGCCCGCGGCCCGGCGCCCGGGCACGCCATCGACTACATCATCGAGGAGATCGGGGCCGCGCCCGGCGAGATCACGCTGGTCGCGACCGGGCCGCTGACCAACATCGCGCTGGCGGTGAAGCGCGAGCCCCGGCTGGCGGGCTGGGTGCGGGACTTCGTGATCATGGGCGGGTCGTCGGGGCGCGGCAACGTCACGCCCGCCGCGGAGTACAACATCTGGGCCGACCCCGAGGCCGCGGCGGCGGTGTTCCGGGCCGGCTGGACGGTCACCATGCTGGGCCTGGACGTGACGCTGCGGACCGGGGCCACCGCGGCGGTGCTGGAGCGGATGCGGGATCTCGGGCGGCTCGGCAACGAGTTGCTGCTGCCCGCCCTCGAGCAGTACATGTCGGTGAGCGAGCCTGGCGGGCCGCCGGTGCACGACGTGTGCGCGGTGGCCTGGGTCGCGCAGCCCGACGTGTTCGGGCTGGTCCCGGCCGGGGTCCAGGTGGAGACCGCCGGGCAGCTGACGGCCGGGATGACGGTGACCGACTTCGGTACCGCCGGGGCCGGGGGCGCCGGGGCCGGGGCCGGGCTGGGCGAAGGCGGCAACGCGCGGGTCGCGATGCGGATCGACGTGGACCGGTTCTGGGAGCTCACCCTCGGGGTGTACGCAAAGGTGGCCGCGGCGATGGGGTACTGAGACGGTCCGGGCCTACGCCGGGGTGGCCGCGGCGACGGGACCCTGAGGCGGCCTGCTGAGCCTGGCGAGGTCCAGTTCCTCGTGCCGCCGCACGGTCTGCTCGGCCGCCTCGACCAGGTCGGCGTAGTCCCATCGCCCCCTGGGACCCTCCGGGGTGGTCAGCGACACCGCGCCGGACCGGCACCACACGGTCAGGCCGCGGCAGACGGACAGCACCGCCAGGTCGCTGGCAGGCTGGTCGGCCCGGAGCAGCTGGCCGCCGAAGCCGCGTTCGTCCAGCATCGTCTCGAGTTCCCTGGCCGCCTGGCGCGCGCTGAGCCGCTCGCTGGCCCGGGTCGCGGTGACGTCGGCGGACCTTGTGTACGCGGTCAGGCCGGTCACGTCGGCCAGCCGGGCGTGCGCGAGCGGGGCGGGCACCGCGAACCAGACTGCCTTGCCGCGCACCCCCCAGCCGCCCATCCTGGCCCGGGTGTAGTGGTGTCCCCACCGGCCGCCAGACAGCTCGTGCACGAGCTGCAGCCCGCGCCCGGTTACGGCCTGGACCGGCGGGCCGGCCGCGGTCGGCGGGGAGCCGTGCCGCCAGCCGCGGAACGAGTCGAAGATCTTGCAGACCAGCTCGCGCCGCAGCCCGATGCCACGCAGGTACAGCCAGAGCTCGGAGCCTGCCGGCGGCGGGTCCGCTTGCGCGGCGCGGGCCGGCGGCGGGTCCGCTTGCGCGGCGCGGGCCGGCGGCG
>JBOHCG010000355.1:0-8073 GCA_050698735.1 Streptosporangiaceae bacterium | reverse complement strand
CGGCAGCGGTCCGGCGGCCACCCGAGGCCGACCCCCGCGCCGCCGGCCGACACGACCGGTCCGGCCCGTGGTGGCCAGCAGGGCGGCGGCCAGCAGGGCAGCGGGGGGGCGAGCGGAGATGGCAAGCAGCCACCCCTGCCGTTCTGGCTGCGTCCGATCCGGCGCGGCAAGTAGCGGGCGGTCACCGTGTACCTGACCCCAGGCCAGCGCAAAGCGGTCTTCGCCGTCATCGTCATCGCGCTCGCGGCCCTCGGCTACTACCTGGTCGTCCCGGCCATGACCCGCTCCCACGCGAACGCCCAGGCGACCGCGACCGCCACCCCCACCCCCGCCGCGACCCCCTCCCAGCAGCCAACGGCGCCGGCGGTTACGACATCGCCGGTCGCGACGGCCGGCACGAACATCTGGGCCTGGCTGCCGTTCACCCAGCAAGACCTGGCCCAGGCCGCATCGGTGACGACAAAAGTCGCCGTCGACTACGACACCTACAGCTACACCGAGACCCCGCAGGCTTACGTCGCCACCATGGGCAACATGATCACCGCCGACCTCGCCGCGACGATCAAGCAGGCCTACGCGACCCCCGGGGTCGCAACGCTGCGGACCAATGAGAAGCAGGTGTCGACGGGGACCGCCGTGATCAACTCGCTGCGCGCGTTCGGCCCGTCCAGCCTGACCTTCGTCGTCACCGCCGGGCAGCGTCTGGTCAGCGGCGGCCAGATCAGCACCAACAGCATCCAGTACGCGATCACGATCGCCGGCTCGGCGGGTCAGTGGCAGGTGAGCGACATCGAGCCGGCCGACGCGGGCAACTCATGACGAGCATGCTCACCTTCCGGCCGGAAACCAAGCCGCCCGGGTCGGGACCGACCGGACCGTCCCGGATCCTCATCATCGGCATCATCGGGATCGCGGGCCTGATGATGCTCGCCCTGCTCGCGGTGCCGATGCTGGTCGGCGCGGACCTGTTCTTCGCGGCCAGCGCCGGGTGCTCCGGCCAGCAGTCGGGCATTGTCGGGCAGCCCGCGCCCGCCGCCGGGGCCAAGGGGATCCCGTCGAACTACCTGTTCTGGTACCGGAAGGTCGGCCAGCAGTACGGCGTGCCGTGGACGATCCTGGCCGGCATCGGCACGGTGGAAAGCGACAACGGCCAGACCACCCTGCCCGGCGTGCACAGCAGTTCGAACGCCTTCGGGGCGGCCGGCCCGATGCAGATCGGCATCGGCGGCGCGGCAGGCAACACCTGGGGCGGCGCGCCGATCCACCCGGCCAGCGAGGTGGTCGACGGCGTGGCCACCGACGAGGACGGCGACGGGGTCGCGAACGTCTACGACCCCGCTGACGCGATCGCGGGCGCGGCGAAGTACCTGCTCGCGGCCGGGGTGACGACCAACCCCTCCGCGGCCATCTTCTCCTACAACCACCTGCAGTCCTACGTCGAGACCGTGGAGTACTACGCGGGCGTCTACGCGGGCGGCAAGTTCTCCGTGGTCTCCGCGAACTTGCCGGCGGCCGGCTCGGCGGCGGGCTGCGCGGGCACCGCCGGCGTGCCCACGCCGGTCAACGCGCCGAACCAGGCGGTGGCCACCGCCATCGCCTACGCCGAGGAGCAGCTAGGCAAGCCGTACCAGTTCGGCGCGACGGGCCCGGACGCCTTCGACTGCTCGGGCCTGGTGATGATGGCCTACCGCTCGGCCGGGATCGACATCCCGCGCACCTCGGAGGATCAGTACAACTGGGGGCCGAAGGTCCCGGCCTCCCAGGTCGAGCCGGGCGACCTGGTGTTCTTCGTCGGCGCGGACGGCACCAAGACCGCCCCCGGCCACGTCGGCCTGGTGATCGGCAACGGCCAGATGATCGACGCGCCCTCGGCGGGCATCCCGATCCACATCGTCAGCTACTCCGGCATGGACCCGGTCGGGTTCACCCGCCCCTGGAAACACGCGGGCGTGAACCTCCAGGCCGCCGAGCAGTCCTCGGGGTGACCCGCTTACTTCGCGAACAGGTAGATGGCGCTGCCGAGCCCGGCCGCGAGGCAGTAGATCGCGAACGGCGTCAGCGTCCGCGAGGCGTTGCTCAGGTACCGGACCAGGAACCGCAGCGCCAGGTACGCGCCGATGCCGGACAGCACGCTGCCGAACAGCACCTGATCCCTGATCCCGGCGCCGAGCGGTCCGGTCAGGTCGTGCAGCTTGAATACCCCGGCCGCGAAGATGACAGGCGCGGACAGCAGGAACGAGAACCGGGCGGCGTCCTGCCTGGTCAGCCCGCGGAACATGCCGCTGACCATGACGATGCCGTCCCGGCTGATGCCAGGCAGCAGCGCGAGGACCTGCGAGGCGCCGAGCAGGAAGCCGCCGAGGTAGCCCACCCCGACCAGCCGCCGGCCCGATTCCAGCGCCATGCTGGCCTGCTCGTGCCTTTGCGCCCGCTGCCCCGAGCTGTGCCGCCCGCCGCCGACGGGACCGCGCGCTCCGGCGCCGACCGTGGCTCGCTGCCGCTCGGCGGCCACCTGGTCCGCGGTGATCTGGTCTGCCTCGGCCTGCGCCCCGCGCCGGCGCATCCGCTCGCCGCCCAGCAGGATCAGCCCGTTCACGAACAGGAAGATCGCGACCAGCTTCGGCTTGCTGAACACGTCGGTGAACACGTGCTGCAAGGCGACGCCGGCGATGCCGACCGGAATGGTCCCCAGGATGAGCAGCCAGGCGAGCTTCTGGTCGGTGTTCTGCGGCTCCCAGCGCCTGGTCCCAGGTTCCGGCGCGACGACGTGCCTGACCGAGGCGAAGAACGCCACGATGATCCGCACCCAGTCCCGCCAGAAGAAGATGATCATGGCGATGGCCGTCGCGACGTGCAGCCCGACGATGAACGCCAGATACGCGGACTTCGACCCGGACACGCTCAGGTCGGTGGCCCACTGCCCGCCGACCAGCGCCGGGATGAGGATGGCGTGGCCCAGGCTAGACACAGGGAACAGCTCGGTCACGCCCTGGATGAGGCCGATGATCCCGGCCTCTCCGTACGTCAAGTGCGACATTCCCAGCCCTTCGCTTCCCCGCCGACCCCAGCAGGCCTGGTAAAAACCTCTATTTATCAGAACGGGCAGTGGTATCTGTTCCCGCTACCGCATCCGGCCCGGGGGGCGAAAAGCGTCGGCTGCCGCCCAGGCCCCGGCCGCTAGCCATCGTAGCCGGGCGCCGGTGCGCCAAAGTCCGCTTTCATGCTGTCTTAATCTGCGGGCGGCTCACGCGGGCCTCGCCGGGTATGCCGAGTACCTAGGGACGGGGCGAGCAGACCTTGCCGATCACGTCGTGGTGGTCGATCAGCCCGAGCTGGCGCGAGTCAAGCCCGCCGGCATCGCTGCGGACCAGGAGCCGACCTGAGGGTACCACCTGCACCACGGCCCGCTCGGCCATGTCCGCGGGCACCGGGTCGCCCGGCATGGCCGCCACTCGCTTGACCAGCAATTCCGTCCCGTCGGGGATGCGCAAGGGGGAGCGGAACATGACCGCGTCCCCGGCTGCATAGCCGCCCCGGCGCAGCAGCAGCCGTTGCCCGTCGGCGTAAGCCGGGGTCATGCTGGTACCGCGGACGGTGACCAGCATGAACCGCCGTCTGGCCCAGATCAGTACGGTCGCGGCGCCTACCGTGACGGTCAGGACCCCGGCGGCCCGGCGGGCGGCGGGTGTCATGACGTCCGGACCAGATAGGCAAGGTCGTCCCAGCGGACCAGGGCGAGCGCGGCCAGCAGCGCGATACCGATGGCCACGACCAGGCTCGCTGCCCCGGCGGCGCCGTGGCTGCCCGGTTCGATGGCCAGCCCGGCCGCGGCCCCGGCCGCGAGCAGCACGTTGCGGACGAGCTGAGCCGGCCCGATCCGCGCCGCCCCGGCACCGAAGCAGCGGCACCGGACCCGGTGCCCCCTGGCGGCTTGGATGCCGGTCACGCCGGTGAAAACGGCCAGCAGCACCAGCGCGGTCACCAAGCCGGCCAGCACGGTCCAGGGCAGCGCGAGCAGTACGACGACGGCGGCTTCGGCCGCGGGCACGGCCGCCGCCACCACGGTCCGCGCCGGTCCGCGCAGCCACCCGATGTCGCCGAGTGAGTCCGCGAACTCGGCGTAGGCGGCCCGGGATCGCAGTTTGGAGCCGAAGGCGACCGCGAATACGACGGCCAGTACGACCCGCAGGGCGATTTCCGCGACGGCCATGGTTCCTCCTGATCAGTTCGGTTGCGGGATGGCCGGGGCGAGCCGCCGGTCCTGGTAGCCGCCGGCCTGGCGGGTGAACAGCCGCGCGTAGCTTCCGGCCGCGCTCATCAGCTGGTCATGGGTGCCCCGTTCGGTGATAAGGCCGCCGTCGAGCACCAGGATCTGGTCGGCCTCCCGGACCGCGCTGAGCCGGTGCGAGACGAGCAGGCTGGTCCGCCCGTGCCGGTACCGCTGCATCACCTGGTGGATGCGGTGCTCGGCGTCGGCGTCAAGCCCGGAGCTCGGCTCGTCGAGCACCAGCAGGTCGGCGTCGCCGCGCATCAGCGTCCTGGCCAGCGCCAGCCGCTGGTTCTGCCCGCCGGACAGCAGGGTGCCTGCCTCGCCGTCGGCAGCGGTGAAGGTCCGGCTGACGATCGTGTCGTAGCCGCGCGGAAGCCGCCCGACCGGGCCGTCCAGGTCGACGAGCGCCGCCGCCGCGGTGATCCTGGTCCGGTCGGTGAACGCGGCCAGGTCGCCCAGGCCGATGTTCTCCGCCACCGTGAGGTCGTAGGTCAGGAAGTCCTGGAAGGTGACCGCGAGCCGGGACCGCAGCTCGTCCGGGTCCAGCTCGCGCAGGTCCACGCCGTCCCACAGGATCGCCCCGCGTTGCGGGTCATACAGCCGGCACAGCAGCTTGATCAGCGTGCTCTTGCCCGCGCCGTTAACGCCAACCAGCCCGGTGGCCTTGCCGAACGGCAGCTCGGCGCGGACCCCGCGCAGCACCCACTCCCGGTCCTGGCCGTACCGGAACCACACGTCGCGCAGCTCGATGCCATCTAGCAGTGGCTGGGCAACCGCTCTGTGCGCGGTCGGCCGGACGGGGAGGTCCCCTGGCACGTCCAGGACCTCGACGTAGTGCCGCAGCAGCTTGAGCGAGGCTCCCACCGTGGCCCATTGGTTGGCCGCGGCCAGCAGCGCCCCCTGGGTGCCGCCCACCGCGGCCAGGAACATCACGAGGTTGCCCACCCCGAGATGCCCGTCCGCGGCCCGCACGGCGACCAGGGCCGCCCCGGCCGCGGTAATCAGGCTGCCGAGCATCACCGTCACGCCCTGGGTCCAGGCGATGCGGCGCCTGACCGCGTAGTCGGCGGTGGTCGCGGTGCGCAGGGCGGTGGTCAGCCGGGTGCGGAAGAACTCGCCAAGCCCGAGCAGCCGGGACTCGGTCACGGCCCTGGGGTCGGACAGCAGCCCGCGCATCAGGAACCATTCCCGGTAGTGCCGCATCATTGCCTCGCGGTTCGCGGCGCTGCGGCGGGCCAGGAACAACTGGGCCGTCACGGCCGGCACGCACGCGGCGGCCAGCAGCGCCACCATGGGCGGCCAGGTGGCCAGCAGGATCCCGGTAAATCCGGCGATCGTGGTCGCGCTCTGCAGGCCAAGCGCGAGCATCGAGCTTAGCCCGGTCGGCGTCTCCTCGGCGGCCTGCTCGGCCAGCCGCAGGCTGTCCTGGAAGGCGGGCTGCTCGAACGCGGCCAGGCCCTTGATCCTGTTCACCGCGGCGTACAGATCTGAGGTGACGGCGACCGAGATGCTGCGCTGGCAAGAAGCGGCGATCACCATGGACAGGTCGCTCATGGCCAGCCCGAGCGCGCCGAGCATGATGGTGGCCAAGGCCAGCGTGGCCACCTCGGCGGCCGCCGGATGGGTCCCTCGGGTCCCGGTCAGGCTGTCGATCAGCTCCTTGAGGACCCAGGCGGCCGCCGGCGCTACCAGCCCGGTGAGCACGGCCATCGCGATCGTGCCCGCCCACAGAAGCCGGCCGCCCCGCCAGGCCATGGCCGCGACGAAGCGCGGCGACGGCCGGGGCTTGGCCGTCATCAGCGGCTCACGCCCTCCAGCAGTGCGGCGACCCGGAACCCGGAGGCACGGATGATCCCGTCTTCGATGGTCAGCACGGTCGGGTATCCGTCGATGCCGAACGCCTCAAGCGGAGCCTCGGCAGCGGCGATGATCCCGACCCGTGACCCGGCCGGCATCTGCCCGGCTACCTCGACCGCGTCGTCGTCATCGGCGTCGGTCCTGATGAGGATCACGTACAGCGGCCAGGGCAGCGGGCCGGGCATCGCGCTCAGCTCGGTGATGGCCCTGCGGCATGGTTCGCAGCTTGTGGTCAGGAAGACCGCAAGCGTCCGCGGCGCGGCCAGGTGATCTCGGCTGAACTCCCCGCCGCCGAGCAGCGGCACCCGGAACTGCCCCACCTCACGGCCGATCGCAGGGCCGGACAATTGCGGTCCCCGCGCCTGCAGGGCGGCTACCCGCCTGATCAGCGCGAAGCTGATCAGCAGGTCGGCGCAGGCGATCACGCCTACCAGCACCACCACCGCGATCAGGATTCCGGTCATCGCTCGTCACCATCCTCAACTGGGTCTGCCACCATCCGGTGTCCGTAGCCATCATCCGGCGCCGGCCGTGGCGTCACCGTGGCGCGGCGACCGCACCGTGACCGGACCCGCGCCTGCGCCGGGACCGCCCGCACTGGTGAGGGCTGCGGACGCGGGCCGCCGCGCGCCACCGGGGCGCCACGCGGGCCGGCCGATGCTGAAGAGATCCGGAGCCGGGCATTCCCGGCTCATCGTCAAACAGGCCGCATGAGGTCACGACAGATCGAGGAGGGAACATGAAGTCACGACTGGCCCGGCTGGGCGACGCCATGCTGGCGCGCGTCCTGCCAACCGCGGAAGCGGGCGCCTGCATCATCGGCACCGGCTCGGACTGCAAGTGCGGGTCGCCCTGCGGGGTGAACTGGTGTACGCAGTACCGGGTCACCTGCTATGGCCAATGCGTGAAGGATCCGGGCGACCACTGCTGAGGGCGGTGTCAGGGCCGCGCCCCGCGGTGCGGTCTGTCTCCCGCACGCCCACGACAACCCCGTGGGCACCTGCCTGACGTCCGGCATTGACGGCTGCTGACGGCGGTGCCCGGCCGCGGGGCGCGGACGCGCCCCGCGGCCACTGGCGCGGGCCCCTGTCCTGGAAGACGCTTGAGGCGGCGGCGACCCGACCGGTCTGCCGTGTTCAATGCTCTTCCTGACCCGGGGGTAGCCCATGGCGCAAGTGAGCTTCGGCCTGATCGGCCCGCTCGACGTAAGGTATTCCGGCCGTCCGATCGCGGTGCCCGCAGCCCGCCAGCGCAGCCTGCTGGCCGCGCTGCTGCTGCGAGCCAACCAGCCGGTCGCCCGGCAGAGCCTGTGCGAGGCGATCTGGGGGGAGAGGGCCTCCGACGGCGCCGAGACGACGCTGCGCAGCTACATGATGCGGCTGCGCCGGATCCTGGGCCCGGCGGTGGCGGGCAGGCTCAGCGCCCAGCCCTCGGGATACCAGCTCCGCCTGGACCAAGACGACGAGCTCGACTTGCTCCAGCTGCAGGCCTACGTCCGGCAGGGCAAGGCCGCGGCCCAGGCGGGGAACTGGGACGCCTCCATGCGCGAGTTCCAGGCCGGCCTGGCCCTGTGGCGCGGTGAGCCGCTGTGTGACGTGCCGTCGGACTACCTGCAGCTGAGCGTGCGGCCCGCGCTCGCCGAGCTGCGCGCCCAGCTCTGGGAGGGCCTGTACGCCGGGGCTGCGCGGCTCGGCCGCGCCGCCGAGTGCGTGATCCCGCTGCAGCGGCTGACCAGGGAGGAACCGCTGAGCGAGCGGTTCTGCGCCCTGTTCATGTCCGCCCTGGCCAGCTGCGGCCGCCGGGTTGACGCGCTGGCCGAGTACCGGCGCCTGCGCAAGGCCCTGGTCAGCGACCAGGGGGTCGGGCCGGGCGCCCGGCTGCAGGGGCTGCACCAGCGGCTGCTGCGCGACGACGAGGACCCGGCTGCCCCGGTGCCGGCGCCAGGG
>JBOHCG010000354.1:0-8073 GCA_050698735.1 Streptosporangiaceae bacterium | reverse complement strand
CAGTAAACGCAAGGCCAGCGCTGACCTGGCCGCGTTCCTGCGTGGTATCCCGCCCGCGCATTAGTAATCAGCGTCGGCAAGTCTGCGAGGGTGACGGCTCCGCTTTCGTAATCGAATACATCAGCCAATTGATCAGACGCGGTAATGTCTGGACTCTGGTCAATCTGGACAAAGCCAGGATATTTGGCTTGCTGCGCAGCTGTCCACACAATGTCCGCAGTGCCGGTAATATAACCGGCTGCGTGGCCAGTGCCGGGAGCGTGCGACAGATTCGCACTCGTCGCATCCCAACCGCTTACGACAGTAATGGTCATGGAGCATCCCTATAGTCGATGAGAAGCTGTTCAACTCCAATTACATCATGCGGTGGCCGCCCGGTGCCGCACCACGATCGCCTGACACGCCAGGTAACCGGAAGGCCGCTGACCCATGGACCCCGCGGATGCCGCCGCCCTGCTCCCGGCCTCGCCGGCGTGCCGTGGCGACGCGGCGGGCTACCTCGCCGGCAGGCACATCACAGGATCGGGTCTCGCCGGGTGCAGCCAGGTCGCTCATGTCATCCCCGGCTGGAAAGCGCTCCGCGGGGGTGCGCTCCACCCACGCGGCGTACCGGTCTGCGGTGTCAGGCTTGCTCACTGCCGCCTCCTCCGCGGGCGCCATGCGGGGTCACGCCAGTCCGAGTTTCGCTCATCCCAGCCGGGCATAGCGGCATCGAGGTTGGCGACCAGGCTGCCGGGCCTGATCCGGTCAATGAGCGGCATGGCATGCCTGATGACCTCGCGAGTCATCGTAGCAGCCTGGTACGTGACGGCCTGCCGTGCTGGCTTTCGCGCGGACGAGCCCGGTGATGCGCCACCGGGCCGGGATGGTTTCCAGGCTCGCTCCGTTCCTCGCAGTCAGGCTCAGCGCAGGTCCGGTCGCGCATGAACAGCTTCGGCGGATTCTGGAAGAGAGCACCGTGGCCATGGCGGACCGCTACCGGGAATTGGCCGCCGGACTCGGCTACCAGGTGCGTATCCCGGACGACGCGGTTCCCACCTGGTTCGTCCATCTGGTCGTGGCGGGCACCACGCTGGATGACGTCAAGGCGGCGGCGGAAGTCAGCGGATCGCAGATGTACCACTACTTCCCGGACAAGGACGAACTCGTCCAGGCGGTCATCGCCCACCAGGCCGACGTCATCGCCGACGGCCAGCGGCAGGCCGACCTCGGCAGCGCCGAAGGACTGACGGCCTGGCGCGACACGGTGATCGCCCAGGCCGCAAGCGGCCAGGGCAAGGGCGGCTGCCCCCTCGGCTCGCTCGCCGGCCAGCTCGCGGAGACCGACCCGCGCGCCCGCGCCCTGCTCGCAAGCGGATTCCAGCAGTGGCAAGCGGCCATCGGCGACGGGCTGCGCCGCCTGCACGACGCCGGGCACCTCCCGGACGGCACCGACCCGGACGCCCTCGCCGTTACTCTCCTTGCCACGCTCCAGGGCGGCCTGCTCCTTGCCCAGGTCCAGCGGGACGCCCGCCCACTCCAAACGGCGGTCAGCACCCTTCTCGAACTCGCCCGCAGCAGCCGCCCGGACGCGCCGGCAGGCACCGAGGCCCCCGGGAGCCAGATCCCCACGGGGAACTGAACCCCGATGCGGCCCGACACGAAGACGCAGACAGCGATTCAAGCAAGCAGCCGGGCACAAATCCCCGCGTGTCGACATCAGGCTGACCAGGTATGCCCTCGTCTTTCCGAGCTAAGCCGCGGTGATGTCGCAGGTCCAGGCGTAGTCGTCGATTTGATCAGGGTGGCTGTGACCTGGCCTGATGGCTGGTGTTCAGGTGTGTAACGGCCCCGGGAGATTAGCTGGGCGGTTCCGCCAGCCGCTCCAGCCGGGTCCAGCCGTTCCAGCCGCGCTCGCGCATCAGGTCCATCATCCGCTGCGCCCCCGGGGCTGTCTCGACGGCAAGTGCGTCCAGAAGGTGAAACGGCAGGTCGTCGTGCGCCACCTCGTCGGGGTAGGTCTCGCCGGAGGCGTATGCCTCCTCCAGCCCGGCGGCCATGATGTCGGCGGCTTCCTCCAGACGCGGGTCGTCGTCGCCTGCGTCGCTTTCGAGAAGCTCCGACAGGACCCGGTAGAGCCGGACGACACGCTGGTCTTCGAGCTGCGCGAATTTCCCGGGCATAACCTCGCGGATGTATTGGGGCCAGCGGGCGGCCATCAGGATCCACCCGTCCCGCTCGCCCTCCACTATCCGCTTGGACACCCCCATCTGCCGGAGTCGGTCGAGATAGGCGGTCACCTCTGGTGAGAGCGCCAGGCTGTCTGCGGCGGCGAGCTGTGCGATCTGCTTGCGGCTGGTCTCAAGCCGTTCGATCTCCTCGCGCAGGCGGCTGTCGATCCTCTGGACCTCTTCGGCAAAGGCCGGTGCGTCGGCTTGGAGCATCTGCCCGATCTCAGCCAGCGGCACGCCGGCGTTGGCGAGGGTGCGGATCTTGATGAGGCGCACGACTGCCGTCGCGCCGTACCGCCGGTAACCCGAGGCATCCCGCTCGGGTTCGGGCAGTAGCCCGATCTGGTGATAGTGCCGCACCGCCCGCACTGTGACGCCGGCATACGCTGCCAGCTGGCTGATCGTCAGCATGCTCTGATCCTGCCCTAAACCCGCCCGGACCCGTCAGCGCCGGCTCAGGAGATCCTGCGACGGTAGGAGACGCCTGCCAGCAGGTAGGCAACGACGAGGATGCCGGTGCACCAGGCGAGGGCGGTCCAGATGCCGGTGCCGGCCGGCTGCCGGGTGAGCAGGTCCCGGATCGTGTCGACGATGGAGGTCACCGGCTGGTTGTCGGCGAAGGCGCGCACCGGACCGGGCATGGTGGCGGTGGGCACGAAGGCCGAGCTGATGAACGGCAGGAAGACGAGCGGGTAGGCGAACGCGCCCGCGCCGTCCACGCTCTTGGCGGTGAGGCCGGGGATGACCGCGACCCAGGTCAGTGCCAGGGTGAACAGGAGGAGGATGCCGGCGACCGCGAGCCAGGCCAGCACCCCGGCGCCCGAGCGGAAGCCAATGCCGGCGGCGACGCCGACGACGACCACGAGCGCGATGACGTTGGCGGCCAGTGAGGTCAGCACGTGCGCCCACAGAACGGACGGCCGGGCGATCGGCATGGACTGGAATCGCTCGAAGATCCCGCCCTGCATGTCCATGAAGAGCCGCAATGCGGTGTAGGAGATGCCCGACGCGATAGTGATGAGCAGGATACCGGGGAGCATGTAGTTCACGTACGAGACCGTCCCGGTGCCGATCGCGCCGCCGAACACGTAGACGAGCATCAGCATGATGGCGATCGGCGTGATCGCGGTCGTGATGATGGTGTCCAGGCTGCGGGTGACGTGGCGCATGGTCCGTCCGGTGAGGACGGCGGTGTCGCCGAGGAAATGCGTGGCCATTGCTGTTCCTTAGTTCCTGCTCGACTTGGTCTTGCGGTCCTGGCTGCCGCTATCGGTGCCGCCGTCGTTGCCGTCTTCGCCGGCGTCGCCGACGACCGCGAGGAAGACGTCTTCGAGGGAGGGCTGCTTCTCGACGTACTCGACCCTGGCGGGCGGCAGCAGCTGCCTGAGCTCGGCCAGGGTGCCGTTGACGATGATCCGGCCGTGGTGCAGGATCGCGATCCGGTCGGCGAGCTGTTCGGCCTCGTCGAGGTACTGAGTGGTGAGCAGCACCGTCGTGCCGCCCTCGGCGAGCTCCCTGACGGCCTGCCACACCCCGGCGCGCCCCTCCGGGTCCAGCCCGGCCGTCGGCTCGTCGAGGAAGATGACCGGCGGGTTCCCGATGAGGCTCATCGCGATGTCCAGGCGGCGGCGCATGCCGCCGGAGTACGTCGCTGCCCTCCGGGTGCCCGCATCGGTCAGCGAGAAGCGCCTCAGCAGGCCATCTGCGATCGCGCCCGGGTCCTTGAGGTGCCTCAGCCTGGCGACCAGGATGAGGTTCTCCCGTCCGCTGAGGATCTCATCGACCGCCGCGAACTGCCCGGTGAGGCTGATGGACTCGCGCACGCCGGCGCCCTGCGTCGCGACGTCGAAGCCGTTGACCCGGGCCGTCCCGGTGCCGGCCGCCAGGAGCGTGGACAGGATCCTCACCACCGTGGTCTTGCCCGCCCCGTTCGAGCCGAGCAGGGCGAAGATGCTGCCCCGCGCCACCTCGAAGTCCACGCCGCGCAGCACGCGCAGCTCCTTGTACGACTTCTCCAGGCCCTGCACTTGGATGACAGGCGCCTGGGCCTGACTGGTTGCCGGCGGAATGCTCATGACAGCCAGCATGGAGGGTTGACGCAGCGTCAAGGTCAAGCCCCGCAGGGCAGGTTCGATTCGTCCACTCAAATGGAAGCTTTGGAATTACTCATCTGGTGGCCTGGAACGGCGGGTGCCTTGAGCGGCGTGCCCTCTCGGTAGATGCTGGTGGGGATCTCGTAGGCGCGGGCGAGGTCCGAGATGGCAGTCCTGCTGTAGCCGGTGAGCTGTCCGATTTCGGTGAATGAGAGCCCCTGTCCGTGGTGGAGGTCCCGGAACTGCTCGCGAGCGGGCCATGGTCATGGCGTGGAGGAGGGGAACGGGGACGCCCGCGGCGGCGCTGATCGCCTGCGCCTCGTGGTCGCGCAGCAGCACGACCCGGACCCGGGCTGACTCGGCTGCGGCGTCGTTCTTGACCTGGTCCAGTACGTTCCAGCGGCCGCCGCTGTCGTCAATGCCGGTGGAATACCTGACCCCAGCGATCGAGGACCGGGCAGTGGAGATCTTGACGCTGCTCGCGGATCGGGGCCAGCATCGTGCTCCGTCAATACCGGATCTGATCATGGCTGCGGCTGCTGAACTCGCCGGGCTGACGGTGCTGCACCTCGATAAGGACTTCGACCTCATCGCTGAGATCACCGGCCAGCCCATGGAGCGCTGAACATGGACCAGGCCGACGTCATGGGTGACGATGCAGATCAGACTGAAGCATGACCTTTCCCGGACAGCGGCAGGAGCGGGTCAGACCGGGGGTCAGCGTGGACGCCTGTGAATCGCGGTTGTTGCGGCCGTGGCGTGCCGGCCATAGCCTTTCGGCAGGCCGCTTTCCGGCCGGTCCAGGCTGCGGGCTTCCGCCGGGCACGGCCGGGACGTGGAGATGGCGCTGCTGCCTGGCCAGGCGAGGTCGAACGGGTTCGCGCCGGCTCGTCTGGGCCTTGGCCAGAGCGGGCTTGTCCCCGGCGGGCCGGGCTGCGGCAGCCCACCTGGACCTGATTGGAGATGGTGTCTTGTGACCGACGAAGCGGGTACCCCGCGGTCTGGGCCGGGGTTCGACACGACGGTGTCGCATTCGGCCCGGATCTGGAACTACTGGCTGGGCGGCAAGGACAACTTCGCAGCCGACCGGGAGGCAGGCGACAGGGTCGCGTTGATGCTGCCGAGCATCGTGGCCCAGGCGCGGGCGGACCGGGCCTTTTTGGGCCGGGCGATCCGGTACCTGGCGGGCGAGGCGGGCATCCGCCGGTTCCTGGACATCGGCACCGGGCTGCCGACGGCGGACAACACCCACGAGGTGGCCCAGCGGGTGGCGCCGGAATCGCGGATCGTGTACGCCGACAACGATCCCCTCGTGCTGGTGCACGCCCGCGCGCTGCTCACCAGCAGCCCCCGGGGCGTGTGCGACTACGTCGACGGAGACCTGCACGACCCGGACAAGATCCTCGCCGAGGCAGCGCGGACCCTCGACTTCGCTCAGCCGGTCGCGCTCATGCTGCTGGGCATCTTGCATCACGTCCCCGACACCGACGAGGCGTACGCGATCGTCAAGCGGCTGGTGGCGGCGCTGGCCCCGGGCAGCTTCGTTGCCATCAACCACTCGACCAGCGCTGTCCACGGCGCGGCCATGGAGGAAGCGGTGCGGCACTGGAACAGGGTCGGCACGCCGTCGATGACCCTCCGCACCCCGCAGCAGATCACCCGGTTTTTCGACGGATTGGATCTGCTGGAGCCCGGGGTGGTGTCGTGCTCACGCTGGCGGCCCGGCCTGAGCCCGCTCGGCGGGCAGCCCCCCGAGGTGGACGAGTTCTGCGGAGTCGCGCGCAAACCATGAGCAACCAAGGCACACCGGAACCTGGGGGGCGGGGGGCGCCCTCTCAAGGCCATGATGGACATCGCCATCCGCGCGGCAGCCAGGACCGGTGCGCCGCCTTGGCCGACGTCGCGGCCGGGCTGGCCGCCCGGGTGCCCGGGCGGATCCCGGCCGGGCACCCGGGTGGTGACCGTGACCCCGGTGTCCGTCTATGGTTCTGCCCCAGCCGCGGCGAACCCGGCGGTGCCTTCACCATCACCGATCCGGCTGCGGGTGGCCAGCCAAGATCGCGGCGGTGTCCGGCGGCCTGCGCCAGCTCCCGGACGGCACCTGCAGCTGCCCGGCCGCGGCCGGCCCGGCGCTGATGCTCACCGCGATGCAGCTCACCTTCGGCACCTGACCCGCCTTGGGCAGCCTGAGGCAGATTCTGCTGACGCGCTGACAGTTCGTCCGCGAGTAGCCGCGCGACTCGCGGCATGACAGCGCGTTTCCGCCGACACCCACCACAGAATCGCTCGGATCGCTCATGCTCTGGATCGCAAGTCGCGCAGCGTGACGATCGCCGGTCGCGCGAGATCCGATATGCTCGGCTACTGCGCTTTCGACCGCGGTCAGCCGAAGCGTGCAGAACGGGATGTTATGCGTACTCCCCGGCTGGGATCGTGCAGCTGGCGCAGGCTAGGACGCTTCGCCCGTGGGATAAGGCCGTGGCGCCGCCGCGGTCGAGATGCCCGGCTTGCCGGGCACGGCTGCCGAGCCTGGTGCAGCTAGCCCGAAAATGCGCGCCGTCAGGCGCCGGCTCCCGCAAGTCATCTGCAAGCACCATTGTGATGGCAGGTCCTGACATGCCTGGCTCGGCGGCTCGGTGAGCACCGGTCGCGTACGGTTACGACGGAGGAGGCCTGCGGCAACCGAAACGCGTTGCTCCTTCCAGTGCGGGCGTGCCAAGGTGAATGCCGTGACTGAAAGCAAAGACCGCGAGACCGTCGCGGAACGGTGGAATGCCGCCGGGCCCGGCTCCGACATGTGGATGGACGCAGCGCAGGACCCGAGGTTCGCTGCGGGCACGGAACTGGAGGGCGAGCGGGCGACGCTGCTTGACTACCTGCGCACCTACCGGCTGACGATGGAGATGAAATGCGCTGGCCTGGACCCGGCCCAACTCGCCCGCCGGTCGGTGCCTCCCTCTACCATGTCCCTGCTCGGCCTCATCCGCCACATGGCCGACGTCGAACGCAACTGGTTCCGCCGGGTGATGGCGCAGGCCGACGCACCGCCGCTGTACTGGTCCGAGGACCTAGCGGACGCTGACTGGCTCGGCGCGGTCGCCGACCCGGCGGTCGTCGACGATGCCTGGCAAGCCTGGCGCGACGAGGTCGCCTTCGCGGAG
Source organism: Streptosporangiaceae bacterium (assembly GCA_050698735.1). Taxonomy (GTDB): domain Bacteria; phylum Actinomycetota; class Actinomycetes; order Streptosporangiales; family Streptosporangiaceae; genus Palsa-504. The sequence goes on along the minus strand of JBOHCG010000354.1, from coordinate 609 downwards.
ACGTTCGTCGCCGGCTGCCCCGACCTCGGCACCCGCGGGACTATGCGAGACGGAGAGACCGTCGCGCTACGCGAAGTGCTTGTTCACATGATCGAGGAGTACGCCCGCCACTGCGGCCACGCCGACCTGCTGCGGGAACGGATCGACGGACGCGTCGGCCAGTGACAGCGGGAACCGGCGAGATTGCTGCTGCCAGACCACAAACGGACGATCGGCGCGCAACACGCCATGAGCCATGCATACCGATTTTGGCACGCCACAACGCCATCCCAAATCCCCGTCACTTTCTGTAGCCGGTGCTGCTCACTGCTTGACATGCGATATCCGCCGTTCTGGGCGGTCTTGGGAACGCGGCCAGCGGGCGCCGGACGGGGCCGGCTGAACCTCGGTGCGTTCCCGGTGGGCCGGCCCCCGCATGGCCGGCTGCGCTGAGTGCGGGCGCCATGCCGGATGGGCAGCCCGGGGTGCAGCGCATCCGGGCGCCGGGGCCGCCCGGGGCATGGGTCGGAGGCTCACTCCCGGTCGGCGGGCCGCGCCGTTCGCCTGCGCCAGAAAACCCGCTGCGCTTGCAGGCCGGCCGCGCCCACCACCACCAGCACCACCACGTTG
>JBOHCG010000353.1:0-8107 GCA_050698735.1 Streptosporangiaceae bacterium | reverse complement strand
TTCTAGCAGGAGCCTCACCCGTCTCGCAGGGAACCCAGCACGGGACCAGCAGATATCACCCGCAGTAGCCGCAAACGGCCCGTGTCTCGCACAGTCCCGGCCTTATCCCCGTGGCATTGGGCCTGAGCCGGTCGGTACGCTGGTAAGTCCGATGCGTCCCCGGGATGGCAATTAGATCGGGTGAATAACCGATCCACGACGCGCATTTCTGATACTTAACCCTTTTATGAAGGATATCTTGAGCTGTCTCGATCTTGAACGTTTGCTCATGGCGCTTTGCTGCTTGAGTATCGTGCCTGAACACCCACATTCGATGGTTAGGCGTAACGAGCAGATCGATCTGCTCTGACCGAACGCGGTACATCGGCCCGGCGTAGTCTGCGTGGAAAACCTCGGTTGCCTTCTGATACTCAAGTTGGTTACTAACTGGGTTGAGCGTGCCGAAGACCTCGGTTCCGTCTACCTTTGGCCAACCCTTCCAGCCCTCAGTGGTTAGTACCTCTGAATTGTCATCATAGCAGCACACTCGGCTGACATTGTGCAGGACGAAAGTGAAGCTGGCGTGCTCGAGCACCGAGCCGTGTGCCTGTTTCAGGATGTTCTGCAGGTACTCGGCCTGGTCATCGCGTACCTTCCGGACGTTCGGATTGAGCCCGGGTTCCCAGGAGCGATAGCAGATCTTGCCCGCGAACTCGGCAAGGTCCTGAGCGTCGTTGCCGAGCTGATCACGGTCTGGGCGCTCCAGCCAGCGCTCTCCGCCTACCTCGCGCAGGTAGGCTGCCATTGCGTCGTAGTCGACCTTCGGCCGGGCAACCAGGAAGACCTCGGGCTCTACACTTCTCACGGCACAGCACACTACAGGCCAGGGCTGACATTCCGAGGTGCGCAACACGAGTCGGGGTGTGCGACACATTCGTAGGGGTCCCACATCCGGGCTGGTTATGATGGGAGTCTGGTTGTAACTGTTACAACCAGACAAGGGGTGCCCATGTCCGAGCCGTCGCTTGCGGAGCTGGAGGCCGAGCGGAACCGCCTGTACGCGCAGCTCAGCGCGGTCGGCGACTTCCGGCGGGGGTCGGTGAGCGTGAACTGGCGTAGGTGCGGGAAGCCGAACTGCGCGTGCGCGGCACCGGATCATCCCGGGCACGGGCCGCGGTTCCTGTGGACCCGGTCCGAAGGCCGGCGGAAACGGGTCGGCCGGCAGCTCGCGGCGGCGGAGGTAGGCAAGGCGCGCCGGGAGCTGGCCCGGCACGCGGAGTTCACCGCGGCGGTCGAGCGGATCATCGAGGTGAACGAGCAGATCTGCGAGGCCCGCCCGGTTTCCGCAGCGGATGCGCCCCCGGTGCCGGGAGGCGAAAAAGGGGGCTCTTCAGCGCGCTCGCGGCGGAGAAGCCCGCCGAGATAGGACGGCTGGCCGCCGCGGCGGCGCGCTCGCTGGGCTGCGGCGATGCCGGCATGGAAGCGGCCGGGGCGGTGATCCGCGCCGGGATGCTCCGGCTCGGGGCCGGCATGCTGGAGCAGCTGCTGGCCGCTGACAACGGCTACCGCGGCCGCGGGCCGGACTGCGGGAACGGGCACCAGGGCGAGTTCGTCGCCTACCGGCACAAGACCCTTGACACCGTGCCCGGCCCGGTCACCCTCACCCGCGCCTGGTATCACTGCGCGGTGTGCAAGCACGGCTTCGCCCCGCGCGACGCCGAGCTCGGCGTCGCCGGGACGTCGCTGTCGCCGGGCCTGACGGCGATGAACGACACGGCCGCGGCCACGGGGCCCTTCGGGAAAGCCGCCGTGCTCCTGGCGGAACTCGGCGGCGTCACGCTGACCGCCAAGCGCGTCGAGAGAGCCGCCGAGGCCAGCGGCGCCGCGCAGGCCGCCGCCGTCCGGGAACGCGCATCCCTGATCAGCAGCCGGAAGGTGACCCCGCTGCCGCCGCGCCCGCTGCCGGACATGCTCTACGGCGTCATCGACGGCACCGGCGTGCCCATGACCGCGCGGGAAACAGCCGGGCGCAACGGCAAGGCAGAAGACGGCCGCGCCCGCACCCGCGAGGTCAAGCTCGCTGTCTTCTTCACCCAGGACACCCTCGACGAGGGCGGCTACCCCGTCCGGGACCCGCGCTCCTCCAGCTACATCGCCGCCTTCGAACCTGCCAGCGTCTTCGCCGGCCTCGTGGAGGCCGAGGGCATCCGCCGCGGCGCGAACCACGTCCGCCAGCTGACCATCCTCGGCGACGGCGCGCCCCGCATGCGCTACAAGTGGTTCCGCCAGTGCGGCCTGTTCACCGGCTCCGGTGTCGTCGAGGCAGGCTGCAAAGCGGTTATCGGCCAGCGCCTCAAACTGGCAGGCATGCACTGGGCCATCCCCGGCGCCGACGCCATCACCACGCTGCGCTGCCAGCAGGCCAGCCGACCCGAAGACCGGACCTGGTATGCACGTCACAACCAGACACGCCCTGCCTGACCAGGCCCGGGACCTCTAAACGATCTTGCCCCTACAAAATTGACGTGCACCCCACGAGTCGGGGTGCACGACAGCTTTGTTGGGCATGATCTTGCTTGGCGGCTGGCCAGGCTGGGTCTGAGTTGCGGGGTTTATGTCGGTGCCTGTTCGTGCCCGGGGTGTCACCGGTCCGGCTCGCCGGGTGCTCGCGGGGGGCTGGCGGGGGTGGCCCGGTGTGCCCGGGGCTGTTGCTGCCGGGTGCTTTCTTCGGGTCCGGGAAGCAGGATGGTGTACAGCATGCGCCGTCGGCGGCCCTTGCCGGGCGCGTTGGCGAGCCTGGGCTGCGCGACGGCGGCGAGTTCCCGGGTGAAGCTCGTGAGCTCGGCATCTGTCAGCCACATGGCGGCCATCCGGTACCCGGCGTCGTTCCGGGCCGGGTCGGGAGGCCCTGAGGCGAGGTACCGGTCGAAGTCTGCCAGGATCCCGGCGACGTAGGCCGTGAACGCCCGGGCGTGGTCTTCGGCGGTCATCGCTGCCGCCTCGTCCGGCTGGATCTGCGCGGCGAGGAACCGGAGGGTATAGGTGCGCTCGACGGCGCCGCGGACGCGTTTCTCGGCGACCACCTGGAGGATCCCGGCCCGGGTGAGGATGGCGACGTGACGGTAGAGGCTTCCTGCGGGCACGTCATCGATCTCGGCGGCGAGCTGGCTGGTGGTCAGGGCCCGGTCGCCGAGGAACGCCTGGACGATGCGCAGCCGCACCGGATGCAGGAGGAGATCCGCGCTTGCCATGGCGAGCAGCCTACCCAATGCTCACGGAACTGATATCATTCACAAATATGTGAGCAATAGCATCGGCGAGAGGCGAAGCTCCCGGGAGGCCTGATGAACACGCCGGTCATCGTCATCATCGTTCTCGGCGCCGTGCTCGCTGTCAGGTGGGACGGCGTCTGCCTCCACGACCTGGTCCGGGCCGGGCAGGTACGTTACCTGCCTAAGTGGGGGTGGGCGGTCGTCTGCCTCCTCTCGTGCCCGTGGGGCGGCCTGCTCTACGTGATCTTCGGCAGGGACGCCCTCGGCAAAGACCTGTAAACGGGCCGCCATCCGGCGGGCCGGGCCAGTTCCCCCCGTCCGTCCAGAGCCGGCCGCCAGCCTGGGACCGCCTGCGGTGGCCCTCCCGCCCGTCAACCGCAGCCCGGTCCTCCTGGCCCTGACCTCCGCTCACCGGCATGCAGCCGCAGGCAGCGCAACACGGGTTAGGGTGCCCGGCCCGCCGGACGTGCGGCGCGGCAGGCAACCTCCTGCCCGGTGCGTCGTCCTAGGTATTAAGCGCGCCAGCGGTCCTTGGCGGCGCGGATCAGGCGGGTGAGGCGAGTGGGCATGATAGGGACCCGGGTGGGCGCGGGGATGACCTGGCGGCCGGCGCCGCGTTGGCTGCCGGCATTCGTGATCACGGCGGCGCTGCTGGTCGCGGCGGCGGCCTGCGGCCGGGCTGCGCCGGTCCCGGCGGGCGGTCCGGGGCGTTCGGCTCCGGGTAACGCAGGGGGCACGGCCGCGCAGTCCGGTTCACCGCCGACAGCGGCCGCGCGGGCGCACGGCGCAGGCGCGCTCACTGTCCTGTCCGCCAGTTTCGTGTCGCCCACGGCGGGCTGGCTGCTGGCGACGCCGTGCGCGCGCCAGGTCCAGACGTGCCGCAGGGTCGTGATGCGCAAGACGGTCGACGGAGGCCGTACCTGGTCCGCGGTTCCCGCGCCGGATGCGCCGCCCGCGGACATCTACCAGGGCGTGCCGGCGGCGACCGCGGTGGGCGCGACCGTGTTCGCCAGCGCCAGCGAGGGATGGGCGTTTGGCCCCGCGTTGTGGCAGACCCGCGACGGCGGCGCCACCTGGCGGAAGCTGAGCGTCCCGGGCGGGCCGGTGCAGGATCTCGCCGCAGCCGGAGACCGGGTGCTTGCGGTCACCGGCCGGTGCCGGGCCGACCGCTCGGCCTGCAGCCTCCGGATCTACTCGGCCGCCGCCGGATCGGATGACTGGCGGGCGGTGCCGGGCGCGGCCGGCGCGGAGGTCGGGCCGGCGCAGCTGGTCGTGTCCGGCGGCGCCGGCTACGTGTTCGCCGCGGCGGATGACACGGGCAAGCCCGTGCTGCTCGCCGGCCCGGTGAACGGCTCTGCCGACTGGCGGTCCCTGCCGGACCCGTGCAGCGGCGCGTCGTCGGGGGCGCTGGCCGCGGCGCCTGGCGGCTGGCTGTTCCTCGGCTGCGGGGGCGAACCCGGCGCGGGTAACCAGGTCAAGGACGCCTACCTGTCCGGCGACGACGGGCACAGCTGGCAGAAGGCCGCCAGCCCGCCGTTCGCCGGGTACCTGACGGGCGCGTCGATGAGCCCGGGGGGAACGATCTTCTTGTCCGGCAGCCGGATGGACCTTTACGTCTCCCGGGACCGCGGCCGCAGCTGGCACGAGAGCCCGAGCCTGCGGAACGCGGCAGGCCTGGCCGGGGCGGGTTTTCCCCTGACAGGCTCGACGATCACCGGCACCGAGGGGTTCGCCGTCCAGGAAGGCGCCGGCCAGCAGCAGGTCTGGCTCACCAGCGACGGCGGCCTCCGCTGGACTCCGGTCACCATCCGCGGCGGCTAGGGGCAGACCCGCCCGTTCCGCTCAAAGGCAGCATGCGTCAGTGGCATCAGCCGCTCCCACAACGCCTCCATCCGCTCGGCGACCATCTCGATCTCCCGCTGCGGGAATGATGGGAACGCGGAGCCGGAGTTCTGCACGCGCAGCGACAGGAAGTTCATCAGGGCGCGCGCGTTGCAGGTGGCATACATCGAGGAGTACAGCCCGACCGGGAGCACGGTGCGGGCCACCTCGCGCGCCACGCCCGCCTCGAGCATTGACAGGTAGGCGGCGTAGGCCTGGCGGCAGGACTCCTCGACGGCGGCACTGACCAGCTCATGCTGCTCGGACGTGCCGTCCTCGAACACATAGGCCCCCGGTTTGCCGGTCTGCACCAGCTTGCGGTCCGGACCGGGACGGTAAAAGACCGGGCTGAGCTTGCGGTACCGGCCGCTCTCCTCGTTGTAGCTGAAGGTGCGGTGCCGCATGAACTCCCGGAATACGAAGATCGGCGCCTGCACATAGAAGGTCATCGAGGAGTGCTCGAACGGGGTGCCGTGCCGGTCGCGCATCAGGAAGTTGATCAGCCCGGCCGACCGCTCCGGATCCGCGTCGATCTCCGCCAGGGTCTGCTCGCCCTTGGTGGACACCCGCGCCGCCCAGATCACGTCCGCATCAGATGCTGCGTGCTTGATCAGCTCGACTGTCATGTCGCTGCGGAAGGTGATGCCCTGCATGGTGGTCATTCTGCCCGGAACCACCAAGGTTACCGAGACGGGTCCGGCAGAGCGCCAGTACGTTGCCGATGATCTGGTGGCCGACGCGGCCGGAGGCGGTGAGGATCGACTCCGGATGGAACTGCACCGCCCAGCGGCCCGCGGCGGCGTCCTCGATCGCCATCACCACGCCGTCCGGCGTCGACGCGGTCACGGCGAACCCGCCGCGAACCTCGGAGGCCGGGGCGTACAGGCTGTGATAGCGGCCCGCGGTGAACTCGGCGGGCAGCCCGGCGAGCAGCGATCCCCCGCAGACGCGTACCGCTCCCGGCTTGCCGTGCACGGGCTCGGGCAGCAGGCCGAGCGTGCCGCCTGCGTGCTCGACCATGGCCTGCAATCCCAGGCAGACGCCGAAGACCGGCAGCCGCCGCGCGTACACCTGATCGAGCAGCGCGGCGCAGCCGAAGTCGGCGGGCCGTCCGGGCCCCGGCGAGAGCACGACCAGGTCCGGCGCGTAAGAGTCGAGCAGGGCAGGCGGGAAGCCGGACCGCAGGGTCGTCACCTCGGCCCCGTGCTGGCGGAAGTAGTCGCCGAGCGTGTGCACGAAGGAGTCCTGATGGTCGACGAGGAGGACCCGCAGCGGGCGGCCGCCGTGCTCGGCCGCCGTGCCGCCTGCATCAGCCCCGCCCGGAGAGGTGTTACCCGGCTCGGCGGTGAGGCGCCCGGCCTCGGCCAGGGTCTCGAGCAGGGCGCGCGCCTTGATGTGGGTCTCCCGCTCCTCGGCCTCAGGCACCGAGTCGTACAGCAGCGTCGCGCCAGCGCGCACGGCCGCGATCCCGCCGGTGATGTGCGCGGTGCGCAGCGTGAGCCCGGTGTTCATGGACCCGTCGAAGCCGATCTTGCCGACCGCGCCGCCGTACCAGCGGCGCGGCGTCTCCTCGTGATCCTCGATGAACTGCATCGCCCAGGTCTTCGGCGCGCCGGTCACGGTGACCGCCCACATGTGGGTGAGGAACGCGTCCAGCGCGTCGAAACCGGGTCGCAGCCGTCCCTCGATGTGGTCCACGGTGTGGATGAGGCGGCTGTACATCTCGATCTGCCGACGTCCGATGACCCGCACCGTGCCCGGCACGCAGACCCGCGCCTTGTCGTTGCGGTCCACGTCGGTGCACATGGTCAGCTCGGATTCCTCCTTTGCCGAGCCGAGCAGGGTGGCGATGTTCGCCGCGTCCTCGAGCGTGTCCTCGCCGCGGGCGATCGTGCCGGCGATCGGGCAGGTCTCCACCCGGTCCCCGGTGACCCTGACGTACATCTCCGGCGACGCGCCGACCAGGTACTCCCCCTCGCCCAGGTTGAACAGGAACTCGTAGGGGGCCGGGTTGCGCTGTCGCAGCAGCTCGTAGAACGCGGCGGGCGACGCGCAGCCGCCGTGGAACACGTGGCTCGGCACCACTTCGAACAGGTCCCCGCAGGCGAACCGCTCCTTGGCAACCTCCACGACCTGCGCATAGCTACCCGGCCGCGGCGGCTGAGGCAGTTCTCTTTTATCCAGAACGGACGGTGGTGCGTCTGGAGCGTCCGTGCTCGCAGTCCGGCGGTCGAGCCCTGCCGTCGACGCGCCGCCGACCTCGAACTCGTAGCTGTACCTGACGGCCTCCTCGCGCTTGCGGTCGAGCACCCAGATCTCGTCGGGCAGGTGCAGCACCAGGTCGCGCTGGCCGGCCGGCCGCTGCAGGCGCGGCCGCACCGGCTCGAACTGGAACGCCAGGTCGTATCCGAACGCGCCGTACAGGCCCAGGTGAGGGTCGTCGCAGCCGAACGCGGCCGCGATCTCCCGCAGCGCGGTGAAGACCGTGGGCCGGCGGCTGCGCTCCTCCTCGGTGAAGTCCCTGCCAGGCTCGGGGATCACGACGGTGTCCTCGGCGACGAGTTCGCCGGCCCGCTCCATGGCGGCGCGGATCACCGGCATCAGCACCCGGCCCCGCTCGTTGAGCGCGCGCGCCATTACCCGCCGGCCGGCGGCGATGATCTCGGCGCACGGATCGACGTAGGCCATGTGCCAGCGGCTGTACCGCCCCGGGTACTCCATCCCCGAGCTCATCACGCCGCCGCGGCGGCCGTCGACGGAGGCCGCGATGACGCCGATCTCGGCGGGGTCGAACGGGGTGGCGGTGCGGGTGACCCGCACGCCGCCGCGAGTCGTCAGTTGCGATGAGTCCACGATGGCCCCTTAGGTATCAGGACCCAGGAGGCGGGAAAGAAAAAGCGGCCGCCGGTCCTGGGCGGTCGCTTCCGGATCTGACTGTGCCGTAAAACGCCTTGAGTCAGCGCGCCGCCTACGGG
>JBOHCG010000352.1:0-8134 GCA_050698735.1 Streptosporangiaceae bacterium | reverse complement strand
CCAGCGCCTGGCGCCGTCCGCGATCCCTTGACCGGGGCTGCCCAGCTGGTCAGCGGTCCGCGCTGGCCTTGCGCGTGCCTACCTGTTGGGCGACTCGCCAGACTCGCCAGAGGGCGGCGTGGCGGGGTCCGGGCCGTCCAGGTAGAGCTTGACGAAGTCGGCGCCGTCGTCGAGCTGGGCCATCGCCGCGCCGAGCAGTTCGTCGCCGTCGCCGGCCTCCACCGATAGGCCTGGCGGCAGCAGTCACCGGGCAGCGGCCCCTCATCGGAGGCTGGCCGGATCCAGGCGATCCTGCGGTCGGCGACCAGCACGCTGACCCCGACCGACAGCTGCGGGGACCGGCCGTCGGCCAGCGCCGCGTCACGGTACAGCACGCTCATCGCGGCACGACCGCGAACTGGCGCAGGCCCCGGACGTCGCCCGTCATCGCGGCACGACCGCGAACTGGCGCAGGCCCCGGACGTCGCCCGTCATCGCGGCACGACCACGAACTGGCGCAGGTACAGGTCCCGGAACGTCACCGGCCCGCGCGGGCCTGGCACCGCGTCGATGTTGATCCCGGTCTCGGGCACCGAGAACAGCTTGAACCCGTCGAGCAGCCGGGTCGTGGCGTTCCAGAACGCGCCGGTGCCCGCGTACGCGCCGAGGAACTGCGCCGCCGCGGTCTCGTCCTGGGTGACGATCGCCGCGGCAAGCCCCGAGGTCTCGTCGTTGGCCAGCACGGCGGCGGCCCGCGCGCCCTCGGCCGAAGCCACCGTGACCGTCGCCTCGTGCCCGTAATCAAGCGCCCACTCGTGGCCGAGCGGGTGCGCGTGCGGCGGCAGCGAGATGTTGATCCCCAGCCTGGCATGCAGCCGGCGGAGCCTGGGCAGCATCTCGTCCCACAAGGCCGGGTGCACGAGCAGCAGGTTCAGCCGGTTGCACACGCCGAGCCTGTCCAGGCTGGCCTCGATGAGCCGCTCGGCCAGGTCGAGGTCGGCGGCCGCGTCCAGGTACAGCACAGCTCCCCCGTCGGCGTGCGCCATCGTGCGGACGCCGTGGCTGGCCGCCTCGGCGGCAAGCGCGCGGGTGCTGTCCCCGCTGCCGCGCAGGATGACAAGCGGGATCAGGCCCGGCTGGCGGACCAGCGCACGGGCCGATTCCTGGCCGGGCACGCGGAGCAGCTGGATCATCGCCGGGTCGAGGCCCGAGGCCGCCAGGGCGGGCGCGATCACCTCGTCCGCCAGCGCGATGGCCGAACGGATCGCCGCCGATCCGGTCCGCAGCACGCCGGCGTTGCGGGACTTGACGAACTGCGAGGCGATGTCGACCACGACGTTCGGCCGCGCCTCGAAGTTGGCCCCGATCACGCCCACCGGCCTGCGCCGCTCGGTGAGCAGCAGCCCGCCCGGCAGCTCCCTGACCGTCCGGCTGGCCGGCTCGGCCGGCACCCCGGCCAGCGCGCGTAGCTGGCCCGCGATCGCCTCGAGCCGTCCCTCGTCCAGCCGCAGCCGGTCAAGCAGCGCGTCGGCAATGCCGTCGGCCCGCGCCGCGCGCACGTCCTCGGCGTTCGCCGCGAGCACCGCCCCGGCGGCGCGGCCGAGCCGGTCCGCCATCGCCAGCAGCGCGCCGTCAAGAGTCTCGTCGGGGACGACGGCCAGGTCCGCGACGGTCCCTCGGGCGGCCCGCGCTGCCTCCTCGACCGCCTTGTCGACCTCTACCTCGCTCATCGCCTCAGGTTATCCCTGGTCGCGATGTGGGGTTGGCGGGGCGGGGGGCAAGGGACGGGGGACGGGCGGCAGGCCGAGCTGGGACACCGGGGCGGGCGCGGGCGTGAGGGGTGTGGAGTCCAGGGCGCAGTAGGAGGGGTTCGGGGCGTCCTCGGAGCCCTTGACCCGTGGCGGGTTGCGGATGGTGGCGAAGGCCAGCAGGCCGCCGGCGGCGCAGAAGATGGCGGCCAGCATCGCGGCCGTCTTGAAGCCGTGCGCGAGCGCGGCCCGGTGCAGGTAGCTGCCCCCGGTGATGCCGGCGATCGCGGGCAGCACCGCGACCGCGATCAGGCCGGCCGCGCGGGCCACGTCGTTGTTGACAGCCGAGGCGATGCCGGCGTGCTCGGCCGGGGCGGACGACATGGCGGTCGCGGTCAGCGGCGCGACGTTGATCGCCACGCCGAGGCCGAACACCGCCACCGCGGGCAGCACCGCGACCACGTACCCGCCGTGGCCCGAAATCCTGGTGAACAGCAGCAAGGATGCCGCGATCACCAGCGGCCCTACCGTCATCTGCAGCCGCGGCCCGATCTTGGCGGCCAGCGCCCCGGACCGGGACGACAGCATGAGCATGAGGAACGTCACAGGCAGCAGCGACGTGCCCGCCTCGATCGGGCTGTAGCCGTCGGCCACCTCGAGCACGGTCGGGACGAGGAACAGCAGCCCGCCGAGCGCCGCGTACACGACGAACGTCACCGCGTTGGCCGCGGAGAACTGCCGCGACCTGAACACGCCAAGCGGCAGCATCGGCTGCGACTCCCGCGCCTCGGCCAGGATGAACAGCCCGAACAGCACCACCCCGAGGATCAGCGGCAGCAGCACGGGGACCGATCCCCAGCCGTCGGAAGGCGCCGCGATCAGCCCGTAGGTCAGGCCGGCCAGCCCGAGGCTGACGAAGACCGCGCCCCAGACGTCCAGCCTGGGCCGCGGACCTGGGGACATGGTCTCCGGCACGTGCCTGACGGTGATGGCCAGCACTCCCGCCGCGATCGGCAGGTTGATGAAGAACACCAGCCGCCACGACACCGCCCCGATCAGCCATCCGCCGAGGAACGGGCCGATGGCGGTCGCGACGCCGCCCAGGCCCGACCACGCGCCGATCGCGGCCGAGCGGTCCTCCGGCGCGAACGAGGCCTGCAGGATCGCCAGGCTGCCCGGGGTCAGCAGCGCCCCGCCGACGCCCTGCAACCCGCGCGCGGCGATCAGCGTGCCCGCGTTCGGCGCCACCCCGCACAGCAGCGACGCGAGCGCGAACCAGATGATGCCGGTCGCGAACACCCGCCGCCGCCCGTAGCTGTCGCCGAGCGTCCCGCCGAGCAGCAGCAGCCCGGCCAGCGTCAGCGTGTACGCGTCGACGACCCACTGCACGCTGGACACGCCCGCGTGGAAGTTGCGCCCGATGGCGGGCAGCGCGATGCCCACCACGGTCGCGTCCAGGGCCGCCATGCCCGAGCCGAGCACGGTGGCGGCGACCACCCAGCGCCCATGCGCCGTCGACAACCGCAGCACGGTACCGCCCGTGCCGGGCACGGCCGTCTGGCTCAAAGCTCTGTCACCACCCAAAACCTAGGTCATGCCGGCGTGGGTGCACCACTGCTCGTTCGGTATCAAAATTAAAAGCAGCATTATTCCGAACGGGGGGTGGTGACTCCGTCCCCAGCAGTGCTTTCCGGGCTCGCCTCCGGGGCGCCTTTAAGGCGCCTCGCTCCTTCGTCGCTCGTTCCTCGCTCCTCAGTCCAGTCGGCGCCGCGCCCCTTTGGCTCGCCCGGATCGGGTCGGGTGGCGAGGACGGAGCCGCCGAGGATCGCCGCGAACGAGACGCCGATCGCGGCGGTCAGGTGCTCGCCGAGGACGAGGACGCCGAGGGCGACCGCGACCGCCGGGTTGACGTAGGTGATCACCGTGGCGCGGGCCGGGCCGACCTCCGCGATCAGCCGGAAGAACACCAGGAACGCGGCCGCGGTGCAGATCACGCCGAGCCCGGCGAGCGCGCCGAGGACCTGAAGGGACGGCACCTTGTGCGGCCAGGTGAGCGCGGCGAACGGCGCGTAGAGGACGGCGGCCATGCCCAGGCACACCGTGTTGACCGCGACCGGCGGCAGGCTGGCCAGCTTGCGGTTGGCGATCTGCGGGCCGATGGAGTAGCCGAGCGCGGTGCCGAGCACCTCGAGGACCGGCACCGTGCTGCCGCGGCCCGCACCCGGCCCGGCGAGCAGCGCGACGCCGCCGAGGCCGATCGCCAGGCCGGCCCAGCGGACCGCGGTCGGCCGGTCGCCGCCGGTCAGCAAGCCGAGTATCGCGCCGATGATCGGCACCGCGGCGACCAGCAGGCCGCTCGTCGAGCTCGGCAGGTGGCGCTCGGCGTTGGACAGCAGGGCGAACGGCCCGATGATCTCCGCCGCGGTGAACGCCACCAGCCAGCGCAGGTGCCCCTTGAGCGCGGCCAGGTGACCGCCGCGGATGGCGACGGGCGCCAGCAGCAGGCAGCCCAGCGTCACCCTGGTGAAGACGAGCACCGGCACCGAGACGCCGCCGTCCGCCACCTTGATCAGCAGGTACGGGATGCCCCAGATCACGCCCATCGCGGCGAACAGCACCCATCCGCGCCTGGTCAACCCTGCTCCTTCGCCGCCGCCGCACCCGCGGGCGCCCTGGCCGGCGGCGCCCGCGGATACAGCGTATGGGAGTTTTGCCAGGGTCTAGAGGCTCAGGCACACTCCTAGCGGGCCCACGCGCAGGCAGGTGCCGCCGCGTTGGGCGGGCGGACTCGGCGAGGGTGACGGTGAGGGTGACGGGGTCGGCGTGGCCACCGGCGCCGGTGACGACTGCCCGCCGGCCGCCCCGGGCGTGGACGCGGGGTTCGCGCTGCCGGTGAGGGTCGGCTGGTTGCCGTTTCCTGAGCCCTTGCCGCCCTGGCCCGATCCGGACCCGCCGGATCCGTGCCGGGTGTGGCCCGCGGGCCCGCCGGGCGGATCCGACCGGATCAGGTTCACCTGGGTGGCCCGCCGGGTCCGATGCGCGTGGCCCGCGCCGGCCGTGGCGGCGGGTCCCGGGGCCAGCAGCGGCGACGGGCCCGCCGACGCCTGCTGCGGCAAAACCTGGATCGACACCGCGGACAGCGACAGGAAGACGACCACCCCGACGGACACCAGCATCAACGGCAACGCGCTTCCGGCCGGGTGCAGCCGGAAGATGGCGCAGGACCGCCGGGCGACGGTCCTGATCCGGTCGGCAAGCAGCGCGAGCGCCAACTGCGCGGCAGGGAGTTCAGGCCCGGCACCCACCCGGGAAGCCATCCGCAATCTGCGCAGCGCCGCGCGACGCTCGTCCCTGCTCAGCCCGGGAACCAGGTAAACGACCGTGCCGCGGCCATTACACTGGGCGGTGGCGTTTAAACCGGGGGACAACTCACGCCGATGGCAATAATGCACGCTGATCATGACTAAGCCCTCTCATGTGCACGCTTCCGGAGAAGCTCCGCATAACGGACAGTGCACGCCCCCCCACGAGGCGTCTTGCACCTCGACTATAACGCAACGGATTGCCACGTTCACGCGAAACGACATGACTTGCCCGGCTCTGCGGCTATTCCATCTGGGTGGAGGCCGCGTGACGTGCGCGGTTGTGCGAGGTTAGGCTTCCATCGTGAGTGAGCCGAGGGTCGCGGCGTCGTCTGGACTCCGCCCTTCCCCCGAACCCACCCAGGGAAGCGAGGGACGAGCGACGAGGGAAGAGGACGCCATAAGGGCGACCCGAGGCGAGCGGGAAAGCACAGTGATCTCTGCCCAGGCCGCGCAGCAGGAGGGTGTCGGCGCGCGCGGCGCGGGGGTCGGGTTCGGGGGCCTTGGCATCTGGTGGGCGCTGCTGCTGTCGGTGGCGGGCGGGGCGGCGGTGTTCGCCTCGTTCCCGCCGATCGACGCCTGGCCGCTGGCGGCGGCGGGGCCAGCACTGCTTGTCGTGGCGCTGGCCGGGCGGAGCCTGCGCGGGTCTTTTGCCTGCGGGCTGGTGTTCGGCCTGGCGCTGTTCGTGCCGCTGCTGTCCTGGCTGATCAACGTGGCGTGGTACGGCTGGTTCGCGCTCGCGGGCGCGGAGTCGGTCATGTTCGCTCTGCTCTGCATCGGCCAGCGGCTGCTGCTGCGGCTGCGGCTGCCGGGCTGGCCGGCCGCGGTGGCGGGCTGGTGGGTGCTGGTCGAGGCGATCAGGGACCGGTGGCCGTTCGCCTTCCCCTGGGGCAGGCTCGCGATGAGCCAGTCGGTCGCGCCGGACGTGCGCTGGGTGGCGGTCGGCGGCGCGCCGCTGCTCACCTTCCTGGTGGCGCTGACCGGCGCGATGGTCGCGCGGGCCTTGTTGGCGGTGCTCGCCGACAGGCGGCCTTCGCGGGCTTGGCTGGCACCAGGGATTGCCGCGGCGGTGACGATCGGGGCGGTGCTCGCGGGCGGGCTGCTGCCGGTCGACCCGGTGGGCGGTGCGCCGACTGCCACGATCGCGGCGATCCAGGGCAACGTGCCGCGGGCCAGGAACCTGCCGCAGCAGCTGAACGACAGCCTGGTCACCCAGAACCACGTCGCGGCCACGGCCGAGCTGGCCGCCGAGGTCAAGGCGGGCCGGCTGCCCGAGCCAGACCTGGTGATCTGGCCGGAGAACTCCACCGATCAGGACCCGTTTTACTACCCCGTCACCTACGCGGAACTGGCGGGCGCGGTGGCCGCCGTGGACCGGCCGATCCTCATCGGCGAGGTGCTGCAGAACCCGGAGCGCAACGTCGGCCAGCTGTGGCTGCCCGGCACGGGCCCGAGCACCATCTACGTCAAGCGCCAGCTCGTGCCGTTCGGTGAGTACATCCCGTTCCGCGGCCTCATCTCCAGCTTCAGCTCGCTGCCCTCGCTGCAGCCGGTGGACTTCACCCCGGGGCACCAGGCGGTGGTCTTCGGAGTCGGCCAGATCAGGCTCGGCGACGTGATCTGCTACGAGGTCGGCTTCGACGCCCTGGTGCGCTCGGAGGTCAACGCCGGAGCCAACGTGCTGTCGGTGCAGTCCAACGACGCGGACTTCGAGATCGACGGCCAGCTGGGCGAGACCGAGCAGCAGACCGCGATGGCCAGGATCCGGGCCATCGAGAGCGACCGCGCCGTGGTGTACGCCTCGACCACCGGCGAGAGCTCGATCATCGCGCCGGACGGCGCGCTGATCGCGCACAGCGGTACCTGGCAGCGGGCGATCCTCGACGCGCGGGTGCCGCTGGTCAGCTACCGGACGCTGGCGGACCGGGTCGGATCGTGGCCGGAGTACGTGTTCAGCTTGCTCACCGTGCTCGCCATGGGCGTGGCGGGTTATACCGCATGGGCGGGCCGGCGGAGGCGGGTAGCCTGAAATAGGCTAACCCCCGCGCCTGTTTAGGCGTCTGTATAGGGGAAGCAGCAATTCGGGTCGGACCACCCCTTTTTTGTCGTCGGTACGAGGGAGGTCACTGTGCGTGGCAGGAACGGCAGGCTGGCGAGACGGGCAAGGTCCTGCGCCGCGATCGCGATGGCGGCGGGCATCGGCCTGCTCGTCGCGGCCTGCGCCGGAGGAAGCGGTCCGTCGGCCGGGCAAGGCGACCAGGGCGGGCCGCAGGCGTCGGCCTCGGCGCTAGCCGCGAGCGAGCTGAAGATCACCCCGTCGAACGGCAGCAAGGACGCCGATCCGGCCCAGGGGATCTCGGTCACCGCGACCCAGGGCAAGGTGCTCAAGGTGACCGTCCGCGGCGCCGGCGGCGCGGTGTCCGGCAGCCTGTCCGACGGCGGCAAGGTCTGGCACAGCAAGTGGACGCTCGGCGTGTCGCAGACCTACACGGTGATCGCCACCGGCACCGACGGCAGCGGGCAGCCGATCGAGAACCTGAGCACGTTCCGCACGCTCACGCCGGCGCAGACGTTCTCGACCGAGATCTACGAGGGGTCCGGGCAGAGCTACGGCGTCGGCATGCCGATCATGCTGATCTTCAGCCAGCCGATCACGAACAGGGCAGCGGTCGAGCGGTCGCTGCAGCTCACCACCTCCAAGCCGGTGATCGGGGCGTGGTACTGGGACGGCGATGAGCATCTGGACTTCCGGCCGCGGGACTACTGGCCGGCGAACACCACGGTCAGCTTCGACGGCCACCTGAAGGGGATCGAGGGCGCCAAGGGCGTGTACGGGTCCGCCGACCTGACCCAGTCCTTCAGCATCGGCAACTCGGTGATCGCGGTGGCGAGCACGACCACGCACTACACCCAGATCTACATCAACGGCGTGAAGACCTATGACTGGCCGATCAGCACCGGGCGGGACACCCTGCCCACCCCCGACGGCAGCTACCTGAGCGTGGAGAAGGGCAACCCGGTGCGGATGATCGGCGGCGGCGCGCC
>JBOHCG010000351.1:0-8153 GCA_050698735.1 Streptosporangiaceae bacterium | reverse complement strand
GGCCGATCCGGACCGAGTTGGTGTAGCTGTAGATGTCAAAACACGACTGGGTCAGCACCTCGTGCGCCGACATGTCGATCAGCTGGCCGCCGGCCTGCGGCCGGGCGCGCAGGGCGGCAAGGATCGCCACCGCGGCGTGCGTTCCGGCAAAGTCGTAGAGCTGCTGGCCGGGCACGACCACCGGAGGACCTTCCGGCGGGCCCTGGACGTACATCAGGCCGCTCATGGCGTGCGAGACAAGGTGCGTGGACCGCCAGTTGCGATACGGCCCGGTCAACCCGAACGGCGTGATCGAGCAGACCACCGCCTGCGGCCCGGCCCAGGCCAGCTCGCCCGTCGCCGCGTCGAAGCCCGCCACGGGTTCGCGCGCGGTCGGCGTCAGGACCACCACGTCGGCATTCGCGCCCAGCTCAGCCAGCACGCCGGCCGCCTCGGGGCGGCGGTAGTCGAGCACCACCCCGCGCTTGTTGGCCTGGTAGTAGGCGAAGCTGAGACTGCCCTGGGGATCTGGCCGGTCACCGGCGAACGGCGGCCGGCGGCGCAGCGGATCACCCTCGGGCGGCTCGACCTTGACCACGTCGGCGCCCGCATCGGCAAGCAGTCGGCAGCCGTAGCTGCCCAGCGGCCCTGCCAGGTCGAGCACGCGGATCCCGCCCAGCGGCAGCTCAGATGTCTGTCCAGCCATAACCTCACCTTCGCCAGCCGATCGTGCCCGCCGCGGCCGCATCGTGCCTGCATCCGGCCGTCTGGTTTGCCTGCATCTTCCGCCGACCTTGAGTTAACGCCCTGTCGGACAAGTTCAATTTTGAGTCAATCTATAACTATCGAACTATTTTGCCGGGCGCCGACTGCCGCCGTCAAGGATCCGGCCCGAGTCCATCCCACGCCGCCGGCTGAGGCCGCAAGCCATCCGCCTCTACCAAGACGGCGTCAGCCTGTGGCAGCTGCTGATGGCCGCGGCGCTCGGCGGGCTCCGCTCGTCCGCGCTCGCGCTCGGCGTCTCCTACGTCAAGGCGCGCAAGGCATTCGGCGTCATCATCGGCTCGTTCCAGGCCATCCAGCACCGCCTTGCCGACCTCGTGGTGGCCGGGGACGGCGCCCAGTTGCTTGTCTACGAGGCGGCGTGGGCCAGGGACGCGGGCCAGCCGCAGGCGGCGGCGCTTGCCTCGATGGCGTTCTTGTTCGGAGCGGACTGCGCGTTCCGTACCACCAGGGAGTGCCTGCAGTTCCACGGCGGCTACGGCTTCACGCTCGAGTACGACATCCAGCTGTACTTCCGGCGGGCCAAGGCCTGGCCGCTGGCCCTCGGCGACTCACGGCGGGAGTACCAGCGGCTCGCCGACCTGGTCTACCCGCAGACCGGCGACCAGGCAGACCAAGACGAGCAGAACGAGGAGTAGACGTGGACTTCAGCGAAGTCGACAGGCTCGCCGAGTACCGCCAGGGTGCCCGTGACTGGGTGGCCGCGCACGTCGACCCGCGGTGGGCCGAGCAGCAGCGCTCCTCAGGCAGCTACCACACCCCGGAACTGCACTCGCTGCTCGCCGAGCAGGGCTGGCTGGGCGCGGGCTGGGCCGCCTCCTACGGCGGCACGGACAACGACCCCGACATGGCGGCCGCGCTGCTGCAGGAGATCGACGCCGCGGGCCTGCACATGGACGGCTGGGCCACCACCAAGATGATCAGCAACACGCTGCTGCACACGGCGACGGAAGAACAGAAACGCGAGGTCATCGGCGGCGCGCTGCGCGGCGAGGTCCTCATCGTGCTCGGCTACACCGAACCAGACTCGGGCTCGGACGTGGCGGCGGCCAAGACGAGGTCCGAGCGTGACGGCGACGAGTGGCTCGTCAACGGGCAGAAGATGTTCACCAGCACCGCCCACCGGGCCACCCCACGTCTTCATGCTCACCCGCAGCAACACCGAGGTGCCCAAGCACAAGGGCCTGACCACGTTCCTGGTCCCGCTGGCCAGCCCCGGCGTGGAGGTCCGGCCGATCTACACGCTCGGCGGCCAGCGGACGAACGCCACCTTCTACACCGACGTGCGGGTCCCCGACTCGGCGCGGATCGGCCCGGTTGACGGCGGCTGGGGGGTCATGCACGTGGCCCTGGTCTTCGAGCGCAGCGGGGGAGGCGGCGGCCGCAGGTCCGGGCCCACGCTGGCCGAGCGGGTCGCGACCTGGGCGCAGCGCACCCGGCGCGATGACGGCACCCGGGTATACGACGATGCCACCGTCAAGGAGCGCCTGGCCAGGATCGCCATCGACGCGGAGGTGACGCGGCTGCTCGGCATGCGGACCGCCTGGATCTCCGCGACCGGCGGGCTGCCGGGCACCGAGGGCTCGGCAGCGAAGCTCTTCAGCGCCGAGAGTGCGCAGCGCCAGCACTGGGACCTGCTGGACATCCTCGGGTCGGAGGCCGTGCTCGGCCGGGAAGCGGGCGACGCACCGCTGTCTGCCGCCGTCGAGGAGGCGTTCCGGCGCGGCGTCGTCAGCACCATCTACGGCGGCTCCTCGGAGATCATGCGCGAGATAGTCGCCGAGCGCGTGCTCGGCCTTCCCCGGGTCCGTTCCAGGAGCTGACCAGCCCCAGCCAAAACCCCCCAGCCAAAACCCCCCAGCCAAAACCCCCCAGCCAAAACCCGCTGGCCACCCCTCCGTGACCGACGTATCTAAATGATCTATAATGTTGAAATACTTCACCGTCGGCACATAACCGGCGGACCAGCGCAGACCCGGGGAACATCATGACCATGGACGACATGCCGCCCCAGCCGCCGACCGAGATCTTCAAGGCGCTCAGCGACCCGGTCCGGTGGAACATCATCGTCCAGATGGCGTCGGTGGACGAGCTGGCGTGCATCACGCTTGAGGACACGCTGCCAGTCTCCAAGCCCACCATCTCCTACCACACGAAGATCCTCCACCACGCTGGCCTGATCAGCGTGCGCAAGTCGGGGCGCAACTACTACTACTCGCTGCGCCGCGACGTGCTGCACAAGCTGCTGGACGATCTGTGGGAGCTCGCGCCCACGCCGCGCCCCGTGGTGAGCAAGGAAGACGGCCAGGTGGCCATGGGCCGCAGGCAAAAGCGCGCCGACACGTCCCGCAAGCGCCGCGCCAGCCGCGAAGCCGTCGAGGAAGCGGTCGTCCTGACCTGGTAATCCCGCCGCGCTCCCGGCGTGCTCCTCGTGCGCCAACCTAACTTCGATAGTTCTGCAACCTTGACGATCCGGTCGACCGTCCTTAGCATCAGCGCATGACCTTCCCACGGCGGATGGCCGCGATCACCGGGGTCTACTCGACCGTCCAGGGCAAGAAGCTCGGCCGCACCGAGGAGTCCCTGAAGCTCGAGGCCATCAAGGGAGCGCTGGCCGACAGCGGCCTGTCCTTCGATCGTCGGCGTCTACACCACCAGGCAGGCCAAGTCGCTGCTGCCGCGCACCCCGGTCTCGCTGCAGCTTGAGGCGATCAAGGGCGAATGCGGCGCTCGCCAGGTACCCGAGGCCAAGGTCGGCATCTCCCTGGCCCAGGGCTATGCCGTGCACGGAATGGCCGGCACCCTGATCATGGCCGTCTAACCCTCCGGTCCCTCCGTAGCCCGACCCCGCCGTCCTTAAGGGTCCCAAGATCCTTTGGCCGCGTCCCTTCCGCACGCACACCTCGCGCGCACTGAGCCTCTACACGGCCGAAGCAGCTTGGAAGGCCTGCGGACCAAAGCCCTCGACTGCTCCCGCTCCGGGCAGCATGATGCTGAAGTGGTTGCGTTCGCGGGCGGGTTCCGGAGGCCGTTCGCCCGGTACTGGCTGTCGGGGTTTCTGGCCGACTTCGGTGATGGCGTCCGGCTGGCGGCGTTCCCGCTGCTGGCCGCTCAGCTCACCCGTTCCCCTGTCGCCGTAGCGGCCGTCACCGCCGTGCAGGGCCTGCCGTGGCTGCTGGTCGGCGTGGGCCTGGGCATCATCGTCGACCGCACAGATCGCCGCCGTCTGATGATCATCGTGGACATCACGCGGGCTGTCATTATCGCCGCGCTGGCGGCGGCGGTCCTCGCCCACGGCGCCGGGCTGGTGCTGATCTACCCGACGGCCTTCACGACCGGGGCCGGGTCAGCGTTGCGTGATACCGCCGCGCTGACCTGCGTGCCTCGCCTGGTCGAGCCGGCCGACCTGGACCGCGCCAACGGGCGGGTGATCGCCGGTCAGATCGTCGGCAACGAGCTGGCCGGTCCCGCTGCGGGCGGATGGCTGTTCGGGCTGGCTGCCGTCATGCCGTTCGGGGTCAGCGCCGGGACGCTGGGCATTGCCGTGCTGCTGCTGCTCACCCTGCCCAGCGTCTTCCAGCCAGTGCCCGCCGGGCCAGCACGCCAGGACCCGGCGTCGTCGCTGGCGGCCCTGCGCCACGATCTCGGTGAGGGCGTCCGGTGGCTGTGGCGGCATCCCGGCATCCGGGATGTCACGATCGCCGCGGCCGTCATCGGCGCCATGGATGCGGCCTGGATCGCGGTCCTGGTCTTGTACGTGATCCAGATCCTGCACCTGAAGCCCGGTGGCTACGGGCTGCTGCTGGCAGTCGCCGCGCTCGGCGGGATCGCGGCCGGCGGCCTCGGGCCACGGCTTACCCGGCGGCTTGGACCCTGGCGGTCGTTGCTGCTCGCCGGGCTGGTCATGGCGGTCACCCAGGCCGTGCTCGGGCTTACCGCCAGCGTGATCATCGCCGCGGTGATGCTGTTCGCCAGCAGCGCCGCCTGGGCCCTGTTCAACGTCACCGTGGTCACCATGCGCCAGCGCGAGGTACCCGCCGCGCTGCTCGGCCGGGTCACCAGCCTGTACGGCACCGCCTGGCGCGGCTCAGAAGTACTGGGCGCCGTAGGCGGCGGCGCGCTTGCCGCTACCGCGGGGATCCGCGCCCCCATGCTTGCCGGGGCCATCCCCATTGCCGGCGTGATCACCCTGCTCGCATGGCGGCACCGGACCCCCGCCGCAGGCACCGCACGACTGGACGACACCTAGTACTGCATCGGCTGGCGCCGGCGACGCCAGTACCAGGCCCGGATCTGCCACTACCAGCGACGAGGCCACGCCCTCACCTAAGTGCCCGCGTGCTCCGTCAGCGCATGGTTGACGACTCGAAAGTGGATGACCCCGGCCTGCGGCTGACAAGTCTCCGCACAGGTCAGGCGGCATCCCGGGCTCCCCAGGCGCCCTATCGAGGGAAGCTGGCCAGGCCGGCGAGGGCCTGGTCGATGGCCTCAGGCACGTTCGGGCCCGCTATCGCCAGGCGAATACGGGCTGCTCGAAATGGGCCACCCGGGTGGTCAGGCCGTGCCGGGCAAGCTGGCAGAACTGATGGATGATGGCGGCGGTCGGCGCGTACACGTACCCGTCGAGCAGCGCCAACCGGAGGACGAGCGCGGGGGATTCCGGGATCCTCAGCAGGCTCGGCGGGCGGTCGAAGTCGGCCAGCGGGATCACGTGGATCCGCGCCACCTCCGATGCCTGCTTCGTGAGCGTACCCACCGGTCCGCCCCACACCACGACGGGCGTCATCAGGAAGCCGGACCGCGTCGCGTAGTCGTCGAGGATGCCGAGGACATCGCCCGCGTCGACCTCTACGCCCGTTTCCTCGCGCAGTTCCCGCAGCGCCGCGTCCTCGACGGATTCGCCGGGCTCGCGGCTGCCCCCGGGCAGCGCCCACTGCCCGGCGTGCCTGCGCAGGCCCGCCGCCCGCCTGGTGATCAGCAGGCAGGGCACGTCGCCCTGCAGCAGCACGCACACCGCCACCGACGCCGGCCGCAGCCCCGGCCGCGAGATCGGGACACGCTGGAACCCGGCGACCTTGGCCGCGATGGCGGCCCTGTCGTCCGCGGCAGAACTCGCCTCCACAACGCCCCGCTCACCTCGGCATGGAGGGCGCCCCGCGGCTACCTGCCTGCCTTGGCCCGGATGGCGTCCTTGAACCCGTCGGTCATGTTCCACTTGAAGTTTCCAGCCACGATAGTGGCATTCTGCAGCCGTTCGGCCAGCACGCTGCGCCGGTACCTGACCGTCTCCCGCAGCGCCGCCGCGCAGCACCGCCTGGGTCTCGCTCGGCAGGGTCCGGCTGTCGACTCCTTCGTCTGCGATGGCAAGCAGCCGCTGGTTGATATCCGATCCGCTGGAGAAGGCCCGGCCCGCCCCGGTCACGATGCCGACCTGCACGTCATCGTCACGGTCCAGGCGGTCCAGGGCCGCCACGTACTCGACCAGGCCGCTGTTGGTGAAGGCGTTGAGCTTCTCGGGCCGGTTCAGCGTGATGTAGGCGATGCCGTCGATCACTTCGTAGTCGATCATCTGATCGATGGTGACACAAAGATTGATAAATGTACAAGTGTTGACACTTGTGGACGCGCCGAACTATTGTGCCGGTTACCTGCCCATGCTCGCCTCAGAAGCGGGACGCCGCCCTCAGAGAGAGAGTCCATGTCGACACCGCTCACCGACGGCACCGGCCAGGAAGAGGTATCGGAAGAGATCCGGACGGTCGAACGGCTTCGCGGGCTGAGGGAGCATGTCACCACCGAGATGGGCGGCCCGGAGGCGGTGGGCGCGATCCACGCGGCCGGCCGCCGCACGGCACGTGAGCACATCGCCGAGTTCGTGGACCACGGCTCGTTCGGTGAAATAGGGACCTTCGCCACGTTCGTGGAGAAGGTAACGGCACCAACCCCGGGCCCCTACGGCGGCGGAATTATCGGCGGTCACGCAACCCTCGACGGCCGGCCCGTCACCGTGGCAGTGGATGACGACAGCGTGACCGCCCCCGCCCGGCGCAGCACAGGCAAGGCCGCCAGGCTGTACCAGATGGCGCTGCAGCAGCGCCGTCCCTACATCGAGATCGCACACGGCGACGCCGTCCCCTCCCTGGCAGCCCGGCCAGGGAAGACCGGCACCGCGAGCGCCAGGACGTTCGGGGCCGAGCCCGCGTTCCCTTACCTGCTCGAGCGGCAGCGGGCTATCCCTGTCGTCTCGATGGTGCTTGGCGACACGTCCGGCGCCTCGTCGTTCTCCGCCGGGCTGTGCGACTTCCTTGTCCAGCTGGAGGGGACCCGGCTGTCCCTGGCCCGCCCCGCTACGGCCGCGGCGGGGGCGAACGGATCGGGCGGACCGGGCAAGCTGCCGGTCACCGTGACCAGCGGCGAGGTCGACGCGGTGGTGGCCTCGCCCGACGAGGCGTACGCGGTCACCAGGCGGTTCCTGTCCTACCTCCCGTCCTACGCCGGCGGCCCGCTTCCGATGACCGACGCCGACGTCCCGCTCGGCTACGACGACAAGATCGCCCAGCTCATCCCGGCCCGCCGCAGCCGGGCCTACGACATGAAGGCGGTCATCCGCCGGATCTGCGACGAGGGCAATTTCTTCGAGCTCAAGCCGTCCTACGCGCGCAATGTCGTCACCGGGCTCGGGCGGCTGGCGGGCATCCCGGTCGGCGTGCTCGCCAACGCGCCGATGCGGATGGCCGGCGGCCTTACCCCGGAGTGCTGCCTCAAGGCGGTCAGCTTCGTCTGCATGTGCGACGCGTTCGGCATCCCGCTGCTCGTGCTGCAGGACACGCCGGGCTTCCTGGTCAGCGCCCAGGCCGAACGGGACCGGGCCATCGTCCGGGTCATGACCTTGCTGCATGCCATGTCGCTGATCACCGTTCCCTCGGTCAGCGTGGTCATCCGCAAGGCCTTCGGCCTGGCCTTCGTGATCCTGGACGGGAACCGGGCGGTCGACCTCTCGCTGGCCTGGCCAGGAGCCGAGATCGGTTTCATGGACCCGCCTGTGGCGGCCAACGTGCTGTTCGAGCCGCAGATCAAGCAGCTCCCCGAGGAAGAACGCGCCGCGTTCCTCGCCGCCAAGGCCGCCGAGCTCGGGGTCGGCTTCGAGCCCTACGGTGTGGCCACCAAC
The DNA here is from genome assembly GCA_050698735.1 of Streptosporangiaceae bacterium. Lineage (GTDB taxonomy): Bacteria > Actinomycetota > Actinomycetes > Streptosporangiales > Streptosporangiaceae > Palsa-504. The sequence goes on along the minus strand of JBOHCG010000351.1, from coordinate 223 downwards.
CTGACCATCGACGAGATCATCGAGCCGGGCGAGACCCGCGGCGTCGTAGCCGGCTACCTGCGCGCGTCACTGGCCTCGCGCCCGCCGCGGACCGCCCCTAGTCCGCTGGCCAGCTGGCCCCGCTGGTACTGAACGCCGGGAGACCACATGAGCCAACCCAAGACTGCCCGCCCGACGCTCCGCGAGCACATCGAGCGCCTCGTCGACCCGGGCTCCTTCATCC
>JBOHCG010000350.1:0-8177 GCA_050698735.1 Streptosporangiaceae bacterium | reverse complement strand
AGTGGTGCGGCAACTGCTGCAGGACCACTACGACCTGCGGGCCCTGCGGGAAGAACAGCAGGCCAGGGAGCATCCTGCCCCGGTGACGGGCACCGGCGGGATCACCCGGACCAGGCTGGAGACCGGGCACGGCCGGCTGCTGGCCACGCTGTTCGGCACGGTGACGGTGACCCGGTGCGCCTGGCGGAAGCCGGGAGCGCCCGATTACCGCCCGGCCGACGCCGCCCTGTCGATTCCGGCCGGGCGGCACTCCCATACCCTGGCGAAACTCGCCGCCCTGGAGGCGGCCCGCAGCTCGTTCGAGTCCGCGCACGACGCGATCGCCCGCCGCTGCGGCCCGGTCATCGGCAAGCGGCAGGCCGAGGAGTCCGTCGTGCGCTCCGCCGCCGACATCACCGCGTTCTATACCTCCCGGATCCCGGAGCCGTGCACGCCGTCGACGCTGGTGGTTCTCTCAGCCGACTGCAAGGGCATCGTGATGCGGCCCGGGGCGCTGCGTGCGGCCACCGCGAAGGCCGCCGCGAAGCTGGGGAAGATGCGGACCCGGCTGACGGCCGGGGAGAAGCCGAACCGCAAGCGGATGGCAGCCCTGGTCACCGTCTACGACGCCGAGCCGGCGGAACGCCGCCCGCACGACGTGATTGCCCCGCCCGGCGGCCGGACCGACGCCCGCGCGCTCCGGCCCGGGCCGAAGGCCCTGGCCAAGTGGCTGGCCGGGTCCGTCCGCAAGGACCCCGCGGACATGATCGCCGCCGCGTCCGGCGAGGCCGGGGCCCGCGACCCGCTCCACCTGAGGACCTGGGTCGTCCTCGTCGACGGCGCCGGGCACCAGCTGGGTCTCATCCGCGCCGAGGCCGCCCGCCGCGGCGTCACCATCCACGTCATCTGCGACATAATCCACGTTCTTGAGTACATATGGGGCGCCGCGTGGAGCCTGCACGCTCCCGGGGACCCCGCCGCCGAGGACTGGGTCGCGGCCAGGGCCCTCGCGGTCCTGGCCGGCGACAGCGACCGGGCCGCCGCCGAGATCACCGCCGAAGCTGACGCGGCCGGGCTGGAAGGCAGCCGGCGGTCCGGGGCCGACGCGTGCGTCCGCTACCTGGCAAACAAGCGCGAGTTCCTGCGTTACGGCCAGGCCCTGGAAGCCGGCTGGCCGATCGCGACGGGCGTCATCGAGGGCGCATGCCGGCATCTCATAGCCGACCGTCTCTCGATTGGAGGGGCCAGATGGGGCCTGGACGGCGCCGAAGCCATCCTCACCCTGCGGGCAGTCATCAGCAACGGCGACTTCGAGGAGTACTGGCGGTTCCACCTCGCCTGCGAGCACCAGCGACTCTACCCCGGCACCCGCCAGGGACAATACACGCTCGGCGCCTGACCAGCCTGCTCACTTCAGACGAGCTGCACCCATCTCAAATGAGGACACGGTCCCGCTCCGCTGCGACGACTTCCGTAACACCTTTCACGTCGAGTGTGACGGGATCGTGTCCCGCGCTCAGCCGGTTCGAAGACAGTAGCCCAGCGAAGGCCGCGGCCGACGGAAGCTCAACACGCGGACAGCGACGGTACGCGCCGTTCGGTTGCGGCCGCAGGCTGCGCTAGGAAACCGCCTCCCGCGCAGGCGCCGTACTCGCCCTGAACGTCGAGGACTGCGACTTCGAGAACCGCCGCGCGGCAGTTACCGTCAAAGGCGGCGACACCGCCTGGATCGTCTGGGGCCGCGGCACCGCCCTGCTCCTGCCCCGCTACCTGCACGGACGCGAAAGCGGACCACTGTTCTGCTCCGAACGCCGCCCCGGGCCCAACCGGAAAGCGCCCACTGCCAGCCGCGACCTGTGTTCCGAGACCGGGCGGATGCGGCTGGGCTATGACCGCGCCCGCGTCTTGATCAAGCACTACACCGGGCTCTCGCTGCACCAGCTCCGGCACTCCGCGGCCACCCACCTCGGCGAGAAAAGCGTGGACACCACCGTGATCATGGCCAAGACCCACCACCGTTCCATCCGTACCGTCGCCCGCTACACCCGGGCCGGCCTCGCCGCGGTCACTGACGCCACCGCCCTGCTCGACCCGCCCCAAAGGCGCGGCTGAGTAACGCGCCATAGCGACGATCAACAGCGCCCTGAGCTGACCAAACGAGCGGAAGCGTTGTTTTTTCGCTGGATACGGCCCTCTGATCCCGAACGTGTCCCCAGCCGCCAGGTAGCTGATCATGAGTGTCGGGATTAGAAGGTTTCCCGACATGATGCTGAGGGGCGCGAGAAAACCGGACGGCAGGGGATGAAACACCGCAACGGGCGGCTCGTTTCACCGCTTCATTGACGACAGGATTTCCCGGCAGGTAGAACGGGGCTTCCGCCCCTTCCCGCGCCGCCCTGAGGAGCGCCGGTGCAGTTCGTCTACTCCCGCTCGTCCACCGCGACCCAGTCCCTGCTGCGGCAACGGCACATCCTCACCGTGGCCGGGCTGCTGATCCGCGCCGAGGGCGTCGCCGGGGGGCTCCACCCGGCCCGGGACCAGCACCCGGGGTCCAAGCCCTGGATCGCCGCCGGCAGCTACGCCACCCGCATCACGCCCTTTCGCGCCGAGCCTGACCGAGCCGGGCGGTCACAGCCAGCCGAGCTCGTCCGCGGTTCTGACTGCCTCGGCCCGGTTGCGCGTGCCGGTCTTGGCGATCGCGGCGGACAGGTAGTTGCGGACCGTCCCCTCGGACAGGAACAGCTTGCTGGCGATCTCCGTTACCGTAGTGCCCAGTCTGGCGGCGACCAGGACGTCGCGTTCCCTGGCGGTGAGCGGCGAGGCTCCGGCCGCCAGCGTCGTCGCGGCCAGCGCCGGGTCGACGACCCGCTGTCCGGCAGCGACCCGGCGGATCGCGTCTGCCAGCCGTTCCGGCGAGGTGTCCTTGACCACGAACCCGCACGCGCCGGACTCCATCGCGCGCCGCAGGTAGCCGGGCCGCCCGAAGGTGGTGAGGATCAGCGACCGGCAGCACGGCACTGCCAGGCGCAATAGTGCCTCGAACGCAGGCACCATGACGAATCCAGCACCGATGATTACCGACGTCCATACAGCTTTCCTGTCCGGCCGCGGCTCCAGCAACGTCCCAGCGGGATGCGGTGGACCCACATCGCGCCAGCCTTGCATGACCGCATACAACTCAGAGTGAGCTGCCCCGGAGTAGATCGAGTACGCGGAACTTACTCCCACCGCCTTCTCGAAGTCGGTGGCGCGCTTGGTATAGCCCGGCAGCACCTCGCCCTCGCACTCTGTCCTCTTGTCGTTGCAGACGTAACTGAGACCCAAGGTCTTTGCGTATGCCCTGACCCTGGCCTGATCTTCCCCGTAGTCGCTCACCTTCCCCGCCGGGTCGGCGTTCTTGACGGCCTCACCTAGTCGACGGGCGCTCGACGCGCGGATCAAGATGGACCGTATGACTCTACGGCGCGCGCCGATGCCACCCTCGAGCAGCCACCAGGCCTGGGAACCAGACTCCATTGCCGCGCGGGCCTGCACGCCGGAGGTGAAGGTCGTAGTCAGCAAGTTGACTGAATCGGCCATCGCGCGCAGGCAGTCCGTTGCTGTGAACAGGAAGACGGCCGCCGTCGTGTAGGCCGTCCGGATCGGCGCCTCGCCCCATGCTGCTCCGCCCGCGTCGATCTCGCTATTCCCGAGTTCGTCGGCTGCCTCAGATTGCCAGGCTGGCTGCCACCCAGTGCCCGGAAGCCAGCTCAGCACGTCATCGCACGTGCGCGACAGGAAGTTCTTGATCTCGGCGGCGTCGTTGTCTGTCAGGTCAGGCATGCCCCTAATGATTTCGCCTCTGGATGCTGTTCGCGATCGGAAATGCTCTGTCAGTTGCCGCCATGCCGCTCAGCGTGCGGACCTGGGTGGCCGCGATCGCACCTGTGTCGTGTCGAAGCCGCAAAATTCCAAGATCGTCAGCTAAGATCAATCAGCCGCTGCTCGGGAGCGGTTGGCCATGTTCCAGAGCGGTGGGAGTCCCGCCGCCAGGCACGGATCACGCAGGAGGCAATGGTGACGGCGGGTGACATGGGTACCCGTCTCAACTACAATGCACTTCTATCTATGCGGGCGGCGGCACTGTCGCGTGCACCCATTTCATTGGGACCGCGGCGCACCACTTCACCACACGAGTTCTATCGTTACCCCGGCCGCTTCTCCCCAGATTTCGCTCGCGCAGCGATCGAGGCTTTTTCGCAGCTAAACGAACTAGTTCTTGATCCATTCGTCGGGGGCGGCACAACTGCAGTCGAAGCGCTTTCCTCAGGCCGACGCTGCATCGTCGCTGATCTCAACCCGCTAGCTACCTTCGTGACACGCGTAAAGACGCAGCCGCTAGAAGGCCGCAGCCAGAGAGCCGTGCGGCGTTGGATAGAGCAATTGCCCCGCGCCACACTTCTCAGCCGCGCTCTGCCGGTAACCGATATCTGGCTAGATCAAGGTTACCTGAACGGCCTCGACACCCGCCTCACGTGGCGAGTTACGAAGATAATCCGACTGGCTTTGGCTGCCGTGGATCCACTAGACCCAAGAACAGCCGCATTTTGCAGATGTATCGTCCTGCGCACAGCGCAATGGGCCCTCGACATGCGCCGCACGATTCCCTCTGTAGAACAGTTCCGGTCGGCTCTAGTTGTACATGGGCATGCCATGCTCAGCGTGGCGGCGGCGTTCGCCGAAAGCTTGCCTGATCCCAGCTACCTCCCGTATGTCATGGACCAGGGCGTACCTGGTCTGGCTGACGCGCTAAGCAATGCTGCCACTAACAGCCCTGCGCTTGTCCTAACATCGCCACCCTATCCCGGCGTATATGTCAATTATCATCGGTGGAAGCTGTTGGGCCGTAAGGAGATCCGGGCACCGTTCTGGATCACCAATCAACTGGACGGTCATGGACTGGCGCACTACACCATGCACGCACGAGCTGAGCCCACGCTGACCACCTACTTCGACCGGCTCCGAGTCGCATTTGAAGACATCGCACGTCTGGTCACCCCTGGAACCACGGTAGTTCAGCTAGTCGGCTTCAGTAACCCGCCAGATCAGCTATCTCGCTATCTCTGCACTATGAACGACGCGGGCTTCCAGGAAGTAGTGTTTCCCAAACTCGGGACAGGGGAGGATGGACGCCTCTGGCGATCGGTGCCGAGCCGACGGTGGTGGACTGAAGCTCAGTCAAGGCGGTCGGTCGCACCTCACACGGCTCGGGAGGTTGTCCTAATCCATCGCCTCAAACGAGCCTAGAGGTCAATACTGTTAATTAAGGATTTCACGGATGGTTGTCCGTATTTTCCCGCAGCGGCATGACATGCGGCAGGTACGTAACGGGATATCTGTACGTCTGTACGTATTCCGCTGCGTTTCCTGACGTATACGGTTATGGACGGCATTAGCCTAGAGGTCATCCGCGGACAGCCCACCAATCGCTTCGATCAGCGGAAGCAGAATTGGTGCAAGGGCACGCGTGGTGGTCTCAATAACATCCTCGATGGAGCTGCCATCGTCGTCGTGCCCATCTGCATCCGTATGCTTGCGCGCTTGCTGCTGATGATCCTGCAACATGGCCAGGCCGACGAGTACGAGGCCATAGGTAAACTGCTTCTCCAGTAGATGGGCATTCGATTTGGGTTCCTTCTGCGCGATCCGCAGATACTTGTTGTCGACATTGACGAAGAAGTCATAGACCTCTGAATCACTGGATAGGCCGGTTGCGACGACCTTCAAGGCCGATTCTTCGTTGAATCCAGGAGGATCGCCCCAGTGCTCCTCGGTCACAGTTTTGACCTCCGGAAGCGCCAGCAACGACCCGCCTCCTATATTGCCCTTGCCCTTGTTTCCACCCTTAATGCGCTCGCCTTTACCACCCCCATGAGGGCTTCCCGCTTGAGCGATAAGGATGAGATGATTCGTGAACGGTTCAATTCGGCTTATGTCGGTTACTTCGATGAGATACTCGACCCGCTCTTCGACGCTCGTGCCAAGTGGCAGGTGGTCGATGGACAGGTGAGCAACACCATTCTTCGGCCCGGTCGTGGTCCAATTCGCTGCGTCAACATACGCTTCCCCTACCTTGACACGCACACTCCATGCACCCGGATCGAAGTCACGGACGAAATAGCTGTCCTCGGCGTCGGTCTCGAATGATACGTGCACTTTGGATTCGAGGAATGCGGTGCGCGTGTATGGCTGGTAATCCTTTCTGCCCCGGAAGCGGAAGACCGTTGGGAACCGCTTGCCCTCGAACCTGGCCGTGGTACCCTCGCCGAGGCCGCCGCCAGGAGGAAATGGTGCGGCCAGGCGGAATCCTTGAAAGAGGAGCTTGGACAGCATCGGATTGCTGTTCAACAGTTCCTGCAGCAATTCTACGAATGGCTTATCGTCCTGCAGCCGGTTTGCAAGGGCTGCCTGGCGCAGCCGGTTTTGCAGCTCCCGGAGGGTCTTTTCGGTCCTGAGGAATTCTTCGAGGCCCGCCTCGAGTTTCCTTTCTAGCGGTGTATTACGTAGACGGTCCCGGCTGTTCATGAAGAGATCCTCGCGCATTTGCCCTTTGATATCGGTGCAATCGGCCACAACAAGAGTGGAATCCGCGAGGTAGCCCAGGCCCACTGCCCGGCGGCGGAAAAAATCGTCTTTAAATGTACCGTGCATCTGACCATTCACAGTGAACACAATACCGTGGCGGGCAACCCGGTACTGCTTCGCCTTGTTAGGACGGAAGACGTAGACCCGGAGCTTTATCTGCCGACCGTCGATGGCCAGGATGCCGCCGATTGGTGATTCCGGCTCCAGATTCTCGCTGCGGTTTTCGTCAAGACGGGCGACCAGACCCAGCGCGTTGGTAGCGAAGCTGCCTCGATGTCCCTTGTAACCAGGCCGGCACTCGAAGAGCCTTACAGGGAGAGCCAGGTCTGGAAGACCGATGTCGACCAGGCGGAGCAGGCCGGCGCCAGAAGACACGATGTTGGACCTCGTGCCGTGCCACTCGTATTCATAAAGCTTTATAAGTGATCCGTACGGTGCCACTCGAGCATAGGCATCGCGCACCATGTCGTCAGCCTCCGGGAAGATCGGCCACTCATCGGCAGTGAAGCTGAGCACCGCACGCGGTTCCCCACCGTCGCCCACAGGGGCAAGGTACGTGAACACCGAACTCCGCGAGCCGTGGGCTGGGGGCTCGCGCCGGACCACGGTGAACCCCCACTCACGGTCCCGCTCGGAGGTCGTGTTTCCAAGCAGGGCCGGATCACGGCGAGAGACAACGAGCTGAACCTTCGAGTCACCCCCGCAGAACTGCAGTGCGCCCGTCCCTCCCATGTTGAACTTTCCCTGGACGAACGGGATGCGCAGCTTGTTGCTGCGGTGCAGGGACATGAACGTGTCAGGGAAGGAGTCGGGCGTCTGCCCCTCGCCTTGATCAGCGATGGAGATCGATGGCTTACCAGCCATCGGCATGTGACCGGTGGCGGATACCGTGAGCAGCCTCCCTTGTGCGGTCGCCGTCGAACTCGGCCACTCGGCGATGCGCCCGTCATGATCCGTTGGATCTGCCTTGCCTTCGAAGAAACGCGAAACAGCCGCCCGGACGGATTGGGGAGCCGCAGGGCCTTCTGGATCCACGCCGGCCCGGAGGCACGCATCGATGAGCCGGGCGTCGACCCCGTTGACGATCTTCTCGATAAGTGCGGCGATCGCTTCACTCTGCTGATTGCCGATAGTGGCGAAGTTGTTGTCGTCATCTCCGAGCGGCCGCCAGAGAAACGGGTTGTCCCAGTACCCTGCATTCCGCAGGATGCTTATGACCTCTGTTTCCGTGTCGGCCCGCATGAGCGACATGCAAAGCGTGGCGTTGCTCATTCTGTCAGTCCCTTTGCTCCGTGTATGTCATTATTGCGGCTACGAGCATCGACGTCCCGAGTTTTCCCGGATTCAGTCGCACGCGCACTCATCGAGCCGTTCTCCGACTGGCGGTCCGAGGAGGGCCGCCCCTGCTCAGACCTACTGCTGACCACGGGCTACAGGTCGCTGGACAGTCCGGGGGCACTCCCCTCCGGGAGCACCACATCCAAGACCTGCTGGCTCGGGTTCTCGGCCAGCAGCATCCTCATCTGCTTGACGATGTGCTCGATGACCTGCCGGTTGTTGGCCTTGACCATGGG
>JBOHCG010000349.1:0-8193 GCA_050698735.1 Streptosporangiaceae bacterium | reverse complement strand
AGGCGAACCACCCGACGCGGAACCGAGTCAAGGCTACGTAACGTCACCGCAGGCCGACTGCACCAATATATAAACCCGTCACAGACGATCACTAACCGAACGCCAGTGAGTGCGCCATCAGGCGGCGACTGCCCGCAAAGATCTTGGAAATTAAGGGCTTCGCCGAAGAAAGGGCGCCGTATATGACACCTTTTCTTCCGTTAGGCCCAAATCTTCCGCAGATACTTGGCCCTTCTGGGTACAGATGCGCGATTAGCGTTGCAGGAGCGATTAATAGGGCCAGCGAGGCTTTCCTGGCGCAGTGGCGTGTCCCGCTGGCCCGAGGCGAGATGCTAAGACGGGAGTCGCGTCGGCAAAGCTCACGCGCGCAGGCTAACAGGCCTCAAGAGGAGCCTGGAGAGGGATCCGCTGGGCACGAGGTGGGGTAGGGGTCCGGAGAGGGATCCGCTGGCGGCTAGGCGCGGTTGGGCTGGGCGCCGCCGTAGCGGCGGTCGCGGTTGGCGTAGGTCTCGCATGCGCGCCATAGGTCACGGCGGTCGAAGTCGGGCCAGAGGGTGTCGAGGAAGACCAGTTCGGCGTAGGCGGACTGCCATAGCAGGAAGTTAGACAGGCGCTGCTCGCCTGATGACCTGACGAAGAGGTCGACCTCAGGGATATCCGGTTCGTCCAGGTAGCGGGCGAACATCTTCTCGTTGATCTTCTCCGGGCGGAGCTTTCCCGCGGCTACATCGGCCGCGATGGCGGCGGCAGCAGCGGCGATCTCGGCGCGGCCGCCGTAGTTGACGCAGAACTGCAGCGTCAGCACGGAATTGCCGACCGAAAGGCGCTCCGCGTACTCCAGTTCGCTGATCACGCTGCGCCACAGTTTCGGCCGCCGGCCGGCCCAGCGGATCCGGACGCCCATCTCGTTCAGCAGGTCGCGGCGGCGGTGGATGACGTCGCGGTTGAACCCCATCAGGAAGCGCACTTCGTCCGGTGCCCGCCGCCAGTTCTCGGTCGAGAAGGCGTAGGCGGACAGGTAGGGAACGCCGAGTTCGATCGCGCCCATGATCACGTCGAGCAGGGAGGACTCGCCCTCCTTGTGGCCCTCGGTCCTCGGCAGGCCGCGCTTGGCGGCCCAGCGTCCGTCGCCGTCCATCACCAGGGCCACGTGCCTCGGCACCAGCGCCGGAGGTATGTCGGGCGGTTTGGCCCCGCTGGGGTGCGGGTCCGGCGGGCGTACGGCCGAGGGACGCCGGCCCTGGCTCATATAAGACACGCTCCACGTGACGAAGGGAACGGATCGAGTGCTCAAGGTGCCACTGAAGGTACGCGGCCACCAGGCCACTGCACTCTATCCGGTGCCTTCGCTCGCTGCGGTCGGCGCTTTCCCAGTCGCCCTGCAGCAGGGCGAGCATCAGGGCCACCGTCGGTGCAGCGGGCGAGGCGGCGCCCGGGGGGCGGCAGGACGCGCAGACCATGCCGCCCGCGGGGATCGCGAAGGCAGACAGCCGCCGGTTCGGTAGCGGCTGCGGGTGCGGGTTGGCGGCGACGGGGGGACCAGTGGACAGCGACAGGTCCGGGTTCGGGACGCCGGGGGGACCAGTGGACAGCGACAGGTCCGGGTTCGGGCCCGGAGGGCTGACGGGCGGGGGCAGAGGCGGGTTCGGCGACGCGGCACGGCTGGGGGATGCACCGCAGCGGGCGCACTCTTGCAGGGCGGGGGCGTATCCGGCCACGGCTAGCGAGCGCAGCATGAAGGCGTCGAGGACCAGCCGGGGGTCGTGCTCCTGTTCGCCGAGGGACCGCAGCCCGCCGATGAGCAGGAGCAGTTGCCGCAGCGCGGGCTCCTTCTCCACCGGGGTGAAGCGCTCGGCCGTCTCCAGCATCGCGACGCCGACGGTATAGCGGGGATAGTCGCCGGTCAGCGACTCGCCGTAGGGGCGGATGACCTCCGCCTGGGTTATCACGTCCAGCGAGCGTCCCGGATGCAGCATGAGGTCGACGTGCGTGAACGGCTCAAGCCTGGCGCCGAACCGCGACTTGGTCCTGCGGACGCCCTTGGCCACCGCGCGGATCCGCCCGGTGGTCCGGCTGAGCACGGTGACGATCCTGTCCGCTTCGCCCAGCTTCTGGGTCCGCAGCACCACCCCGTCATCCCGGTATTGCTGCACTTGTCTATTCTGGCGCAGCCGAGGGCGGAAGCCTGCCAGGCGCGCGGCTGCGCCCAGCCAGGTACCGGGACCTGGCTGGGCGCATTGCCTGACTCAGCCGCGGCGGGTGCGGTTGACGGCGGACAGCACGGCGCGCATCGAGGCGGTGGCCGTGTTCGTGTCGATTCCGACGCCCCAGCAGACCTGGCCGCCGACCTCGCACTCCACGTAGGCCGCCGCCTGGGCGTCGGTGCCCTCGGTCAGCGCGTGCTCGGTGTAGTCGAGCACCCGCGCGACGACGCCGATTCCGGCGAGCGCGTCACAGAACGCGGAGATCGGGCCGTTGCCGACGCCCTCTACCTGCTGCGCCTGGCCATCGACCGATACCTCAGCGGCGAGGGCGTGCTTGGACTCGATTACCGAAGACGTCTGGTGGTCCCGCAGCGTCAGCGGGCCATCGGCGAGGTACTCGGCGGAGAAGATCTCCCACATCTGCGCCGGGCTGACCTCGCCGCCCTCGGCATCCGTGTGCGCCTGGACGACATGGGAGAACTCGATCTGCAGGCGACGGGGAAGGTCCAGCTGGTGCTCGGCCTTCATGATGTAGGCGATGCCGCCCTTGCCCGACTGCGAGTTGACCCTGATGACCGCCTCGTACGTGCGCCCGACGTCGTGCGGGTCGATCGGCAGGTAGGGAACTGCCCAGGGGTAGGAGGCGAACGGGACGCCGGCGCCATCCGCCTCAGCCTCCAGGGCCTCGAAGCCCTTCTTGATAGCGTCCTGATGCGAGCCGGAGAAGGCCGTGTAGACCAGATCGCCCGCGTACGGGTGCCGCGGGTGGACGGGCAGCTGGTTGCAGTACTCGACGGTGCGGCGGATCTCGTCGATGTCGGCGAAGTCGATCATCGGATCGATGCCCTGGCTGAACAGGTTCAGCCCGAGCGTGACCAGGCACACGTTGCCGGTGCGCTCGCCGTTGCCGAACAGGCATCCCTCGATCCGGTCGGCGCCCGCCAGGACGGCCAGTTCGGCGTCTGCGACCGCGGTGCCACGGTCGTTGTGCGTGTGCACGGAGAGGCAGACGTAGTCGCGGTCGGGCAGGTTCCGGCTCATCCATTCGATCTGGTCGGCGTAGACGTTCGGGGTCGACCGCTCCACCGTGCACGGCAGGTTGAGGATGATCTCCCGGTCGGGGCCGGGCTGCCAGACGTCCATCACGCCGGCGCAGACGTCGACGGCGAAGTCGAGCTCGGTGTCCATGAAGATCTCCGGCGAGTACTCATAGCCGAAGTCGGTACCGTCCAGGTGCTGCTCGGCGTACTTCATGACGTGGCGGGTGCCCTCGACCGCGAGCGCCTTGCATTCCTCGCGGACGATCCGGAACACCACGCGGCGGAAGATCGGGGCGGTCGCGTTGTACATGTGCACGGTCGCCATCAGGGCGCCGCGCAGCGACTGGACCGAGCGCTCGATCAGGTCCTCGCGGGCCTGGGTGAGCACGGAGATCCGGACGTCGTCCGGGATGTGGTCGCCTTCGATCAGCTCGCGGACGAAGTCGAAGTCGGTCTGGCTGGCGGACGGGAACCCGACCTCGATCTCCTTGTAGCCGATCCGTACCAGCAGGTCGAACATCTTGTGCTTGCGGGCCGGGCTCATCGGGTCGATCAGCGCCTGGTTACCGTCCCGCAGATCGGTCGACAGCCAGCGCGGCGCCTTCGTGATGGTCTTCGCGGGCCAGCTGCGGTCCGGCAGATCGACCGGCTGGAAAGGGATGTAACGGCTGCACGGCATGCCGCTGGGCTGCTGGCGTACCGGGGTGACGCGACTGAACGCTTGGTTGTGCTGCATTTGCCTGCTGCTTCCTCGTGGCTTGTTGGCGGTGTTGGCAGGAACCTGGCCAGCGGACACGCCGAGACTCCGCGACGAGGGAGCCGGCCTATCGGCCCCCGCCGCGGCCGCTAAGGAGGAGCAGCTCGCGCAACATTGCGCCCTACTGTATCAGCCGGCCGAGGCGCCGGGAGGTGGGGCCGTAACCGAGGGTCGCCGGGGCCCAGCGGCGGAATATTCGGTGGCGCTGGCGGGCACGGCGAGGTTGGGTGGTGGGCATGCATCTTGAGGCAGTCGACCTGGCGGACGCGGAGAGAGTACGCGCGTGCCACGACATTTACGCCGAAGCGCAGCGGGTCGACGACCCGGACGGAGGGTGGCTGTCATACCGGCCGTTCAGTGGCTGGCTGACGGTCGGCTGGAATGCCGAACCCCGGGAAGTCTGGACGATCACCGGACAGGCCGAGGGCGAAGGCGGACAGACGGCAGCCGACGCGATCGCGGGCTGGTACCGGCTGGATTTGCCCGACCTGGAGAACCTGGACCGGGCAGGCCTGGACCTCATCGTGCGCCCGCGGGACAGGCGGCGCGGGCTCGGCCGCGCGCTGCTCCGGCACGCGGTGGGCCGGGCCGCGACGCACGGGCGTTCGGTACTCAGCAGCGGGACCTGGCAGGGCACGGCAGGCGATGCCTTCGCGCGCACGACGGGCGCGGAGCCGGGCCTGGTCGATATCAGGCGCATCCAGTACCCCCGCAAGCTGCCCGCGGGAGAACTGGCCAGGCTCCGCGGCCCGGCCGAGCAGGCCGCGGTCGGCTACTCGCTGCTGTCCTGGACGGGACCCGTGCCGGAAGAACTCCTCGATCAGGCCGCGGTACTTTATGGCGCGCTGGGCGATGCGCCGCACGACCCCGGGGTGGCGAGGGCTAAGTGGGACGCAGAGCGGATTCGCGAGCGGGTCAACGCGCTGTTTCCTGTGTATGGGAACCGCCAGTACTCGGTGGCGGCGCGACACGGTACCACCGGGGAGATGGCGGCGCTGACCCAGGTAGCGGTGGATCCCGTCATGCCAGCGTGGGGATTTCAGATGCTCACGGCGGTGACCAGGGGACACAGGGGACACCGGCTCGGCCTGCTTGTGAAGGTCGCCATGCTGGAACTGCTCGCGGCCGAAGAACCGCAGCTGGAACAGATCGAGACGTTCAACGCCGAATCCAACCCGCACATGATCGCGGTCAACGAGGCACTTGGCTACACGATCGTCGGCCCGCCGATGAATGGGTGGGTGCTCGACGTGCAGGCTGCGCTCGGCGAGGCTTAGCTGATGCGGATTGAGCGAGTGGACGTGGCGGGCAGGCCGGAGACCGTGGATGCCTGCTACGAGATCCTTCGTGCGGCGCACGCGGTGGACGATCCAGACGGGCCGCCGACTTCGCGGCGGATGTTCGAGGGGTGGTTGGAGGAGAAGAGCTGGAACGGCGACCCGCAGGAGATGTGGGTGGCTCTCGGCGAGGGCGACGACGGGGTGGTCGGCTCGTACATGCTGCACCTGCCGGCCACCGACAACCTGCACATGGCCAGTTTCGACGTGATGGTCCGGCGGGACCGTGAGCGGTGGGGGCTCGGCACGGAGTTGCTGCGGCACGGCGCACCGGGGGCACCGGCTCGGGCTGCTGCTCAAGGTCGCCATGCAGGAGTGGCTGGCCGAGGCGGAGCCGCAGCTCAGGCGCATCCTGACCGGGAACGCCGGAGCCAACGAGCACATGATCGCGATCAACGAGGCGCTTGGCTACCGGGTCTTCGGGCCGCCGTTCCGGTCCTGGGAGTTCCGGGCGGCCGATGTGGTGGGGCGAGAAGGGTAACGGAGATTAGGGGGAAGACGGGTTCCGGGCGGCGGGCTTGGCTTAGTCGTAGAAGCCCAGGCGGCGGAGTTGCTTGGGGTTGCGCTGCCAGTCCTTGGCGATCTTGACGTGCAGATCCAGGTAGACCTTGGTGCCGAGGAGGGCCTCGATCTGGCGGCGGGCGCGGCTGCCCACGTCTTTCAGGCGCGCTCCCCCGGTGCCGATGACGATGGCCTTCTGGCTCTGGCGCTCCACGTAGAGCTCGGCGTACACGTCGACCAGATCCTCGCGGCCCGGGCGCGGGCCCATCTCCTCGACCACGACGGCGATCGAGTGCGGGAGCTCATCCCGGACGCCGTCGAGCGCGGCCTCCCTGATCAGCTCGGCGACCATGATCTGCTCGGGCTCGTCGGTCAGCTCGCCCTCGGGGTAGAGCGCCGGGCCCTCGGGCAGGTGCGAGACGAGCACCTCGGCGAGCACGTCGAGCTGGAAGCCGGTCACCGCGGAGACCGGCACCACGTCCGCCCAGTCGCCGAGTTCGCTGACCGCCAGCAGCTGCTCAGCGACCCGCTCGGGCGGGGCCTGGTCGGCCTTGGTCACGATCAGCACGACCGGGGTCTTGCGCACGCTCTGCAGCTCGCGGGCGAGGAACCGGTCACCGGGACCGACTGGATCGGCGGCCGGGACGCAGAAGCCGATCACGTCAACCTCGGTAAGCGTCGAGCGCACCAGGCTGTCCAGGCGCTCGCCGAGCAGCGTACGCGGCTTGTGCAGGCCGGGCGTGTCCAACAGGACCAGCTGGGCGTCGGGGCGGTGCACGATGCCGCGGATGACCCGCCTGGTGGTCTGCGGCCTGTCGCTCGTGATCGCGACCTTCGCGCCGACCATGGCGTTGGTCAGCGTCGACTTGCCGACGTTCGGGCGGCCGACGAGGCAGGCGAAACCCGCGCGAAAGGTGGGGCTGGTGGAACTGTTGGGATTGGCGGGGTTGGCGGGGTTGGCGGGCGGCGGCTGGGTCACCACTTGATTCTCGCGCATGGGCTGGGCGGTGTTACCACGGCTCGTTCTGGACAAAGGGATTACAGGAGCAGCGGTACGGACCGCGGCACGGGTCAGGGGGCGAGCGTCTCGCGGACGGTGCCGTCGGGGGCGGCGTGGAAGATCGTCGCGTCCGGGCCGAGATCGCGGACCACGGCGATGTCGCCTGGGTCCATCGCGGCGTCGCTGACCAGGGCGGCGGCCTCCAGCTTCTTCGCGCCGCTGGATACCGCCATGGCCACCGCCAGGCGCAGCGCGGACAGCCGCAGCGACGGCAGGGCCACGGCGGCGGCGGCATAGGCCCGGCCGGTCTCGTCGCGGACCGCGGCACCCTCGGTGGCCGCCACCCGCGCGCGGGACGAGCGGGCAAGCGTGATGATCTTGAGATCTTCCGCGCCCAGAGTGAACTCGCTCACGTCAGCGAGTCTAAGGGGCGCGCGGCGGCGGTCAGGAGGGGACCGGCTCCACCAGGACGGTGCCGATCTTGTTGCGGCGGCCTGCCAGGTTCTCGGCGGTCAGCCGCAGGCCGCTGACGGTCGCGGTGGATCCCGCGATCGGGACCCGGCCGAGCTCGTGGGCCAGCAGGCCGGCCACCGTCTCCACGTCCTCGGCGCCGATCCTGACGCCGAACAACTCCTCGAGCTCGGCGACGGGCAGCCGGGCGATCACCCGGGCGGAGCCGTCGTCCAGCCACTCGACCGGCGGCCGCTCGTTGTCGTACTCGTCGGTGATCTCGCCGACGATCTCCTCGAGGATGTCCTCGATGGTGACCAGGCCGGCCGTGCCGCCGTACTCGTCGATCACGATCACCATGTGGTTGCGCTGCGCCTGCATCTGCCGCAGCAGCTCGTCGACCGGCTTGCTGTCCGGCACGAAGTTCGCCGGGCGCATCACGGTGGCGATCTTCTCCGTCGCGTCGG
The DNA here is from genome assembly GCA_050698735.1 of Streptosporangiaceae bacterium. Taxonomy (GTDB): domain Bacteria; phylum Actinomycetota; class Actinomycetes; order Streptosporangiales; family Streptosporangiaceae; genus Palsa-504. The sequence goes on along the minus strand of JBOHCG010000349.1, from coordinate 437 downwards.
CGCCCGGGTGATCGTGACTCCAGGCCACGATGTCCTTCAGGTAGGCGATGCCTACCACGTCGTCCTCGTTCTCGCCGACCACGGGGATCCGCGAGAAGCCGCTGCGCATCGCCAGCGAGAGCGCCTGCTCCACGGTCTTGTCGCTCTCGATGAACACCATGTCGGTGCGCGGCACCATGACGTCCCTGGCGATGGTGTCGCCGAGCTCGAAGACGGAGCGGACCATCTCCCGCTCGCCCGGCTCGATGCCGGTCCTGCGCTCCAGGTAGTCGACGAGGCCGCGCAGCTCGGATCTGGTCACGCCGCCGCCCGAGCCTTCTGAGTCCTCCTCGTCGGCACCTGGCCGGGCCCGGCGCCGGGGCGGCAGGGCGGCGCCCACGGCGGCAAGCGCGGCGGGCAGCGGGCCGAGCGCCCGGGTGAGCGGGAGGAGGAACTTG
>JBOHCG010000348.1:0-8196 GCA_050698735.1 Streptosporangiaceae bacterium | reverse complement strand
GCGCAGCAGCCAGGCGACCAGCGTCGAACTGCCGCTCATGCCGATGTTCCTGCCCGGTCCCTGCTTTAGCGCCCGGATCTCCTCGGCGACGTTCTGGCTGATCAGCGTCGAGTTCGGCCAGTCGGCCGAGGCCAGGGTGCCGGACACGACGAATTTCGGCGTGTTGTTCATCTGGTCGGCCATTCCGCCTGACTGGCCGCCGAAGGCGGCGGCGAACCCCTCGTAGGTCCTCCGGCCGAGCAGCAAGGCGTCGTTGGGCGCCATCAGCGCGCCGACTGCCTGCCCGACCTCGTCGTTGAAGTAGGGGCCCGTCCACTTCTCTGGCGACTCGACCACGCCGTCGAGAGAGATGAACAGCCCTGCTGCGATCTTCCGCATGCTGGTTTCCTTCCTAGTCGGCTGGGGTGAAGAACTCGGTCAGCACCGGGGCGATGGCCTGCGCCTTGACCATGTGGTTCTGGCCGGGCAGCGTGCGGTACGTCGCGTCTGGCAGCGCGTCGGCGAGCGCCCGCGTCGCGTTGCTGATCCAGGCCGGGCTCTTGCCTCCCGCGGCCACCAGCGTGGGCACCTTGACTCCGGCCCACTCCCCCGGCGCGAACGCTGTCCCCCGCTGGTGATCCTGAATGATCGCGATGTCGTACGGCAGGGTGTGCGCTACGGCCTTGAGTTTCGGCCAGACCGGCGTGATCGGCAGCACCGCGGTGAAGACCGCCGGGGTGCCCACCAGCCGCATGAACTCCTTGACCACGTCGCCCCGGCGCCCGTCGGCCAGCAGCCGCTCCAGCCTGGCCAGGAAGCCGTCCGGCATCGGCGGCCGGGTGTCGTCAACGATGAACGGGGGCTCGTACAACGCCAGCTTCCCTATCGCCGGGATGCGCCCGGCCGCGTCGAGGGCCAGCGCGGCGCCGGACGACGTGCCGTGCAGGTAGACCGTCTCGCCGGCCAGCGCGACGAGCGCCTCGATGTCCTCCACCTCGCGGTCGGGCGCGTACGGCGCCGTGTCGCCGCTCTCGCCGCTCTCGCCGCGGCCGCGGCGGTCGTAGGTGTAGACGGTGAAGCGCGGCGCCAGGAGCTCGGCCAGCTTCGGCATCGGCCCGAACGACCTGCTGCACAGGGCACCGTCGAGGAGGATCAGCGGCGGCCCCTGGCCTGCTCGCGAGTAGGCGATCGTCGTTCCGTCGGCTGAGCGAACGGTGGTCATGAGGTCCTCCGTGGGTTGTGGTCAGGTGAGCGTCCGGTTGAGCCAGGATTCCCAGGCTTGCTGGGCGACGGCCGCGTCGACGTCCGCGAACAGGTGATGGGCCGCGATCACAGGCTTCCTGAAGCCTCTTAGGAACCGGTAGAGCGCGTCCTTGGTGCGCACGCAGATGGTGTCGGCGTTGGCGAAGTAGACGACGCCGTCCACCGGCCCGATTTCATCGGCTGTGATGGTTGCCCGGTCGCCGCGGCTCGCCGTCCCGTCCAGTCCCAGCGCGCGGCAAAGCGACGCGCGGTCACGGTCCCAGGTGGTGCCCGGCGGGCCGAACGCGGTGACCGGCACCGCGAACCGGCCGGCGAAATGCGACAGGTATTCGACCAGGGTCCGGAAGTACATCTCGCCGCCCGACGTCATCGCCTCGAACTCCTCGGTCCAGTCGTCGCCGGGGAGGAAGCCGCTGGTCACGGTGCGCAGGATGGTGCTGCCGCCCGCGCGTCCCTCGATGAGGAACTCATACGCGATGAACCGCCCGTCCGGTGCCTCGCCGGAGCGATAGCAGAACCGGCGCGCCGGGTCCCACTCGGTGACCGCCAGCTCGGGCGCGTACTCGCCGAACACCGTGCGGACGCTGCCGCCGACGCCCGGCTGGACGTCGCTGCGGCCCATGAACCAGGAATCGATCCCGGGCCCGGTCGCGATCGCCCCCCACACCTCGTCCGGGTCCGCCGGGACCTCAGCCTCGCGGCGCTGCTCGAACGGCTGACCCATCATGCCTCCTCGGTCCCGGCCGTGACGCTGGGGTGGATCGCGATGACCAAGCGGTGATCGCGGCCGCCCTCGGCCTGCTCATCGTGGTACTTGGCCACCAGGGCGGTCACGGCCTGCATCAGCTCGGCGGTGAAGGCGGCCCGGTCGGCCGCGGACGCGAACCGAACCCGGCCGTCGGTGGCGAACGTGGCGAGCCTCTTCTGCGCCCTGTCGGCACCGCCGATCAGGTCGCCGACATCGCGGACCAGTTGCGCGGCCAGGGCGAGCAGCCAGCGGGCCGACAGGCGGTCGGGCGCCCGGGCCGGATCCGGCGCCACGGCCGCCAGCGCGGCCGGGGAGATCACGTAGGATGCCGCGACCGCCTGCAGCAGCCGCTCGGTCACGTTGCCCTTGCGGCGCTCCTGCACTAGCTCTACCAGCCCATGGCGTTCCAGCGTCCGCAGGTGATAGTTGACCTTCTGCCGGGGAAGGCCGACCGCGGCCGCGAGCATGGCCGCCGATCGCGGCTCGGTCAGCTGCGCCAGCAACCGCGCCCGGACCGGCTCCAGGGCCGCCTCCGCCACCGCCGGATCATCGATCACCGCCACGTCGATCATGTGCCCAGCCTGCTACCGACTATTTAATTTGTCAAGAAAAATTTCCTTGTCGGTCTTGGCTTGCAGGTGATCGTCATGAGACCGGACTTTCACCACGTTCTAGGGCCGTAGGGCATGCTGAGCCCGGAGTTCATCCCGCCTGGCTCGCACTTCCAGCCGGCTCAATGGACCAACGTGCCGGCTATAGCCGGCCCAATGGACCAACGTGCCGATGGGGGGCCGGGGCGGGAGTGGCTGACGGAACGGGAGAGCCTGGCGGGCCGGACTGGTGGACGAACCGGGCGGGCCCCAAAGCTAGCGGCGGGCCGGCTGGGAGCGGCGGGCTAGCTCGGCTTGGCCGGCGGCTCGCATCGCTTCGAGGGGGGCCGACGCTACGCCGGTCATCAGCTCGACCTGGCGGGCGGCCTGATGGAGCAGCAGGTCGAAGCCGCTGATCACGATGGCGCCCGACCGGGCGGCTGCTATCGCCAGCGGGGTCGGCCAAGGGTGGTACACCACGTCGAGAACGGCGGCGGGAGTGGGATGGGAAACCACTCCCCGTTCGGCATAAAAAAGATCCGCGGCACCGGCCGGGACGGTGGAGATGAGCAGGTCCCCGCCGGGAACGGCGGAGCCGAACGGCCGCAACTCGACCGCCATGCCCAGCCGGTCGGCGACAGCGAGCAGGTCGCCCGCCCGGGCCTGGTCGCGGACCTGGACCACCGCGGTGGTCAGGCCGGTGTCGCGGAGCGCGGCGAGGGCGGCGCAGGCGGTCGCGCCCGCGCCGAGGATCGTGGCGCCGGCCGGGGAGGTCACGCCCGCCTGGGTCAGGGCCGCCACCATGCCGGGGACGTCGGTGTTGTACCCGTGCCGGGCGCCGCCGGCGAAGACCACCGTGTTCGCGCCGCCTACCTCGCTGGCTAGCGGCTCGGTGCGGTCGAGCAGCGGGAGCACCGCCCGCTTCAGCGGCATGGTCAGCGAGAGCCCGGCCCAGTCGCGATCGCAGGAGGCGATAAGGCCAGCCAGCCCGGCCTCGTCGCACTCGATCCGCGTGTAGGTCCAGCCGTCCAGGCCCAGCGCGGCGTAGGCGGCCCTGTGCAGCACGGGCGACAGCGAATGCGCGATCGGCAAGCCGAGAACCGCCGCCTTGCTGCCGCCTGTCAACCCTGGCCCAGGTTCTTCTCGAGTTCCTGGCGGTAAATCTGGAACTGAGCCTCGCTGTCGGTGAAGAGGGTCAGGCCGGTCTTCGGGTTCACCGTCACGAAGTAGATCCAGTTGCCGGACGCAGGATGCAGCACCGCCCTGATCGCCGCGTCGCCCGGGCTGTCGATCGGGCCCGGGGTCAGCCCCTTGTACTTGTAGGTGTTGTACGGCGAGTTGGTGGTGAGCTGCTGGTCCGAGGCGACGATCCCGTAGCTGTTCAGCGCGTAGAACACGGTGCTGTCCAGCTGCAGCGGGATGTGCTGGGCCAGCCGGTTGTAGATGACCCTGGCGATCTTCGGGAAGTCGGAGTCCCGGCCGCCCTCGGCCTGCACCAGGCTCGCCATGATGATCACCTGGTCCGGCGTCAGGTGCACCTGGCTTGCGGCCTGGGTCAGGTTGACCGACGCCGCCTCCTGGTCGAACCGCTGCACCATGGCGGTCAGCACGCCGAAGGCGGTCTCGTGCGGCTGCACCTCGTAGGTCGCGGGGAACAGGAAACCCTCGGGGTTGCCCTTCGCGTAGGAGGGCAGGTGCAGCTGCGCCGGGTCCTTGAGCACCGCCTCGTACTTGCCGACCGCGATGCCGGACTTCGTCCCGAGCGTCGCCACGATATTGGTCAGCCGCAATCCCTCCGGGATCGTGACCGTAACCTCCACCAGGTTCTTCGGGTCGAGCAGCAGCGCGTAGGCCAGCGATGCCTTCATGTGCTCGCGCATCCCGTAGAAGCCCGGCAGCAGGCCGCCCGGCGCCGTGCTGTGCTCGGCCGCGAGGACGAACGCGCGGGCGCTGGCCACCACGCCGAGCCGCTGCAGTTCCGGCCCGAGGCTGGTCGGCGTGGCACCGGACGGAACCTGGACCACGAGGTGCCCGGTGCCCGCGCCGGAGTAGTCAGGCGGATAGTACTTGCTCCTGATGAAGCTGTACGCGTACCCGCCAGCCACCAGCAGCGGGATCAGGATGACCAGCACGGCGGCCCACGGCGCTAGCCAGCGGAGCCTGCGGCGCTTGGGCCTGACCGGGCCTCCAGGGCTGCCGTAACCGGGGCCGGCGCTGCCATAACCGGGGCCGACGCCGGGCTTCGGGCGCCCGCGGCGGGCCGGGTGTTCGCCACCTGGCCCGTGTCCGCCACGGCCCCGCGGATCGCCTTGCCCGGGGAAGCCCGAATCGTCGCCGAAGCCGGGAACGAACCCGCCGCCCCCTCGGTCGTAACCGGGGTCGTCGTTGTCAGGACCGTGGTGACCCTCGTCCCCGTAGCGGGCGCTGATCGGAGTGCCCTGCTGCCAGTCGCGCGCCTCGGGCCGGGAATGCCGTTCGGTCCTGCGCCAGGGAGAGTCGGCGGGAGGGCGTTGATCGGCGAACCCGGATTCGTGATGCACCGGCTCGTACCCGGGCGGCAGCGGCTGCCCGTGCTGTGCGGGCTGTGCGGGCTGTGCGGGCTGTGCGGGCTGTGCGGGCTGTGCGGGCTGTGCGGGCTGCCATCCGCCGCCCTGGCGCATCCCCTGGGATCCCTGCTGCGTGCCCCGCCGCCAGGTGCCGTTCTCGCTCACGTGCCGTCCTTCATCGTCGAGGTCACCAGCTGACCTGGAGGGCGGCCGGTCTGGCGTTCGGCGTCCAGGGCGGCTTGCAGCAGCACCGCGGCCGCCGCGGCGTCCACCACCTGCCGGCGGGCCCTGGCATCCTTCCCGCCGCGACGCAGCGCGTCGTGCGCGGTCGCGGTAGTGAAGCGCTCGTCGACCAGCCGGACCGGGATGGGGGCGAGCCGCTCGGCCAGGCCGGCGGCGAAGCTCCGCGCGCCGGCCGCGGCGGTGCCTTCCCTGCCGGACAAGGACGTCGGCAGGCCGACGATGACCTCGATCGCCTCCGACGCCGCGGCTAGCCTCGCGAGCTCGTCATGCTCCGCCCGCCCGGCCGGCAGCACGGTCAGCGGACTGGCCAGGATGCCGCCGGGGTCGCTTTGCGCCACCCCGACGCGGACCGAGCCGACGTCCACCGCCAGCCGCACGCCCTTCCTCACCGGCACGGCCCCCGGGAGGGCCGGACGGCAGGCCGGGCGGCAGGCCGGGCGGCAGGCCGGGCGATGGGCCGGGCGATGGGCCGGGCGATGGGCCAGGCGATGGGCCAGGCGCGACCCGGACCCCTGGACTCCAGGTCGCAGCAGCATGCCCACACGTTACCTACCGGACGCGTGCGTGTCCCGCAATGCCGAACGAACAGCATCAAACGCCTCGTCGATAACGCCTGGACGGCCTGCGGACAGCGGCGCGCCGCCGCCCTGGGCGACATCCGGCTTCCCGCCACCGCCGCCGCCAAGCGCTCTGGCGGCGATCCCGGCCAGCGTTCCGGCCGACAGGCCCAGGCCGCGGGCGGCCTCGTTGACCGCGATGACGACCACGGGCCGGTCCGCGGGCACGCCGACGATCATCGCCACCGCGGGCCGGTCGGCGGGCAGCCGGCCGCGTACGTCCAGCGCAAGCGCGCGGATGTCGTCGGACTCCGTCCCGTCCGGCACGCGGTGCACGACCAGGGATGTCCCCGCGATGTCCGCCGCGCCGCCGGCGATCTCGCCCGCGGACTCGAGCAGCCGGGCAGCCCGCAGCCGCTGCAGGTCACGCTCGGCGTCCCTGAGCCTGGCCACGACCGCGGAGATCCGCTCGGGCAACTGCTCGCGGGGCGCCTTGAACTGCTCGCTCAGCTGGCTGACCAGCGCGCTTTCCCTGGCGAGGAAGCGGAACGCGTCGATGCCGACGAGCCCCTCGACCCTGCGCACGCCCGCCCCGATGGACGCCTCGCCGAGGATCTTGACCAGGCCGAGCTGGCCCGACCTGGCGACGTGGGTACCACCGCACAGCTCGCGTGAGTAGTCGCCGACCTCGACTACCCGGACCCGGTCGCCGTACTTCTCCCCGAACAGGGCCAGCGCGCCCATGTTGCGGGCCTCCTGCTGGGAGGTATAGAACGCGCGCACGTCCAGGTCGTTGACGAGGACGTCGTTGACCTGGTCCTCGGTATCGCGCAGCACGGACAGCGGGACGGCCCCCGCGGCGGTGAAGTCGAACCTGAGCCTGCCGGGCGAGTTCTCCGAGCCTGCCTGCGCCGCCGACTCGCCGAGCGCGCCGCGCAGCGCGCGATGCACGAGATGCGTCGCGGTGTGCGACCTGGAGAGCGCGCGGCGGCGCTCGATGTCGATCTCCGCGTGCGCGGGCGCGCCGGCGGAGATCTCGCCCGAGGTGACCTTGCCGCGGTGCACGATCAGCCCGGCCAGCGGGGTCTGTACGTCGTAGACCTCGACCTGGCCGCCGTCCACCGTGATCGTGCCCGCGTCGGCGAGCTGGCCGCCGCCCTCGGCGTAGAACGGGGTGCGGTCGAGGACCACGTCGAGTTCGGTGCCCGCGCCCGCGCTTGGAACCAGGACGCCGCCCACCAGCAGGCCCAGCACCGTCGCCTCGCCTGATACCTGGTCGTAGCCGGTGAAGGTGACCGCGCCTGAGCGCTCGAGCATCTCCGCGAACGCCGAGATATCGGCGTTGCCGGTCTTCTTCTCCGCGGCGTCGCGCTTCGCCCGGTCCCTCTGCTCCGCCATCAGGCGGCGGAAACCCTCCTCGTCGACGGACAGCCCCTGCTCGGCCGCCATCTCCAGGGTCAGGTCGATCGGGAAGCCGTACGTGTCGTGCAGCTGGAACGCCTGGGCGCCGGTGAGCGTCGTCGAGCTCTTCCGCCTGTTCTCCTCGACCGCGGCGTCGAAGATCGCGGTGCCGGTGCGCAGCGTGCTGCCGAACGCCGCCTCCTCCGCGTCGATCACCGTTTGGATGTTCGCCGCGTCGCGGGTCAGCTCCGGGTACAGCGGCGCCATTGCCTCGATCGCGACCGAGGTGAGCTCGTGCATGAAGCGCTCGCCGGTGCCGGATGCGCCGCCGCCGCGCTGCGCGCCGCTGAGCAGCCGGAGGTTCCTGATGCTGCGCCGTACGATGCGCCGCAGCACGTAGCCGCGGCCCTCGTTGGTCGGCAGTACCCCGTCCTCGATCAGCATCACCGCGCTGCGCACGTGGTCGGCGATCACCCGCAGGCCCACGTCGGCCCGCTGGTCCCTGCCGTAGCTCTGCTCGGTCAGCTCCGCCGCCCGGTCGAGTATCTTCCAGGTGGTGTCGATCTCGTACAGGTTGTCGACGCCCTGCAGGATGGACGCCATCCGCTCCAGGCCCATCCCGGTGTCGACGTTCCTGGACGGCAGCGGCCCCTCGATGTCGAAGTCGTCCTTGGCCCGGACCTTGCTCAGCTGGTCCTGCATGAAGACCAGGTTCCAGACCTCGAGGAACCGGTCCTCGTCGGCCTCGGGGCCGCCATCGCGGCCGTAGCCGGGACCGCGGTCGTAGTAGATCTCCGAGCACGGGCCGCCGGGGCCTGGCACGCCCATGTGCCAGTAGTTATCCGCAAGCCCGCGGGACTGGATCCGGC
>JBOHCG010000347.1:0-8241 GCA_050698735.1 Streptosporangiaceae bacterium | reverse complement strand
GTGCACGGTGGAAACGCTCGACGACGCCGCGCTGAAGCAGGACCCAGTGCTCGCCGCGCTTGACCCGGACCTGGACTCGGTCGTGAACGTCAACACGCTCGCCGACTACCAGGCGGCTCGCGCCCGGCCGGCGCCGGAGGTGACCGTGGAGCTCGCCGGGGCCGACGGCACGGGTTTTGGCGAGGTCGGCCCGCGCGCCGTCCGGGCCGCCACGGTGGGCGCCGCCGCCGCCGCGCTTGGCCTGGTGCTGGGCCGAGACGTCGTGGCGGCGCTGAACGGCGACCAGATCACCGGCGACGGCGAGACTCCGCTCGCCACGGGCGACAGAATCTCCTTCCAGACACCGAACGGAGAACGATGAGCACGCTGGACGACTGGACCGACGCGCTGTGCGCCGAGCTCGGCGTCGACCCATCGGACGTCGACCAGAAGATGCTGCTCGACCTGGCTAAGGTCGCGGCGCACGCGGTGGACAGGCCGGCCGCGCCGCTGACCACCTACCTGCTGGGCATCGCGGTCGGCCGCGGGCAACCACTGGCGGAAACGGCCGCGAGGCTTGAGCGGGTGGCGCGCGGCTGGTCGGCCGACCACTGACCGGCGCGGGTCACAGCGGGCCGCCGGGTATCGGCTGAACGTCGATGTGCTCGCCGGATGCGAACTTCCCCTGCCCGATGGGAATCGGCCACCAGGCATCGGCCCGCAGCAGCCGGCTGATCGACCCGGCGCCGCGCCCGGTCGGAGTGGCCACGACGAGACAATCGGCGTGCCGGGCCGCCGGGCCCGCGGCCGGGGCAAGGGACACCGGGACCCAGTCCTCGACATCGGGCGAGGAGACCCAGTCGCACGCCAGTTGCGCCCGCTGCGGCATGCGATCCGCGGTCGACCTGCCCTGGAGCGCGGCGATCAGGGGAACGGCGAACAACTCGAAGATCACCGCGGCGGCAAGCGGGTAGCCGGGAATCCCGATCACGGGGATGGCCGTCACGCTCCGGCCGGCTCGGACCCGGTCCGCCCGGACGTAGCCGAGCAGCACTGGGTGGCCGGGCCGGACCGCCACGCCCCTGGCTGCCAGACCACCCGCCCCGGCGATGGCGGCGGCTGTGTGATCGCTGCGCCCGGCGCTGGAACCCGCGATAACCAGCACGACGTCGGCGGCGAGCGCGGCGCGCCTGATCTCCCCGGCGATCGCGTCGGTGTCATCGGGCTGCACGTCACTGACTCGCGGCCGGGCACCGGCCTGCGTGGCCCGGGAGGCCAGCATGAGGGAGTTGCTTTCGGTGATATCCCCCGGCCGGAGCGTCGATCCGACCGGCCGGATCTCATCTCCTGTCGGGATGATCGCGGCCACCGGCCGCCTGGTCACCTTCAGCGTGGCATGCCCCGCCGTGGCGGCGGCGGCCAGATCGGCTGGGCGCAGGCGGCGGCCCGCCGGGACGAGGAGTTCGCCGGCCGGGAAGTCCTCGCCGACGGCGCGTACGTTCAGCCCGCGCGGTGCCGGGCCGGTGATCTCGGCGCTGCCGTCGGCGCGGAGCCTGACCCGCTCGCGTTCCACCACCGTGTCCATTCCCGCCGGCATCGGATCACCGGTGTCGACCCAGGCGAACATGGCTGCGGCCAGCTGCCATACGCCGCCGCCGCCGCCGGCGGCGGCCGGGCCGACCTTGATCGCGATGCCGTCCATCGCGGCGCAGGCGGAACGGGGCACGGGCCAGCGGGCGCACACGGAAGCGGCCGTGATCCGGCCGAGGCCGTCCTGTACCGGCACCTCCTCTGCCACGGGCGCGGCGCGCCAGCCCGCGCCCGCGCACGCGTCGATCCATTGCGAGTAGGCGGCCGCCGGGCTTGGCCCAGGGCCGGGTGCGGCTGCGCGCGGCATACTCAACATTTAGCACCCTGAGGCCGAGAGCCGGTGGGCTCCGGTATAGACGTTCATCGACGCGCCGCGCAGGAAGCCGACCAGGGTGAGACCCGCCTGCTCGGCCAGGTCGGCGGCGAGCGAGGACGGCGCGGAGACGGCGGCGAGCAGCGGGATCCCCGCCAGGACGGCCTTCTGGACCAGCTCGAACGAGGCGCGGCCGCTGACAAGCAGGACGCAGCCGGTCAGTGGCAGGCGCCCGCCGAGCAGCGCCCACCCCACCACCTTGTCCACCGCGTTGTGCCTGCCGACGTCCTCGCGGACGACTATCAGCTCGCCGTCGGCGGTGAAAAGGCCGGCGGCGTGCAGCCCGCCGGTACGCGAGAACACCCGCTGCGCGTCGCGCAGCCGGTCCGGCAGCGCGGCCAGCATTTCCGGCGCGAAGCACGTCGCGTCGGCGGCCAGCGGCGCGTGCGGCAGGACACAGATGTCCTCGATGCTCGTCTTCCCGCAGATGCCGCACGCGCTGGTGGTCAAGAAGTTGCGCCGGGCACCCGGTGTCACGATGACGCCCTGGGCCAGGGTCACGTCGGCGATGTTGCCCATCCCGTTGTGGTCGGCATGGCCGCAGGCGGTCCCGTCGCAGAGCTTGATCTCGGCGATGTCCGCCGGTGAGCGGACTACTGCCTCGCTCACCAGGAATCCCGCCGCGAGCTCGAGGTCATCGCCGGGGGTGCGCATGGTCATGGCCAGCGCGGTGCCGTCCACCCTGATCCCGAGCGGCTCCTCGCCCGCGAGGAGGTCGGCACGGGGCGAGCTGCCTCCAGGCCGACCGTCGCCGGGCAGCGTGACTCGCAGCACACGCCGTCGCGCCGACCGCCCGGACACCGAACCGCCTTCCGCTTGTTGTCCCTGGAGAAAAGCGTACGCAGGCGGCGAGGTCAGCGTTAATGTCGTGGCGCGACAGATTCTAGGCGGCGGCGCTGCGGGACGATCGTGTACTTCGGATCGCGGGCCGAGGCCATGCCCGCCTCGAAGATGCCGAACCTGGTCAGCGCCGAGGCCGCGACCAGCGACGCGCCGGACAGCGCGGACACCAGGCGACTGCGACGGCCGAGCAGCGCGCCTGCCAGCCCGCCCGCGGTCAGCGCCTCCGCGGTGCGGAGCATCGCGCCGGGTCGGCCGGCCTCATAGGGTTCGGCCAGGCTCTGTCCATCCGATCCGGCCAGGCGCCGCAGCAGCAGCCGCTTGGCGACGAGTTCGGTCGTCGCGCCAAGGGCGGCGAGAGTGCGGGCGGGCCTGCCCTCCGCCGGAGCCAGGACGAGGAGGCCGAGTCCGCCCGCCGCGCCTGCCGCCGAGCCGGCGAACAGGTAGGGCATCTCCCGGTAGCCCGCGTGCCAGCCGGGCACCGCGGTGTCGCAGATCAGCGCGGCGGTGTAGGTGGCGACGGCCGGGCCGAGCAGTCCGGCGCCCAGCGTGGCGGCGCGGCCCGCCTGCGGCAGGATCCCGGTCACGTCGCAGACCGCGGCGGCGCCCGCCACCGGGCCGTAGGCGGCGAGCAGCCAGGAGCCGACGCTCATCGGCGAAGTCGGCTTAAACACCCGCAGCATGTTGGCGAAGCGCCCGGGCCTGCCCAGGTCGTGGACGAGTGCGACGGCCGACAGGCTGACCGCGCCGAGGGCGGTGATCTTCGCCATCCGGGCAAGCTCGCCGTAGCCGGACTGCTGAGCGCCCGCGGCGAGCACCGAAGACGCGCCGGCCAGGCCACCGAGGAACAGGTACGAGGGGACGTCGACCGCCTGCCACACCGGCTCCTTTATCACCGGCCGACCGTAGTATGAGGTGAACTCCGCGTCCGGCACCATCAGTTGTTCGCCGCCCCGGCGGCGGCGGCGCGTGCCGTTCCCGCGAGTCCGCATGTCCGTCATCGGGACCTCGCTTCCGGCAGCGCGACCCTTTGGCTCGCCGGCGGGGGTCACTTCCGCCGTCCGAAGCCGAGCGCTATCGCGGTGGCGACCAGGCCCGCCGCGGCGATCCCCACGTGCCGCCACATGTCCGGCAGGTCGCGAGTGGTGACCACGGGGTCGGGCGGCAGGCCGTAGACCTCCGGCTCGTCCAGCAGCAGGAAGAACGCGCCACCACCGCCGATGCCGTCCGCCGGGTCGTCAAGGTACAATTGCGCGTTCTCCTGGCCAGCCGCGTGCAGGTCATCCACCCGCAGCCGCGCCCGCTCGCGCAGCTCGTCCAGCGGGCCGAACTGGATGGACTTGGTCGGGCAGGCCTTCGCGCAGGCCGGCTCCATGCCCGCGCCAAGCCGGTCATAGCACAGCGTGCACTTGTGCGCCTGCCCGTCCTGCTCGCGCCGGTCGATCACGCCGAACGGGCAGGCAGGGACGCAGTAGCCGCAGCCGTTGCAGATATCGTCCTGGACCACCACGGTGCCGAACTCGGTGCGGAACAGCGCCCCGGTCGGGCAGACGTCCAGGCAGGCCGACTCCGTGCAGTGCTTGCACACGTCACTTGACATCAGCCAGCGGACGCCGTCTCCCGGTTGCGCTGGGGAGGAGGGGGCCAGTGGTGTGGAGGAGGAAGAAGCGGTTGCCGGGGCGGCGACCAGCTGCTCGATGAACGCGACGTGCCGCCAGGTGGAGGCGCCCAGGCCGACGGTGTTGTCGTAGGACATGCCGGACAGGCTCAGCCCGTCCTCTGGCACCGCGTTCCACTCCTTGCAGGCCACCTCGCACGCCTTGCAGCCGATGCAGACCGAGGTGTCGGTGAAGAAGCCCATCCGCGGCGGATGGTCGAGGTGACCGGCCTGGGCGGCGGGATCACTGCTCATCGCGGACCTCCGTGCCCGTCTCGCTGGTGATGCCCGCACGCTCCGCGTACTCGCGGACAAGCCGCCGCAGCGCGGGGCCGCGCGGGCGGCGGCCGGGGCGGATGTCGCAGGCCATCGCCTTGACCTCCTGGATATGTACGTTCGGGTCGAGCGACAACGCCGCGAGCTCGTTCGCGGAGTCGCCGGTTACCAGCCCATTCTGGCCCCAGTGGTAGGGCAGCCCGACCTGGTGCAGCGGCCGCCCGGCGACCGTCAGCGGGCGCAGCCGCGGCGTGACGAGGACCCGGGCCTCCACCGCGGTGCGGGCGGTGATGATCGTGGCCCAGCCCGCATTCTCCAGGCCGCGCTCGGCGGCCAGTTCCGGCGACACCTCGCAGAAGAACTCCGGCTGGAGCTCGGCCAGGTACGGCAGCGTCCGCGACATGCCGCCCGCGGTGTGGTGCTCGGTCAGCCGGTACGTGGTCGCCACGTAGGGGAAGACCGACGAGCCTGGTTCGGCGCCGCTCGGCTGCAGCGGGTCCTGCGGGTTCCTGATGATCTGCCTGACCGGGTTGCGCTGCTGGCCGTACAGCGGGTTGGTGAACGGCGATTCCTGCGGCTCGTAGTGCGTCGGCAGCGGACCGTCGGAGAGGCCGGCCGGGGCGTACAGCCACGCCTTGCCGTCGTTCTGCATGATGAACGCGTCGATGCCGGAGATCGCGTCGACGCCGCGCGCGCCCTCGGGCGGCCGGTAGGAGGGCGGCCTGGTGGCCGGGAAGTCGGGCACGTCGTGCCCGGTCCACTTGCCGGCCCCGTCGTCCCACCAGACGTAGGCCTTGCGCTCGCTCCACGGCTTGCCGTCCGGATCGGCCGAGGCCCGGTTGTACAGGATCCGCCGGTTGGCGGGCCAGGCCCAGCCCCACTCGGGCGCAACCCAGCTCTGCTCGGAGCCCGGCTTGCGCCTGGCAGTCTGGTTGACCCCGCCGGCGTACGCGCCGCTGTAGATCCAGCACCCGCAGACCGTCGATCCGTCGTCCTTCAGCTGCGCGAATCCGGACAGCGGCTTGCCCTCGGCGTCCCACCCGTTGACCTCGGCGAGCACAGCTTCGGCGGACGGCTCGTCCAGCGGACCGTGCACCGGGTAGTCCCAGGTCAGGTCAAGCACCGGCCGGTCCGCATCGTCGGTCGAGGCAGCCAGCTTCTCGCGGATGCGCTGGCCCAGATGGTAGGTGAACCACAGGTCGCTGCGGGCGTCCTGCGCGGGCGGCACCGCCTCGTGGTGCCACTGCAGCATCCGCTGGGTGTTGGTGAAGCTGCCCGACTTCTCGGTGTGCGCCGCGGCGGGCAGGAAGAACACCTCGGTCTTGATGTCCTCGGTGCGCATCTCGCCGGTCTCGATCTCCGGCCCGTCTTGCCACCAGGTCGCGCTCTCGATCATCACCATGTCCCGCACCACAAGCCAGTCGAGGTTGGCCATGCCGAACCGCTGCATCCTGGTGTTGGCCGAGCCCACGGCCGGGTTCTGGCCGAACAGGAAGTAGCCCTTGCACCGCCCCGCGATCTGCTCGGTCACGGTCGTGTACGTGCTGTGGTCGCCGGTCAGCCTGGGCAGGTAGTCGTAGCAGAAGTCGTTCTCTGCCGTGGCGGCCGCTCCCCAGTACGCCTTGAGCAGGCTGACCATATAGGCCCTGGAGTTGGCCCAGAACCCCTTGGTCATGGTGATGTCGCCGAGGTAGCTGTCCAGGTCCCGGTGCGCCTGCGCGCGCGGCATCGGCAGGTAGCCGGGCAGCAGGTCGAACAGGGTGGGGATGTCGGTGGAGCCCTGGATCGACGCGTGCCCGCGTAGCGCCAGGATGCCGCCGCCCGGCCGGCCCATGTTTCCGAGCAGGGCCTGCAGGATCGCGGCGGTGCGGATGTACTGCACGCCGACGGTATGCTGGGTCCAGCCGACGCTGTACACGAACGCGGTGGTGCGGTCCCGGCCGGAGTTGGCCGTCAGCAGCTCGCATACCTTGGCGAAGGCATCGAGCGGCACGCCGCAAGCCTGCTCCACAGCCTCGGGGGTGTAGCGGGCGAAATGCCGCTTGAGCGTCTGGAAGACGCTGCGAGGATGCTCCAGGGACTCGGCCACCTGCGGGCCGGGGTCCTGCCCGTCGGTGTTACCACGGCCCGTTCTGCCAGAAAGATCTTTTTTATAAGGAGCGCCGCGGGAGCCGGCCGCGGCCCGGACCATGGTCCCGGAGTAACTCCAGGTCGACAGGTCGTAACGGTGACCCTCGGCGTCCAGGCCCGCGAACACACCGTCCAGGTCCTCGGTGTCGACGAAGTCCTCGGTCAGCAGCGTGGCCGCGTTGGTGTAGGCGATCACGTAGTCGCGGAAGTACTTCTCGTTGGCGATGACGTAGTTGATGATCGCGCCGAGGAACACGATGTCGCTGCCCGCGCGCAGCGGCACGTGCAGGTCGGCGACCGCGCTTGTGCGGGTGAACCTGGGGTCGACGTGGATGATCGTCGCGCCGCGCGCCTTGGCCTCCATCACCCACTGGAAGCCGACCGGGTGGCACTCGGCCATGTTGGAGCCCTGGATCAGGATGCAGTCGGAGTTCTGCAGGTCCTGCTGGAACGTGGTGGCGCCGCCGCGCCCGAAGCTAGTCCCCAGACCGGGGACGGTGGAGGAGTGTCATATCCGGGCCTGGTTCTCGATCTGGATCGCGCCAAGCGCGGTGAACAGCTTCTTGATCAGGTAGTTCTCTTCGTTGTCCAGCGTCGCCCCGCCGAGGCTCGCGAACCCGAGCGTCCGGCGGGTCCGGTTAGCGTCCACCTCCCACTGCCAGCCCTGCTGGCGGGCCTGCAGCACCCGGTCCGCGATCATGTCCATCGCCGTATCCAGGTCCAGGTCTTCCCAATTTTTACCGAACGGGCGGCGGTACTTCACCCGGTACTGGCGCGCGGCACCGGTGGTGAGCTGCATGCTCGCCGAGCCCTTGGGACACAGCCGACCGCGGCTGACCGGCGAGTCCGGGTCGCCCTCGATCTGGACGACCTTCCCGCCCTTTACATACACATTCTGGCCGCAGCCCACCGCGCAGTAGGGGCAGACCGACTTGACCACCGTGTCGGCGGTGCTCGTGCGTGCCTCGCGGCTGCGGCCGCTCTTGGCCGCGGCGCCGAGGCCGCGGCGGTCGGTCCCGGTCAGCTGCCGGTACACCGGCCATGATCCGATGCGGCGACGGTTTCCCATGTCCGGCGTCATCTCCGTCCGCTTCGATCGGCCCACTTGTCCAGTATCTCCTAGACTACGATTCCTCTGGGGTACGGGATGGGAAGCGGTGGCCGATGACTGCCCTTGCTGCGGGTATTGACGTCTCGAATTATGCCGGACAATTCAACTGGGCCGCAACGTCGGGCCTGTCGTTCGGCATCTGGCCCGGATGATCCTGGTCGTGGCCGGCGTGTCGGGTAGCGGCAAGACGACCGTGGGTGCGCTGCTCGCCGGGCGGCTGGGCTGGCACTTCGCGGACGCGGACGACTTCCACCCGGCCGCGAACATAGCGAAGATGCGCGCCGG